>DATLZT010000231.1:0-18489 GCA_035573835.1 Gemmatimonadales bacterium
CGCGGCCGGGGTCCGGGCCCGGGTCGAAGGGCAGTGGCTCTCCGGCCCCCGGGGGGAAGGACCGGCCGCCGCGCGGGCCGATGGGATCCTCGCCGTGGCCCGGGTCGAGCGGGCGGGGAGCGACCCTTCGCTCGCCGACCGGATCCGGAATTGGACCGTCGAATCGATCGCGCGTCTCTACGGCGACCGGGCGCCGCTGGTCGAGATGTTGGTCCTGGACCGCCGGGGCGGGGTGGACCGGGATCTCCTCGACCGCTACGCCGAGTCGGGGCTGGTGCATCTGCTCTCGATCTCGGGCTTCCACGTGGGGCTGATCGTGGGGTGGTGCTACCTCGGCCTGCGTCTCCTGCGACTCGGGCCGGGGGCATCGCTCGGCTGGGCCGCCGCGGCGGCGGGGCTCCACGTGGCCTTCCTGGGATGGCCCGCGCCCGCCACCCGCGCCGCGGCGCTCGCGGCGCTCCTCGCGGTCGGCCGGATCCGGCAGCGTCGGGTTCAGCCGGGTGCGCTCCTCGCCGTCTCCTGTCTGGCCGTCCTGCTGATCGACCCCTGGGCCGTGCGCGACCTCGGGGCGTGGCTCTCGGCCTCGGCGCTCTGGGGTGCCACGACCTTCACCCGCTGGAGCGACCGCGCCCTGGGCGACGGCGTTTGGTGGCGCACACTCTTCGCATCGATCGGCGCCACGCTCGCCACCGCCCCGATCACCGCCGCCTTCCTCGGGACCGTCTCGCTCGTCGGCATCGGGCTCAACTTCGTCGCCATCCCGCTCGCGGCGGTGGTGGTGCCGGGCATCGTCGCAAGCCTGGTGCTGCTGCCGGTATGGCCCGGCGCCGCCGAGGCGCTCGCGGCGGGCGGCGGCGGGGGCCTCGCCCTGCTCGATCTCCTGGCCATCCAGGGCGCCGCGGTCCCCGGGGGCCACCTGGTCCAGCCGGCCGAGCCCGCCTCGGCGGTTCCGTGGGTCGTGGTGCTGGCGGGCGCGTGCTGGGGGATCGGCACCCGCAACGTCGCGGCGGTGGCGCTCGTTCGTTGGAGCGCGGTTGCGGCGGCGCTGGTCTGGCTCGTGCTGGCGCTCGACACGGCGGGCGCCGCTCGCTTCCGGGCTTCCGGGCTCGCGTTACATTTCCTCGACGTGGGGCAGGGTGACGCGGCCGCGATCCGCACGCCGGGAGGGCGCTGGGTGGTGGTGGACGCCGGCCCCGCATCCGAGCGAGCCGACGCCGGCCGACGGGTAGTGGTGCCCTTCCTGCGGCGCCGCGGCGCTCGTCGGGTCGAGGCGGTGGTCGTCTCCCATGCCCACGCCGACCACCTCGGCGGCGTGCCGGCGCTGCTGGAGCGGATCCCGACCGGGCTGGTGCTGGAGCCCGGGTGGCCGGTGGCCGAGCCGCTCTACCTCGAGTTCCTCGAGGGAGTGGAGGCACGCGGGGTCGGGTGGCGTCGCGTCCGCGCCGGCGAACGATTCGTCCTCGATGGGGTGCATTTCGAGATCGTGCACCCCGACACCGCCTGGAAGCGCTGGGGCGAGGACCTCAACGAGGACTCGGTCGTGCTGCGGGTCCGGTATCACGCCTTCGAGGCGCTGTTGGCCGGGGACATCGGTCTCCCGGCCGAGTCGGCGCTTGCCGGGCGGGTGGGGAGGGTGGACCTGCTCAAGGTGGGGCATCACGGATCGGCCGGGTCGACCGGGACCCCGTGGCTGGCCGAGCTCCGGCCCCGCGCGGCGGTGATCAGCCTGGGGGTCAACCGCTACGGCCATCCGGCGCCCGCCACGGTGGGCCGGCTGCGTCGCGCCGGGGTCTCGCTCTGGCGGACCGACCGGGACGGCAGCGTCACCGTGACGACCGACGGCCGCCGGATGGTCATCACGGCCGACGGCAGGGAGGAGCGGTTTCAACTCACCCCGGAGTAACCTCGGAGCCCATGTGAATACCTCCGTCACCACGATCGAGCGGTTCATCCTCGACCAGGAGCAGAAGTATCCCGAGGCCACCGGCGAGCTGTCCAACCTGCTCTACGACATCGCGCTCGCGGCCAAGATCATCGCCGCCGCGCTCCGGCGGGCGGGCCTGGTCAACATCCTCGGCAGCGCCGGCGCCACCAATGTGCAGGGCGAGGAGCAGCAGAAGCTCGACGTCTTCGCCAACGAGACCATCAAGAACGCGCTCAAGCACACCGGCCGGGTGTGCGCCATGGCCTCGGAGGAGGACGCCGACATCATCCCGGTGCCGCCGGAGTATCCGGTGGGCAAGTATGCGGTGCTGTACGACCCGCTCGACGGCTCCTCCAACATCGACGTCAACGGCGCGGTGGGGACGATCTTCAGCATCTACCGTCGGGTGAGCCTCCAGGGTCGGGGCACGGTGGCCGACGTCCTCCAGCCGGGCTGCAAGCAAGTGGCGGCGGGCTACGTGATGTACGGCTCCAGCACCATGCTGGTGTACACCACGGGACAGGGGGTGCACGGCTTCACGCTCGACCCGACCATCGGCGAGTTCCTCCTCTCCCATCCCCAGATCGTCACCCCGCGGGTGGGCAAGTACTACAGCGTCAACGAGAGCAACTTCGCCCGGTGGAGCAAGGGGATCCAGACCGCCGTGCGGGGTTTCCACGGCGACTACCCCGACCGGATCAAGGGGAAGAACAGTCGCTACATCGGCTCGCTGGTGGCGGACTTCCACCGCAACCTCATCGCCGGCGGGATCTTCCTCTACCCCGGCGACACCAAGAATCCCAAGGGCAAGCTCCGGCTCCTCTACGAGGCGAGCCCGATGGCCTTCATCGCCGAGCAGGCGCAGGGCTCCGCTACCGACGGCGTGAACCGGATCCTCGACATCGTCCCAACCGAGCTCCACCAGCGCACCCCGCTCGTGATCGGCTCCCGGGAGGACGTGGGCTACGTGGCCGACACGATCCGCCAGGTGGAGGGGGTCGGGGCGGAGCTCACGGCGACGCCATGACCCTGCCGCGCAAGCCGCTCTACGGCCCCGAAGACTGGCGGGGCGACCCGGCCACCGACCTGGGCGAGCCGGGCCGGTTCCCGTTCACCCGCGGGATCCAGCCGACGATGTACACCGGCCGGCTCTGGACCATGCGGCAGTACGCGGGCTTCGGCACCGCCGAGGAGACCAATCGTCGGTTCCGCCACCTCCTCGCGGCCGGACAGAGCGGGCTCTCCACCGCCTTCGACCTCCCGACCCAGATGGGCTACGACTCCGACCACCCGATGGCCGAGGGGGAGGTCGGCCGGGTCGGGGTGGCGATCGACACGGTGGACGACCTGGCCGTGCTCCTCCGGGACATCCCGCTCGACCGGGTCTCCACCTCGATGACGATCAACGCCACGGCGCCGATCCTCCTCGCGATGTACGTGGTGGTGGGGGAAGAGCAGGGGGTGCCGCGGGAGAAGCTCGCCGGGACGGTCCAGAACGACATCCTCAAGGAGTACATCGCCCGGGGGACGTACATCTATCCGGCGGAGCCGTCGCTCCGGCTGGTCACCGACGTCTTCCGCTTCGTGGCCGAGTCGGGGATGAACTTCAACCCGATCTCGATCAGCGGCTACCACATGCGGGAGGCCGGCGCCACGGCGGTGCAGGAGGTCGGGTTCACCCTCGCCAATGCGTGCGAGTACGTGCGCCGCGCGCTCGACGCCGGCATCCCACTGGGGACGTTCGGTCCCCGGCTCTCGTTCTTCTTCGCCGCGCACAACGATCTCTTCGAGGAGGCGGCCAAGTTCCGGGCCGCGCGGCGGCTCTGGGCCCGGCTCGCGCGGGAGCGGTTCGGGGCCGACGACGCCACCTGCCGGCTCCGGTTCCACACCCAGACCGGGGGGGTGACGCTCACCGCGCAGCAGCCGCTCAACAACGTGGTCCGCGTGACGGTCCAGGCGCTGGCCGCGACGCTGGGCGGCACCCAGTCGCTCCATACCAACGGCTACGACGAGGCGCTGGCGCTGCCGTCGGCGGAGGCGGCCACGCTCGCGCTCCGGACCCAGCAGGTCCTCGCCTACGAGAGCGGGCTGAACCGCGCCATCGACCCGCTGGCCGGGAGCTACTACGTCGAGTCGCTCACCGACGCGATCGAGCGGGAGGCGCGCCGGCTCGTCGAGGAGGTGGACCGACTGGGCGGGGCGGCGCGGGCCATCGAGTGCGGCTTCTTCCAGGAGGCGATCGCCCGGAGCGCGTACGAGCACCAGCGGGCGGTCGAGTCCGGCGAGGTGGTGGTGGTCGGGGTGAACCGCTTCACCGACGAGGCGCCGCCTCCCACGATCGAGACGCCGAACTTCCCAGCGCTCGAGCGGCGGCAGAAGGAGCGGCTCGCCGAGGCCCGGCGCCGGCGGGACGGGGCGGCGGTGCGGCGGGCGCTGGAGGCGCTTGCCGGCGCGGCGGGCGGGACGGATCCGCTCATGCCCCCCATCCTCGAGGCGGTGCGGGCCCGCGCCACCCTGGGCGAGATCAGCGACACCTTGCGAGGGGTGTGGGGGACGTACCGGCCGGCGGGGTGAGGCGTAAGACCGGGCCAGGGGGAGTCGCCCGAGCCCTCTTCCCTCTTGCCGCGCAAGGGGTTATGCTTCCGCCCGACCTCGGGGGCTCTCATGTACTACGTGGTGCTCATTCTGCTCATCCTCGACGCGCTGCTCCTCGCCGCCGTCGTCCTCCTCCAGGCCGGCCAGGGGGGCGGGCTCGCCTCGCTCGGCGGCGCCGGCGGCACCTCCACCGACATGGTCGTGGGCGGGCGCCAGGCGGTGACGCTGCTCCACACCCTGAGTTGGTGGTGCGGCGGGATCTTCCTGTTCCTCTCGCTCGTGCTCTCGCTCATGTCGGTCAACCGCGCGCCCGGCGCGAGCGAGGTCCAGCAGCGGCTCCGCGCCACCACGCCCCCGGCCCAGACCGCGCCGCTCCCGCTCGGGACCCAGCCGCCCGGGACCCAGCCCTCGGGGCAGGCGGCGCCCCAGGCCCCCGCCACCAACCCGGCGGCGCCCGGCGCCGCCGCCCCGGACACGGGGAAGTGAGTCGATGGGGCGAGCGAGTCGCGGGGTGACCGGATGACGGATCGCCCCGCCTTCGTCTTGCTGGAGGACGGTACCTGGTACGCCGGGACCGCGCCCTGGCCGTTCGTTCCCGCCTTCGGGGAAGTCGTCTTCACCACCAGCCTGAGCGGCTACCAGGAAACCTTCACCGACCCGAGCTACCTGGGGCAGATCGTCGTGATGACCGCCCCGATGATCGGGAACTACGGCGTGAATCCGGAGGACATGGAATCGGGCGCCCCGCAGGTCTCCGCCGTGGTGGTGCGGGAGCTGGCGCGGCGTCCCTCCAACTGGCGCGCCGACCGTTCGCTGGGGGAGTGGCTCCAGGCGGCGGGCGTCCCGGTCATCGAAGGCGTCGATACCCGACGCCTCACGCGGCACATCCGGGAGCGGGGGGCGATGCGGGGCGTCGTGGCGGAGGGGCCCGAGCCGTCGGCCGAGCTCCAGGCCAGGCTCCTCGCCTCCCCCTCGATGGAGGGGCTGGACCTCGCCTCCCGGGCCTCGAGCCGCGCGGTCTGGACCGAGGGAACCGGAGGCCCCCACGTGGTGGCCTATGACTTCGGCATGAAGCGGAACATCGTCCGGATGCTGGTGGCGAGCGGCTGCCGCGTGACGGTCGTCCCGGCCGACACCCCTTCTGACCGGGTGCGGGATCTCCAACCGGACGGGCTCTTCATCTCGAACGGCCCGGGCGATCCCGCTGCCATCGGCTATGCCCGCCAGACGATCCGCGAGCTGAGCGAGTCTGGGCTGCCGACCTTCGGCATCTGCCTGGGCCATCAGCTCATCGGCCTCGCCTTCGGCGGCCGGACCGTCAAGCTCCCCTACGGGCACCGGGGCGGCAACCACCCGGTGCGGGATCTCGACACCGGCCGGGTATTGATCACCTCCCAAAACCACGGCTTCGCGGTGGAGGGGAACGAGCGTGGGGTCCCCGGCGCCCCGGCGCTGGAGGTCACCCACCTCAACCTGAATGACGGGACGGTGGAGGGGCTTCGCCACCGGGAGCTGCCGATCTTCGCGGTACAGTATCATCCCGAGGCCTCGCCCGGCCCGCACGACGCCTATCCCCACTTCGCGGAGTTCATGGAAGCGCTCCGCCAGCGGGTCGGGACCGACGCGCCAACCCCTTGACACTCAACAGGTAAGCTCGTAGTATCAGCTTTGAACCCGGGCCGGTTCCGGGCCTCCAGCGTCTTACCCTGCGGGGGACTCAATGACCAAGGCTGATCTCGTCGAACAGGTAACCAACTCCATCGCGCGGACCGCGGGGCCGATGATCTCCAAGAAGGACTGCGCGAGGGTGGTGGATGCCTTCCTCGATGCCGTGAAGGAGGCCCTGAAGAACCAGCAGAACATCGAGGTCCGCGGCTTCGGCACCTTCAAGATCCGCCGTCGGAAGACCCGCATGGCCCGTAACCCCCGTACCGGCGATCCGGTCGAGGTGGCGGCGCGTCCGGTGCCGGTCTTCAAGCCCAGCAAGGAGTTGCGCGCGTTGGTGGCGGAGGCGGAGGAGCAGGGGGCCACCCAGGCCGCGAGCGACAACCAGCCGGTCGAGCCGTCCGCCTGAGCCAGAGCCCGAGCAGTGTGCGTGGGAGCCGCCCCGTGCGGCTCCTTTTCGTTTTCTGGGACCCGGGTACAAGCCCACCGACGCTCCCGGAGGGCAGTTGACCGGATGGGCGGCGTTGAGGACGGTCGGCACCGCCGGTATGTTTGGAAATATGTCTCCTGCCATGACTTCGGACGTCTCGGTGCGGGTCCTGTTCTTCGCCCGCTACGCCGAGCTCATGGGGCGCGAGGCGGTGGATCTCATGGTTCCCGCCGGGGCCACCGTGGCCGAGGTGCTGGAGCGGGTCCGGGCCACCCTGCCGGAGGCCGGTCGATTGCCCCCGCGGCCGGTCTGCGCGCTCAACCTGCGCCATGTGAAGCTGGATGCCCGGGTCGCGGCGGGGGACGAGGTCGCGCTGCTGCCGCCCGTGGCCGGAGGGTGAGATGACCTACCTCACACGCGATCCGATCGATGCGGCCGCGCTGCTCGCCGAGGTGGCGGCGCGGGGCCACGGCGGGATCAGCCTGTTCGTCGGCGCGGTGCGGGACCACCAGGACGGCCGGGGCGTGATCCGCCTCGAGTATTCGGCCTACGAGCCAATGGCCGAGGCGGAATGCCGCCGGATCGTCGACGAGGCGCTCGGGCGTTGGCCGGTGGCGGTGGCGCTCCGGCATCGCATCGGCGAGCTCGCCGTCGGCGACGTCGCGGTGGCGGTGGCGGCCGGCTCGGCCCATCGGGACGAGGCCTTCGCCGCCTGCCGCTACGTGATCGAGGAGGTGAAGCGCCGCGTGCCGATCTGGAAGAAGGAGTTCTACGCCGACGGGCATGTCGAATGGGTCGATCCGACCGCCCGGCGGCCGGAGGCTCCCGCGGCGGCGCTGGCGCCCGGAGCGAACGCGTGACCGCGAGCTCCGCCCCCGCCGCCCGGCGGCCCGTCCTCGACCGCCTCGGCCGCCCGCTGGAGAGCCTCCGGCTCTCGGTGACCGACCGGTGCAATATGCGGTGCCGGTACTGCATGCCGGAGGCGGAGTACGTTTGGCTCCCGCGGGAATCGATCCTCACCTTCGAGGAGCTCGACCGGCTGGTGCGCGTCTTCGTCGGCCTCGGGGCAACCAAGCTCCGACTCACCGGCGGCGAGCCGCTCCTGCGCCACGGGCTGCCGGAGCTGGTGCGGATGCTGGCGCGCCACGAGGGCGTGACCGACCTCGCGATGACCACCAACGGCCTCCTGCTGGCCCGGCACGCCGACGCGCTCCGGGCGGCCGGGCTCCGGCGGGTGACGGTGAGTCTCGACACCTTGCGCCCCGACCGGCTCGAGCGGTTCGCCCGGACCACCCGGCACCGCGATATCGTGGCGGGCATCGACGCCGCGCGGGCGGCGGGGTTCCAGCGCATCAAGCTCAATACGGTGGTGCTGCGGGGCTTCAACGACGACGAGCTGGTCGACCTGATCGAGTTCGCCCGCGTCCGCGACGCCGAGGTCCGGTTCATCGAGTACATGGACGTGGGGGGCGCTACCGGGTGGTCGATGGACCAGGTCGTCTCGCGGCGGGAGATCCTCGACCGGCTGAGCCGGCATTACGGGCCGATCGTGCCGCTCGGATCGGGCGGGGCCGCGCCGGCGGACCGGTTCGCACTGCCGGACGGGACCGTCTTCGGCATCATCGCGTCGACCACCGCCCCGTTCTGCCGGCGCTGCGACCGGAGCCGGGTGACGGCCGATGGCACCTGGTACCGGTGCCTGTACGCAGAGCGGGGGATCGACCTGCGGGAGCCGCTCCGCCTCGGCGCGAGCGACGAGGCGCTGGCCCAGATCGTGGCCGAGGGGTGGCGGGAGCGGACCGACCGCGGCGCCGAGCTGCGCGCGGCGCTCCCGCGGCGCGGCCCCCTCTACGAGCTCGGCGGCTTGCGGGCGGACCCGCGCCGCGAGATGCACACCCGCGGGGGGTGATCCAGGGAATCCCGGACCATGCCGCTCCACATCGCGCTCATCGAGCCCCAGATCCCGCCGAACACCGGCAACATCGCGCGTCTGTGCGCGGCCACCGACACCTCACTCCACCTCATCGAGCCCGTGGGCTTCTCCCTGGACGACGCCAGCCTCCGGCGCGCCGGGCTCGACTACTGGGACGCGGTCGACCTCTGGGTGCATCCCCACTGGCGGGCGTTCCGCGACGCGATGGACCGGGAGCGCTGCCTCTACTTCTCGGCCAAGGGGAGCCGGAGCTACTGGGAGGCGCCCTACCGGCCGAACAGCTGTCTCATCTTCGGCAACGAGACCGAGGGGATGCCGGAGCGCATCCTCGAGAAGTATCCCGACCGCTGCTATCGGATACCGATGACCGGCCCGGTGCGGAGCCTCAATCTGGCCACGGCCGTTGGGATCGTGCTCTACGAGGCGCTCCGGCGGACCGGGTGGAGCGAGCCGGGGTTGAACGGGGGGACGCCATCCCGCCGGCCGGCCGAACTCCCGGCCGGGGCCGGCGTGGCGGGGGAGCCCGCGCGCCGGCGCCCGCGGCGGGGTCGCCACGGCTAGGTCCGGTCACCGCCGGGCTCTTGGAGGGGCGGGGGGGCGCGGCTAGTTTTGTCGCCCGAAGGTTCCCGCTTCCGGGCGCGCGAGCGCCCTCATCCACGCACCCGAACGAGCGAGACGCATGCTCCAGAAGATCACGGTGGTCGGCGCGGGCAACGTCGGAGCGACCGCGGCGCAGCGGGTCGCCGAGAAGCATCTGGCCCGCACGGTGGTGATGGTGGACGTGGTGGAGGGGATCCCCCAGGGCAAGGGGCTCGACCAGTGGCAGTCGGCCCCGATCGAGGGGTTCGACGCCCGGGTGATCGGCACCAACGGCTACGAGGCCGCCGAGGGCTCCGAGCTCTTCATCGTGACGGCGGGCATCGCCCGGAAGCCGGGGATGAGTCGGGACGACCTGGTCAAGACCAACGCCGGCATCGTGCGGTCGGTGTCGGAGCAGATCAAGCGGGTGGCGCCCGGGGCGATCGTGATCGTGGTCTCCAATCCGCTCGACGTCATGTGCTACGTGGCGATGCAGGCCACCGGCTTCCCCCGGGAGCGGGTGATCGGGATGGCCGGCGTGCTCGACACGGCGCGGTACCGGGCGTTCCTCGCCGAGGCGCTCGACGTCTCGGTGGAGGACATCCAGGCGATGGTGCTGGGGGGCCACGGCGACACGATGGTCCCCCTGATCTCGTACACCACGGTCTCCGGCATCCCGATCACGCAGCTCATCGACCGGGCCAGGCTGGACAAGATCGTGGACCGGACCCGGAACGGCGGGGCCGAGATCGTGTCGTACCTCAAGACCGGTTCGGCCTACTACGCGCCGAGCGCGGCGGCGGTGCAGATGGCCGAGGCGATCGCGCTGGACAAGAAGCGGATCCTCCCGTGCTCGGCCTGGCTCCAGGGGGAATTCGGGCTCAGGGACGTCTTCTGCGGGGTGCCCTGCAAGCTGGGGCGGGGGGGGCTGGAGCAGATCGTGCAGATCGAGCTCTCGGACGAGGAGCGGACGGCCCTGCACAAGTCGGCGGCCGCGGTCCGGGAGACGATGGGGGCCCTGTGACCCGCGCTCGGCTCTTCTGGCGCTCGACGATCGGCAAGAAGATCGTCATGGCCCTGACCGGGCTGGTGCTGGTCGGCTTCGTGGTGGCGCACATGCTCGGCAACCTGCAGGCGCTGCCCTGGCTCGGGGGTGAGGAGAAGCTCAACGCCTACGCCCGGTTCCTCCAGGGGTTGGGCGGGGGGCTCTGGGCCCTGCGGATCGTCCTTCTGGTGTCGCTGGTGCTCCACGTGACGGCGGCCTACCAGCTCACCCGGCTCGACCTGGGCGCGCGGCCGCGGCGGTACGTCCGCAAGGAGCCGCAGGCCTCGACGGTGGCGGCCCGGACGATCCGCTGGGGCGGCGTCTTCCTCCTCCTGTTCATCGTGCTCCACCTCGCGAACTTCACGTTCGGGGTGATCAACCCGAACCGGCCCTTCGTGCACGCCGAGGTCTACGACAACGTGGTGGCCGCATACCGCCGCTGGTACTTCGTGGTCCTGTACCTCGCGGCGATGGTGGCGCTCGGGTTGCACCTCTACCACGGCGTCTGGGGGATGCTGCGCACCCTCGGGCTGGAGCATCCGGGCTATGCCCGGGGCCTCCGCACGGTCGCGACCGTGTTGGCGGTGATCGTCTCGGTGGGCTTCGCGGCGATCCCGATCGCGGTGGCGGTCCGGCTGGTGCGTTGACCCCGGATCCCAGGACGAGGCGACCATGGAACTCCGCTCGAAGATCCCGGCCGGCCCGCTGGAGCAGAAGTGGGACCGGCACCGCGCCGAGCTGAAGCTGGTGAACCCCGCCAACAAGCGGAAGTACACCATCATCGTCGTCGGGTCGGGGCTCGCCGGCGCGTCCGCGGCCGCGACCCTCGGCGAGCTCGGCTACCAGGTGAAGTGCTTCTCGTTCCACGACTCCCCCCGCCGGGCGCACAGCATCGCGGCGCAGGGCGGGATCAACGCCGCCAAGAACTACCAGAACGACGGCGACAGCGTCTGGCGGCTCTTCCACGACACCATCAAGGGCGGCGACTTCCGGGCCCGCGAGGCGAACGTCTACCGCCTGGCGCAGGTGAGCGTCAACATCATCGACCAGTGCGTGGCGCAGGGGGTGCCGTTCGCGCGGGAGTACGGCGGCCTCCTGGCCAACCGGTCGTTCGGCGGGGCCCAGGTCTCCCGGACGTTCTATGCCCGGGGGCAGACCGGGCAGCAGCTCCTCTTGGGCGCCTACCAGGCGCTCATGCGGCAGGTGGCCCTCGGGACGGTGACGATGTACCCCCGCACCGAGATGCTCGACCTGGTCGTGATCGACGGCCGGGCCCGGGGCATCGTCACCCGCAACCTGGTGACGGGGACGATCGCGTCCCACGTGGGGGACGCCGTCGTCCTCGCCACCGGGGGGTACGGCAACATCTTCTATCTCTCCACCAACGCGAAGGCGAGCAACGCCACCGCGATCTGGCGGGCCTACAAGCGGGGCGCCGCGCTGGCGAACCCCTGCTACACCCAGATCCATCCCACCTGCATCCCGGTGAGCGGGAACTACCAGTCCAAGCTCACCCTGATGAGCGAGTCGCTCCGGAACGACGGCCGCGTGTGGGTGCCCAAGCGGAAGGGCGACACCCGGCCGCCGCACGAGATCCCGGAGAGCGAGCGCGACTACTACCTCGAGCGCAAGTACCCGAGCTACGGCAACCTCGCCCCGCGGGACATCGCCTCGCGGAGCGCCAAGGAGGTCTGCGACGAGGGGCGGGGCGTGGGCCCCGGCGGGCTGGGGGTCTACCTCGACTTCTCCGACGCCATCCGCCGCCTCGGGGTGGAGAAGATCCGCGAGCGGTACGGCAACCTGTTCCAGATGTACCAGCGGATCACCGACGAGGACCCGTACCAGGTGCCGATGCGGATCTACCCGGCCGTCCACTACACCATGGGCGGGCTCTGGGTGGACTACAACCTGATGAGCACCATCCCGGGCCTCCACGTGATCGGTGAGGCCAACTTCTCCGACCACGGCGCCAACCGGCTCGGCGCGAGCGCGCTGATGCAGGGGCTGGCCGACGGCTACTTCATCCTCCCGCTCACGATCGGGGACTACCTCGCCGGCGCGCCGCTCGCGAAGGTCGATGTCGATCACCCGGCCTTCCGCGAGGCCGAGTGCGCCGTCCGGGAGCGGGTCAAGCGGCTGCTGTCGATCCGCGGCACGCGGACGGTGGACTCGATCCATCGGGAGCTGGGGAAGCTCCTCTGGGACTACTGCGGCATGGCGCGGAACGAGACCGGGCTCCGGCACGCGCTCCGCAAGATCCCCGAGATCCGCCAGGAGTTCTGGGAGAACGTCAAGGTGCTGGGCGACGGCGAGGAGCTCAACCAGCAGCTCGAGAAGGCCGGCCGGGTGGCGGACTTCCTCGAGTTCGCCGAGCTCATGTGCCTCGACGCCCTGCACCGGAACGAGTCGTGCGGCGGCCACTTCCGGGAGGAGTACCAGACCCCGGACGGCGAGGCGCTCCGGGACGACGCCAACTACGCCTACGTGGCCGCCTGGGAGTACCAGGGCGACGACCGGATGCCGGCGCTCCACAAGGAGCCGCTGGTCTTCGAGAACGTGAAGCTGGCCCAGCGGTCGTACAAGTGACCAACCCCGACGCCGCCATGAACCTGACGCTCTACGTGTGGCGCCAGCCGGGCCCCGACGCCGAGGGGCGGATGGTGCGCTACGAGGCCCGCGACATCAACCCCGACATGTCGTTCCTCGAGATGTTGGACGTGGTGAACGAGGAGCTGATCTCGAAGGGGGAAGAGCCGATCGCGTTCGATCACGACTGCCGCGAGGGGATCTGCGGCTCCTGCGGGATGATGATCAACGGGGTGGCGCACGGCCCCTGGAAGGCGACCGCCACCTGCCAGCTCCACATGCGCGCGTTCAAGGACGGCGACACCATCTACATCGAGCCCTGGCGGGCCCGCCCGTTCCCGGTCATCAAGGACCTGGTGGTGGACCGGAGCGCGTTCGACCGGATCATCCAGGCAGGGGGCTACATCAGCGTCTCCACCGGGAGCCCGCAGGACGCCAACGCGATCCCGATCCCGAAGGACACGGTCGAGTCCGCGATGGACGCGGCGCAGTGCATCGCCTGCGGCGCCTGCGTGGCGGCCTGCCCCAACGCCTCGGCGATGCTCTTCACCTCGGCCAAGATCGGCCACCTCGGCCTCCTGCCCCAGGGCCAGCCGGAGCGCTATCGGCGGGCGCTCAGCATGGTGGCCCAGATGGACGCCGAGGGGTTCGGCGGGTGCACCTGGCACGGCGAGTGCCAGGAGGCCTGCCCCAAGGAGATCAGCATCGACTGGATCGCCCGGATGCACCGGGACTTCCTCACCGCCACCTTGACGGCCCGGCCGGAGCGGGTCGCGGCCGGCGGGGAGTGAGCCCGCACCCCCACGCCGCCGGCCCGCCCGGGTCGTGAGGCGCCCGGCCAGCCGCCTCGCCCCCAGCTTCCCGATCCCTCGGCCCCGGCCGGTCCGGACACGGTCGATGTAACCGTACGGGCCGGCCGGGGGTTCTTATGGTCGTGGCACCGCGCCGCCCGGCGGCGCCGCCCGCCCGCCGTGCGCCGGAACCGGGCCCGATCGTCCCGCCCGGATGGTCTCTCGTGGAGGAACCCGACCGATGCATCCGTCGTCCCGCGCGAAGGGCGCACGGCCTCTCCTGGTCGCGCTCGCCGCGGGCTCCCTCGTCGCCAGGCCGTTCGCCGACCCGCTCGGGGCGCAGGAAACCGCCCCGGCACTCGAGGTGACGGCGCAGGCGGTGGTGGCGTACACCCACCTGGATCCGATCCCCGGCCGCGGCTCGTTGGGCGAGGTGCGGGTGGTCCACCCCCTCGTGACGCTCGAGGCGGCCACCCCCGGCGGGCGCTTCGCGGTCCGCGGGAGCTTCAACCTCGACGGGTGGACCGTGCCGGATGGCGAGCTCGCGATCGGCGTCTGGGGGGAAGGGTTCGTCGACCGCCGTCACCCGCATACCTACGTCCACGAGCTGCTCCTCGTCGGGCGTGACCTCCTCGGCTCGCGGGACGGACGGCTGGATCTCTCGCTCGCGCTGGGGAAGGGGTTCGTCCCGTTCGGCACCGACGACCCGATGTCCCGCCCGCCGCTGCGCTACCCGGTCAACCACCACCTGAGCCAGATCCTCGAGCGGGCGCTCGCACTCGGCGCGGCGCGGTACGGACCGGTGGTGGCCGAGGCGGCGGTCTTCAACGGGGACGAGCCGGACCGCCCGGGACGGTGGCCCAACCTGCATCGGTTCGGGGACTCGTGGGCCGCCCGGCTCACCGTCCATCCGGTCGACCGGCTCGAGTTGCAGCTGTCCCACGCGGATGTCTTCTCCCCGGAGCACCGGCCCGGCGGCGGCATCGAGCAGACCAAGTGGAGCGCCTCGGCCCGCTGGAGCGGACCGCTGCGGGGCGTTCCGGTGTACGGGCTGGTCGAGTGGGCCCGCACCTCCGAGGCGGGGGGATTCTTCGAGTTCGAGACCGTCCTGGTGGAAGGTGCAATCCGGATCGGGCCCCATCGTCCTTATTACCGGTTGGAGCGCACCGAGCGCCCCGAGGAGCACCGGGCGTTCGACCTCTTCCGTTCGCCCCGGCCCCACATCGAGAACGTGATTCTCGGCGTCACCCGCTGGACGATCCACACCCTGGGGTACCGGCACGACGTCCGGCCCCGCCTCGGCGCGCTCGAGCTCGCGCCGTTCGTCGAGGCGAGCTTCGCCCGCGCGGCGAAGGTGGACGACGGGGTCTTCGATCCGGAAACGTTCTACGGGCGCGACAGGTTCTGGTCCGCGAGCCTGGGCGTCCGGATCGGCTGGGGCATGGACGGGCATCGCATGGGACGCTACGGCGCCGCCGCCCAACCGGCACACGGCGCCCACCGGCACTGACGACCACCATCGACCGAGGTGACCGACATGACTCCCCTCTCGCTCGCTCGCCGGCTGCTGCCGCTCCTCGGGCTCGGTGCGATCGCCCTGGCCGGCTGCGGCGGCGACGACGGCGGCCCGGACACGCACGCCCTCACGCTCGCGCTCGCCGGGGGGAACGGGCAGCAGGGCGTGCCGGGCGAGGGGCTGGCCGAGCCGTTCGCCGTCCGGGTGACCGACGGCGCCGGCGCGCCGGTGCCGGAGGTCACGGTCTCCTGGAGCGTGGTGAGCGGTGGCGGGTCGATCGCCGCGAGCTCGACCACCGGCCAGGACGGCGTCGCCACCGCGAGCTACACGGTGGGGCCCGCGCTCGGCCAGCAGCGGGTCGATGCCGCGGTGAGCGGTGCGACGGGGTCCCCGGTCTCGTTCACCGTTACGGCGGTTGCCGCCGCGCCGGGACTCCGGATCGTGGGCGGTAACAACCAGTCGGGCCCCGCCGGGAGCGCGCTGCCGCTCCCGCTCGTGATCGAGGCCCGGAACGACGCCGGCGCCCCCCTCACCGGCGCCACGGTGACCTGGGCGGTGACCGCCGGGGGCGGGCAACTCTCCGCCACCAGCACCACCACCGGCGACAACGGACGCTCCTCGGTGAGCTACACCTTGGGCCCGGACGGCGGGGCGAACACCGTCACCGCGAGCGTCGACGGGCTCCCGGGCTCGCCGGTCACCTTCACGCTCACCGCCACCGCGGAGCTGGTGGTGGCAGGTGGTGGGAACAACGTGCCGGAGCGGTTCGGCTCCGATCTCTGGGTCCAGGACGGCTACGCGTACACCGGGACCTGGGGCTTCCGGAGCCAGCCGGGGAACGCGGTCAAGGTGTGGCGGCTCGACGCCAACGGCGCCCCCACACTGGTCAACACCGTCGTCGTGAGCGGGATTTCCGCCGTGAGCGACGTCCAGGTCTCGCCCGACGGCTCGCTCCTCGTCTTCACCGCCGAGGGGGGGCCGAACGCGGGGCTCCACGTCTACGGCCTGGCCGACCCGGCCAATCCCACCCACATCGCCAATCACCAGGTGAGCACCGGGCTGCATACCGGCACCCTGGCCGCGGTGGGGGGCAAGCTCTACGCCTTCACGGCCAAGAACCCGAGCGGCGCGGCGCTCCTGATCTACGATCTGTCCAATCCCGCCTCGCCGACGGTGGTGAAGTCCCAGGCGATTCCCGAGCACTACGGCTTGCACGACACCTTCGTACGGGACGGCATCGTCTTCGCCTTCGCCTGGAACACCGGGGTGATCATCTACGACATCGGGGGCGGTGGGAGGGGCGGCTCCCCCAGCAACCCGGTCGAGATCAGCCGCATCGTGACGGGCAGTGGCGAGGTGCGGGAGCCGGCGGTCCACAACGGTTGGTGGTTCCACAACCCGAACACCGGCGAGAAGCGGTACCTCTTCGTGGGGCAGGAGGGGTCCGGTTCGATCGGCTCGACGTCCTCGGGCGACATTCGGGTGGTCGACGTCTCCGACCTGGCCCACCCGGTCGAGGTGGGGTTCTACCGGATGCGGGACGACCGGAGGAACATGGTCGCGGGGGCCCACAACTTCTGGATGGACGAGGAGAAGGAGATCCTCTACGCCGCCTTCTACAACGGCGGGGTGGTGGCGCTCGACGTCTCCGGCACCTTGAGCGGGGACCTGGCGGCCCGGGAGCTCGCCCGGGTGCAGCCGGGCGGCGCCCAGAACACCTATACCTGGGGCGTCCAGCTCTCCGACGGCTCGCTCTATGCCAGCGACATGGAGAGCGGGCTCTGGCAGCTCCGGCCGTCGGGGCTCTGAGCGGCCGCTCGCCCATGCGAACCGGGCCGCCCGACCATGGGTCGGGCGGCCCGGCGGCGTGTCGCGCCCGGGGATCGTGCGCTCAGGGGGTGGCCGGCATCCCCGGCACCACCGGCCAGCGGTTGTTGCCGCGTTCCACGTCGGGCCAGAGCGGGTCCGCCGCGACCGTGGCCGACACCACCCGCTTGGGGCCCGGAACGACGGCGGTGTAGCGGTCGCCCGCGTACCAGATCTCGACCGGGAGCGCGAGCCGCTCGCCGGTGCCGTCGTCGAAGAGGAGGTCCAGCTCGACCGGCATCACCATGGGACCGGCGTTCCTGAGGTACACCTTGGAGGTCACCCGTCCCGCCGAGTCCGTCACCACGCCCACCGAGTCGACCGCCTGGTCGAGGGTCTCGGTGGTGTGGAACCAGCTGCGCCAGAACCAGCTCAGGTCCTCCCCCACGCCGTCCTCCATCGAGCGGAAGAAGTCGGCCGGCGTGGGGTGCTTGTAGGCCCAGCGGCGGATGTACTCCCGGAAGGCCGGGTCGAATCGCTCCCGTCCCACGATCTTCTCCCGCAGCAGGATGAGCCCGAGCCCGGGCTTGGTGTACGCCACGATGCCGAGATTGCCGAATATCCGGTCGGCCGGGGTCATGGCCGGCTGCTCGCGGCCGGTGCGGACGAACTGCAGGTAGAGGTTCGGATTGCCCCTGCGGTTGAAGGCGCCGGGGTACTTCTTTTCCCAGTTGTAGTAGTTCTGGAAGGTGTTGAATCCCTCGTCCATCCAGGGATGGAGCCGTTCGTTGTTCCCCACGATCATCGGGAACCAGGTGTGGCCGATCTCGTGGTCGGTCACGCTGAAGAGCGCCCGGGCGTCGGTCCGGTTGTGGCAGAACACGATCATCGGGTACTCCATGCCGCCCTCGATCCCGTTGACGTTGATCGCGACGGGGTAGGGGTAGGGATACCAGGCGGAGTAGTTCTCCACCGCGAACTTCACGTACTGGGTGGACTCCTGCCAGATCGAGTCGGCCGAGGGCGGATAGAAGCTCATGGCGAGCACCTTGCCGCCGTTGGCGCCGGCCGCGTCCCAGATGAAGTGGCGCGCCGCCGCCCAGGCGAAGTCGCGGACGCTGTCGGCCACGAAGCGCCAGGTGAGGGTGCCACCCCGGGCGGCGGGTCGGGACGCGGGGTGGTCGATCTCGTCCTTCCCCCGGATCACCACCGTCGAGTCGCTGCGCCGCGCCCGGGCGAGCCGCGCCCGTTGGGTGGGGGTGAGGACCGCCTCGGGGTTCTGGAGCACGCCGGTGGCGGCGACGAGCATGTCGGCCGGGACGGTGAGGCTCACGTCGAACCGGCCGTATTCGAGGTAGAACTCGCCCTGCCCGAGGTACTGCTCGGTGTTCCAGCCGCGGACGTCATCGTACACCGCCATCCGCGGATACCACTGCGCCACCTCGTAGATGTAGCTCCCGTCGATGAGCTCGAGCCCCATCCGGTTGGTGTTGGGCCCGAAGGGGAACGACCAGGCGATGTCCAGCACCACCTTGCCCTTCGGGGGAAGGGGGTCGGGCAGGTCGACCCGCATGACGGTGCCGTTCACCGTGTACCGGAGCGGCACCGGCTTGGCCGCG
>DATLZT010000232.1:0-9262 GCA_035573835.1 Gemmatimonadales bacterium
GCGCCTCCATCCCGCCCGTCTGGTTGGTCGCCGGGGGCGTCGACACCGCCGGCGTGGGCGGCGGCGCCATCGGCTCCGGTCCCGGCATCGGCACCGGATCCATCCACCCCGAACCGGACCAACCCATCTCCAGATCGTAGAAGGGGCTCATGCTCAGTCCTCCTGGTGCGATGCGGCTCGACCCGCCGCACAGGGTGAGGCGCAACGCGCCTGCGCGTGATGACTGATATAACATGCACGTCTCGCCATCTTCCGCAAGGCGATGCATAACGAGCCGCCGCCCCTGGACGGCTCGGCTCCTTTCTCGTAACTTGTTGCGGAGCAACCTGTTAGCTCGCCGGTCGCGACCAACCCCCCTCTCCGCGGAGTCCTGCGTGCCCTTCCACCCCGGCCGCTCCCCGATGCCGCTGGTCCTCCTCGCCCTCGGCGTTTCGGCCCCGTCGGTGCGAGCGGTGGCTCAGGCGGCCGACCGCCCGACCGCCGATACCGAGCCCCGGCCCACCCCCATCGCGTGGGTGGCCTCGCCGGTCGACTTGACCGGCCCGGCGCGCCCCGGGGCATACGTCGCCGCGGTGGGCCGCCGATCCATCGCCATGGGGACGGAGCAGGGGGGCTTCGAAGTCTGGACCTGGCCGATCAAGCTGCTCCATGACTTCGAGCTCCGCTTCCAGATCCCCCTCTACGCCGAGCCGATCGCGGGGCGGGACGTCGCCCGCCGGGTGGAGGTCTCCCCCGCCGGCGTCACCATCACCTACGCCCACTCGGCGTTCACCGTCCGGCAGCGGATCTTCGCCCCGCTGGAGGAGCCGGCGGTGGTCTCGGTCCTCGAGGTCGACGCCATCCGCCCGATCGAGATCATCGCCGAGTTCCAGAGCGACCTCCAGTACGCCTGGCCCGCCTCCTTCGGCGGGCAGTACGTGGTCTGGGACGATCGGGAGAAGGCGTTCCTGCTCTCCGAGAGCCGGCGCAGGGTGAACGGCTACGTCGGGAGCCCCTACGCGACCTGGGCCACCAACCAGCCGTCGCACGCGGTGCCCGAGGCGCCGAGCCAGATCCGGATCGCCGTGGGGGACCAGGGCCCCGTACCGATGCCGCGCCCCGGCGAGCCCGCCGGCCGGCTCACGCCGGTGCGCGCCGCCGGCATCCCGATCGTGATGGTCGGCGCCACCGCTCCCCGGGACTCGGTGAAGGCGATCTATCGCCGGGTCCTCGCCGAGATTCCCGCCCTCTACGCCGCCCGCGTGGCCCACGCCGCCCGGGTGCTCGACTCCTCGATGTGGGTGGAGACCCCCGACCCCCGGTTCGATCTGGCGGTGCGCTGGGCCGCGGTCAACCTCGACGAGGCGCTGGCCTGCAATCCCGAGCTCGGGTGCGGCCCGGTGGCGGGGTACGGGCCGAGCGGGGCGCGGGGGACCCGGCCCGGATTCGGCTGGTACTTCGGCGGCGACGCCTCGATCAACGCCCTCGGCATGAGCTCGGCCGGACAGTTCGCGCTCGCGCGCCAGGGGCTCGAGTTCTTCGCCCGCTACCAGCGCGCCGACGGGAAGATCCCCCACGAGATCTCCCAGGGCGCCGCCCACGTCCGCTGGTTCGACGACTTCCCCTACGCCTTCTACCACGCCGACACCACGCCCTACTGGCTGCTCGCCTGGGGCGACTACTGGCTCGCCAGCGGCGACACCGCCGCCGTCCGCCGCCACTGGCCGCACCTGCGGAAGGCCTTCGATTGGTGCCGGACCACCCTCGACGACTCCACCGCCCTCATGCTGAACTCCAAGGGCGGCCTCGGCGCGGTGGAGGTGGGTGACCTCGGCGTGGGCGTCCGGTCGGACATCTATCTCTCCGCCATCTGGGTCGAGTCCCTCGATCGGGTGGCCCGCATGGCCGCGGCCCTCGGTGAGCGCCGCACCGCCGAGCTGGCCCGCGGACTCCGGGCCCGCGCGCTCGCGTCGCTCCGGGAGCGCTTCTGGCTCCCCCGCGAGCGGATCCACGCCTTCGCGCTGCTCGACGGCGGCGAGATCCGCCCCGAGCTCACCGTCTGGCCCAGCACCGCCATGAGTTTCGGGCTGTTCGACGAGGAGCGCGGTATGGAAGGGGCCGTTGCCCAGGCCGGCGCGGCGCTCGTCACCGACTGGGGCGCCCGCGCGCTCGCCTCGACCAGCCGGCTGTTCGACCCGCTCCACTACAACAACGGCACCGTCTGGCCCTTCGTCACCGGCTTCGCGGCCCTGGCGCAGTACCGCTACCGCAACCCGACCGCCGGGTTCGCCGCGCTCTCCAGCATCGTGAACAGCGGCTTCGTCTGGGGCCTCGGCCGCAACCCCGAGGTCTGGTCGGGCGCGCAGTTCGAGCAGCTGGAGACCGCGGTCCCCCACCAGTTCTTCGGGACCTCGTTCATCCTGACGGTGCTCGCCCGGGGGCTCCTGGGCTGGGAGCCCGACGTCCCCCGCGGGATCGTCCGGCTGGCGCCCCAACTCCCCGCCGAGTGGCCGAGCCTCCGCGTGCATGCCGCCCGGGCGGGAGCCGCCCGGTACGAGCTCGAGCTCGCCCGGTCCGCCGGGGAGCTCCGCGCCACCCTCCAGGGCACGCCCGGCGGACCGGACACGCTGCTCTTCGAGCCGCACCTGCCGCTCGGCGCCCGACTCACGGGCGCCCGCCTCAACGGCCAGCCGATCCGGTGCGCGGAGCTGGTCTCCCGACGGGACACCCAGGCGCTCTGCCGGGTGCCGCTCGCCCCGGCCCTCCGGGCTCCCGGCGGCCGGGTGGAGCTGGTCGTGACCCATTCGCCGGGGTATCAGGTGATCCTGCCTCGCACCGAGGTACCCCGGGGCGGTCGGTCCCGGTCGGTGCGCCTCCTGGACCAGCGGCTGGAGGGGGACGAGCTGGTACTCACCCTCGAGGGGCCGGCGGGCACCGCGACCGAGATCGCCGTCACGGGCGAGCGCCCGGCCAAGGTGCCGGTCCGGTTCGAGGGTCCCGTCAGCACGGCGCCGGCTGACGCAACTTCGCTCGATGGCTACGTACGGCAGGTGGTGAGACTGGCGACCCGATGACCTTCCGTTTCGGCACACCGCTCGCGGTCTTCGGCTGGGTCCTCACCGGCCTCGGCCTGTTCTATGTGGTGGCCGCCGGGCGCGCATACCTCCGGGGCGCCGGGGCCCCCTGGCCCATACTCCTGATCGGCGCGCTCGCCGTGGTGGTCGGGAGCTCGCTGGTCCGGTGGGTGCGCCGGACCCGGCGCGGGAAGTAGCGACGCCGTGGCCGACCTCCACGCCCGGTTGCTCCATGGCGGCCCGTTGGTCCGGATCGTGGACTACCACTGCCGCGCCTCGCACTCGGGTCCGGGGGCGGAAGAGGTCTCGACCGAGGACACGGTCGTCTTCACCCGACGCGGGGTCTTCGTGAAGCACGTGGGGGGGCGCCGGATCGTGTTGGACGCCAATCACGTCCACTTCTACCGAGCCGGCGAGCCCTACCGGGTGAGTCACCCGGTCCCGGGCGGGGACGACTGCACCTCGTTCCGCTTCGCCCCCGACCTGCTCCGGGAGGCGCTGACCCGCCACGAGCCCGAGGCCCAGGATCGCGCCGCGTCCCTCTCCGGCCTTACCCACGCCCCGGTGAGCCCCGACGTCGTGCTCCTGCAGCAACGTCTCCGCCAGCGGTTGCGGCACGCCGCCGCCGGACCGCTGGAGGCGGAGGAGGTGGCCATCGGGGTACTCCGGCGGGTCGTGCACCACGTCGCCCGGATTCGCGACTTGCCCCGGTCACGGACCGACATGGAGTCGAGGGCGGTCGCGAGCCGCCGCCGGGAGTGGGTCGAAGCCGCCCGGCTCCTGCTCGCGGCGGGGCCCGAGCGGAACGCGTCGCTCCAGACCATCGCCCGGGACGTCGCCTGCTCCCCTTTCCACCTCGCGCGCATCTTCCGCGACGCCACCGGGCTGCCGCTCCATCGGTACCAGCTCCGGCTCCGGCTCGCCCTGGCGCTCGAGCGGCTGGCCGAGGGCGAGGCCAACCTCTCGGCGCTGGCGTACGACCTGGGGTTCTCGAGCCACGGCCATTTCACCACCACGTTCCGTGCGTTCTTCGGCGTCTCCCCATCCGGTTTCCGGCGCACCGCCACCGTGGGCCGGGTGCGCGAGCTGAGCAAGAACTTGGAAGCGCCCGCCCCCCCGGCGCGGTAGGCTTGGTGGCAGGCGCGGCCAAGGGCGGCTGCGCCGTCACCCCGAGCCGAGGAGGCGAGCATCATGGCTACCGAGCCCAAGACCAAAGCGACCTGCCCGGTCTGCGGCTGGGAAATCACCGATCCACACCGGGCCACCGTGGGCGGGCAGGCCGTCACCGTCTGCTCCGACGAGTGCGTCCGTGCCCTCGCCGAGGGAAGCGGGACATGATCGGGCGTCTCTGGCGCGGCTGGACCGCCCCCGGGGACGCCGACGCGTACGAGGCGTTGCTCCGGAGCACCATCCTCCCCGGCATCCATCGGGTGCCGGGGCACCGGGGGGCGATCCTCCTCCGCCGGGATGCGGGGGAGGACGTCGAGTTCGTCACCCTCACCTTCTTCGAGTCGCTGGGCGCCGT
Source organism: Gemmatimonadales bacterium (assembly GCA_035573835.1). Lineage (GTDB taxonomy): Bacteria > Gemmatimonadota > Gemmatimonadetes > Gemmatimonadales > GWC2-71-9 > DATLZT01. Next base: position 4,579 of record DATLZT010000232.1, read on the forward strand.
GCGCGCCTTCGCCGGGGCCGACCACGAGGCTGCGGTCGTCCCCCACACCGCCCGCCGGTTCCTGGCGCGATTCGACCTGCGAACGAGGCACTATGACGTCGTCCTCTCCCCTGACGGCCGCTGATGCCGCCGAGGCGCTCATCGAGCGCTGCTTCGCCCTGGGCCCCGCGGTGCGGTACGTGGCGGTGTACCGGCACGGGCGGCTCGTGAGTCGCGAGCGGGCCGCGCTGGCCGGCGCCAGCTCGAGCGAATCGGACCGCTACGAGGAGCTGCTGGTGAATCCGACCGTGATCACGCTCCTCCGCCAGCGGGGGGAGATCGACTGCGGCGGGCTCCGCTACGTGCTGATCCGCTACGGCAACTTCCACCAGTTCGTGCACCCGGTGCCCGGCGGCCATCTGTCGGTAGCGCTCGAGCCCTCGGCCGAGCCCGATCGACTGGTGCCGGCCCTGGTCGAGCTAGCGCAAGCGGCGGCCGAGGGGGGCTAGGTGCCCGCCGCGGCCTCGCGCAGCAACCAGGGCGTGCCGGCCCACGCCCGCGACGAGTCCCGTCACTACCCCCACGCCGACCACCCTCCCACCCGGGCAGCGGGTGGGGCGACGGACACACGGCCATGTCGGGAACTCCTCGGGCGAGGTCGGTCCCAGGCTGGCGAGCCGGCGTCCCCTGGGCGTGACCCGGGTGTTCCGGGTCCGACGACAACCGGGCCGGAGCGGGGTATCCCGTAGGGACGCGGTGGACGGACCACCGCCGCCCACGAGAGGAGGGAAGACGCCATGGCCGTCTGCGAGGTCTGCGGGAACGACTACTACCTGGCGTTCCAGGTCGTCACCGCGGGCACCACCCACACGTTCGACTGTTTCGAGTGCGCAGTCCATCGACTCGCGCCGATCTGCGATCACTGCGGCTGCAAGATCATCGGCCACGGGATCGAGGCGAACGGCACGTTCTATTGTTGCGCCCACTGCGCCCGCAAGGAGGGCGTGACCGCCGTGGCGGATCACGCCTAGGATCGGCGCGGCGCCACCGTCGAGGCCCCAGTCCGGGACGCCCCGGGCCGGCTAGATTCCGGGTATGCCGGGCTGGGCCATCGCGTACGTCGCCTTCTTGCTCCTCGCCTCGGGGCTCTCCGCCGCGCTGCAGCTTCGCCGCGGCCTCGGTCGGGGCCGGATCGTCGGCAACCTGCTCGCCGCGGCGGGCCTCGCGCTCCTCGCCCTCACCGCCTGGACCCCCTGGCTCGCCCGGGCGCTGGGGCGCGGGGCGCTCGTGATCTTCCTGCTCGCCTTCGGCTGGACCGCCTATTCCACTTCCCGCGACTTCCTCGACCTCCAGCGAGATCCCGAGACCGGCCCGCTGCTGCGCGGCCGGATGGAGTGGACGATCGTGCTCCTCACCGCCCTCTTCTACGCCCCCGCTGCCGCCATCGGCGCCCTCGCGGTCGAGCGGGCCTGGGAGCCCTAGCGCGATACCCGCCCCGCGCGCTTGACGCCGGCGCCGTGGCGGCCGAGCTTCGTGCTGCCACGGTTCGTCCCGGGTCGACTGGGGAGGGGGCATGCCACGCAGCTACACCATCGCCCGGGGCGTCCTCGCGCTCGCCGCCGCGGGGTTCCTCGGCTTCGGGCTCGCCTTCCTCGTCTGGCCGCTCCCCACCGCCCGCGTGGTGGATATCGTGCTCCCCACCGCCGACGCCCGGGTCGACTTCCTCGCCACTTACGGCGGCTTCGAGATCGGGTTCGGCGCGTTCCTCCTCGTCTGTCTCCGTCGTCCCCAGCGGGTCCGGCTCGGCCTCCTGGCGAGCGGCTGCGCGCTCGCCGGGTTCGCCCTGGCCCGGGCGATCGGGATCGTCACCGCGGGGCCGGTGGGCCCGGTCATCTACGGTGCCCTGGCCCTCGAGCTCGTCGGGACGGCGCTCTCGTTCGGTGCCGCGCGGGTCGCGGCCCGAGGGAGCGAGCCGGCGTGAGCCGGGCGCCGGCCGGCCATCCCCGTCGACATGGACCGGCTCGAGGCGCGGGCCCGCGAGGTGATGTCGCCCGAGGGATTCGCCTACGTGGCAGGCGGCGCCGGGAGCGAGAGCACCCTCCGCGCCAACCGGCAAGCGTTCGAGCGCTGGCGCATCGTCCCCCGCGTGTTGCGCGACGTCGCCGCCCGCGACCTCTCGATCGAGCTCTTCGGCCGGCGGCTCCCCGCGCCGCTCCTCCTCGCGCCGATCGGCGTACTCGAGATGGCCCACCGCCGGGCCGACCTCGCCCATGGCGAGCGCCGCGGCGGCGGACGGCGTGCCGTTCGTGTTCTCCAGCCAGGCCTCGGTGTCGATGGAGGAGTGCGCCGCCGCCATGGGCGACACCCCGCGCTGGCTCCAGCTGTACTGGAGCCGGACCGACGCCGTGGTGGAGAGTTTCGTGCGGCGGGCCGAGGGGTGCGGCTGCGAGGCGATCGTGCCCACGCTCGATACCACGATGCTCGGCTGGCGCCCCCGCGACCTCGAGCTCGGCTCGCTCCCGTTCCTCCGCGGGATGGGGATCGCCCAGTTCACCAGCGATCCCGTCTTCCGCGCCGCGCTGCGCCGGCCGGGCGGCGAACCGCCGGCGCCCGACGCCCCGCGCACACCGGTGGCGCTCGCCTCGCTCCGGGCGTTCGCGGCGCTGCTCCGTCGGCACCCGGGGAGCCTGCTCGACAACCTGCGCTCCGGCGCGCCGCGATGCAGCGGTTCATCGCCACCTACTCCCGCCCGTCGCTCACCTGGCCCGACCTGGCCGCCCTCCGGCGCCTCACCCGGCTCCCGCTCCTCCGCAAGGGCGTGCTCCGCCCCGACGATGCCCGCCGGGCCGTGGAGCTGGGAGCGGACGGGATCATCGTCTCGAACCACGGCGGACGCCAGGTGGACGGCGCGATCGCCGCGCTCGACGCGCTCCCGCCGGTCGTCGACGCGGTGGGGGGACGGGTGCCGGTGCTGATGGACGGCGGCATCCGCCGGGGCGCCGACATCCTCAAGGCGCTCGCCCTGGGCGCCCGAGCCGTACTCCTCGGGCGCCCCTACGCGTACGGCCTCGCGATCGCCGGCGAGGCCGGGGTGCGCGAGGTGCTCCGCGACGTCATCGCCGATCTCGACCTCACCCTCGGCCTGGCCGGCTACCGCTCGGTGGCAGAGCTCGGGCCGGAGGCGCTGGCGCGGGGGGACGCAGGATCCCCCGCCTAGAACCCCACCTTCACGCCGGCGCTGAAGGCGAAGTTGTGGGAGAACTCGTCGCTCGGTCCGAGGCCGCCGATCTCGCCCACGCCGAACCTCATCTTCCCGGCGAAGTCCCGCGCCATGAGCTGGAGCGCGACGTTGCGGCCGAGGGCCAGGTCCGCGCCGACGCCCAGGTTGAGCACCGTGCTGTTGGCGTGGGCACGAATCGAGGCGACCTCCAGTGTGGTGCGCATCCGGCCCACGCCCGCCTGCGCGAACGGGCGCACCCGACCGCTCTCCAGGCCCAGCGCGGCCAGCGAGAGCTGGACACCGCCGTCGTAGAGCCAGACCGACGTCCGTCCGAGTCCGACGCCGCCCAGGAACGGGACGCCGACCTGGAGGCTGGGCGCGGCATGGCCGACGTGGCCGTAGAGCGAGAGGTGGCGGGTGAGTGGCACGGCGAGCTGCGCGCCGAAGAGCGCCGCGCCGCCGTTGCCGAGACTGGTGCCGAGGGGGCCGTCGACGAAGGCGTCGAAGGTCAGGTAGCCGGCGTACGGCGCGAGCGCGATGCGCGGGCCCGGGCTCGCCTCCTGCGCCCGCGCCGGCGGGGCGATGGCCAGCGCGCCGACGAGAAGCGCGAGGCCGAGAGTCGTCTTGGGCATGGAGCCTCCTGGTGGCGAGGGTCTGGATCCGGGGACCGTCGCATGGGCCGTGCCACGATGCAGGATTTTGCGTTAGGCGTTAAATCGTTGGTGTGCATGGTGATAGGCTGGAGGTGCCGAGCGGTGGCGGGAGGGATGGCCTGTCCTCGGTGGGGGACGGGGGCGGCGGGCTCGGGGATGCGAACCGAGCGGCGGGGTCGTAAAGTGCACGGCTCCGAGCCCGATTCGGACACGGAACCATTTGTCAGGCTTGGAGATGGATGATTGGGTCGGGTGGCCTGGGGTTTGCCGTAACGGCTGCGGTCACCCTTCGAATCGGATCCCGATGCGCACGGTTCTCGGTTTGGTTGCGCTGGTGGTCGCGGCCCTCGGCTTCTCGCCGCGGGTCCTCCTGGCCCAGAACATCACCGACGTCCAGGTCACCCCGGAGCAGCTCACGCTCAAGGTGGGTCAGCGCCAGACCCTCTTCGCCGCGGCGTTCGACCGGAGCGGCAACCTGATCCCGACCGCTCGGTTCCGGTACTCGACCAACAGCCCGGCCACGGTCCGGGTGCTGGGGGATGGCACCGTGGTGGGCCTGAAGCCCGGCCTTGCGGTGGTGGAGGTGCGCTCGGGGCAGCAGCGCGCCACGGTGGCCGTCTCCGTGGCCGACGAGCCGGCCAAGCCGGCCGCGACCCACGCCTCCGCACCCGGCGGCTCGCCCCCGCCGGGCGGCGGGTCGGGACCGGCGGAGCACGGCCCCGACACCGCGGGCGGCTCGTCCGCCACGTCGGCTCCCGCTGCCGCAGCGGCACCGACGCCGGCCACGGCACCGGCCGCCGCACCGGCCGCCGCCCTTGCCGGTGCGGCGGTG
>DATLZT010000233.1:0-3095 GCA_035573835.1 Gemmatimonadales bacterium
CGGCGGACGGCACCCGGGAAATGTCGCTCATCGGCCCCGGGAACGGGAGCCGGCCGGCCCCCGCATCAGCCGTCCCGATCCGGCAGGAGTTCGTGGAAGACGGTCTCGCCGGTGGCGAGCATGCGCCGGAGGTACGGGCGGCAGAGACCGCACCCGCCGCCGCACCCGGTCTCCCGGATCAGGGTGGCGAGATCCCATCCCGCGGCCCGGGCCAGCGGCAGGAGCTGCGCGAACGGCGTCGCGCGGCAGACGCAGCGGTCGATCGTCGGCACGGCCGCACTACCGAAGGGTCACGGGTCGGTGGGGCGGAGCTCGATTTCCGAGACCATAACCCGATCGGGAAGCCGGACGAGGTCCAGGATCGCCTGCGCCACGTCCTCGGGCCGCAGGACCCGGTCGAGGTTGGGCTTGAGCACCGCCCGGTTGCCCGGATCGCGGAGCAGGGCGGTATCCACCGAGCCGGGGCAGAGGGCCACGACCCGAATCCCCTGTTTCCGCACCTCGAGCATGAGCGAGCGGCTGAAGCCGAGCACCGCGTGCTTGCTCGCGGCGTAGGCGGTGCCGCCGGCGAAGCCGTGCTTCCCGGCGAGGCTCGCCACGTTGACGATCGTCCCCCGGCGCCGCTGCCGCATCCCGGGAAGCACCTCGCGGGTCACGAGGAAGAGGCCCCGCAGGTTGGTGGCCATCGTGGCGTCCCAGTCCGCCGGCGTCAGCTCCTCGAAGGGCCGGAGGATGGCGGTCCCGGCGTTGTTGACCAGGAGGTCGATCGGGCCCAAGGCCTCGGCCGCGTGCCGGACGGCGGCCCGCACCGCGGACTCGTCGGCCACATCGGCGGGGAGGCCGGCCGCCGCGATCCCCTCGGCGCGGAGCTCGGCCAGGAGCCGCTCGAGCCTCCCCGCAGTACGGGCGCAGACGCCCACGCGGTACCCGGCGCGACCGAGCGCGACGGCGGTGGCGCGGCCGATCCCCCCGGTGGCGCCGGTGACGAAGGCGACGGACGACGGCGAGCCGGACGACATCGGGCGGAATATACCCCCGACCCGTCTACATTCCGGCATGGGCTTCCCGCTCGGCCACCCCGTCGTCCGCGGCAACGTCCGCCGCCCCACCGCCCCGCCGCCGCCCACCTGGCGCCAACGGCTCCAGGCGCTCCGCCACCTCCCCAAGCTATGGCGGCTGGTCTGGGAGACCGAGCCCCGCTACACCGTCTGGATCATCCTCCTCCGGATCTGCCGCGCGGCGGTGCCGCTCGCGGTGCTCTGGGTGGGGAAGCTCATCATCGACGAGGTGGTGCTGGCGGTGGAGGCGGGCCCGGACCAGGCCGGTTGGGGGCGGCTGGCGGGCCTCCTCCTCCTCGAGCTCGCCATCGCCCTCCTTGGCGAGGGGCTCACCCGCCTCTCGGCGCTGCTCGAGAGCCTCCTGGGGGACCTCTTCTCCAACCGCACCAGCGTGCGGCTCATGGAGCACGCCGCCACGCTCGACCTGGAGCAGTTCGAGGACGCCGAGCTCTACGACAAGCTGGAGCGGGCCCGGCGGCAAACGGTGAACCGGATCGGCCTCTTCACCCTGCTCCTCGCCACGGTGCAGGACCTCATCACGCTCGTGTCGCTGGCCGTGGCGCTCGCGGTCTACGTCCCGTGGCTCCTCCTCCTCCTGGGCGTGGCGGTGATCCCGTCGTTCCTGGGGGAGACCCACTTCGCCTCGCTGGGCTACTCGCTCCTCTATTCCTGGACCCCGGAGCGGCGGCTGCTCGACTACCTCCGCTACATCGGCGCGAGCGACGTCTCGGCCAAGGAGGTGAAGCTCTTCGGCCTCTCCCGGTTCCTGGTGGGCCGCTACGCCCGGCTCTCGGGCGAGTTCTACGAGGCGAACAAGGCGCTGGCGCTCCGGCGGAGCGTGGTCTCGACCCTCCTCGCCGGCGTGGGCACGCTGGGCTACTACGGCGCCTACGCGGTGATCATCTACCTCACCGTGATCGGCCACCGCTCGGCCGCGGGGCCGTTCACCATCGGCGTGCTCACCTTCCTCGCCGCCTCGTTCCGGCAGAGCCGGGACCTGATCCAGCGGGTGCTCCTCTCGCTGAGCCAGATGTACGAGCAGAGCCTCTACCTCGACGATCTCTTCAGCTTCTTCGCGCTGGAGCCCCGGATCCGGAGCACCCCCGGGGCGCCGCCGGTGCCGGCCCCGATCCGCGAGGGGTTCGTCTTCGAGGACGTGGGGTTCCGCTACCCGGGCGCCGAGCGCTGGGCGGTGCGGCACCTGAGCTTCAGGCTCCGAGCCGGCGAGCGGATCGCGCTGGTGGGGGAGAACGGGGCGGGGAAGACCACCCTCGCCAAGCTGCTCGCCCGGCTCTACGACCCGACCGAGGGGCGGATCCTCCTCGACGGCCGCGACCTCCGGGAGTACGACGTCGAGAGCCTCCGGCGGAACGTGGGGGTGATCTTCCAGGACTTCGTCCGCTACGACTTCCAACTCCGGGAGAACATCGCGGTGGGCGACATCGCCCGGCTCGGCGACGATCCCGCGATCCGCGCCGCCGCCGAGCGGAGCCTGGCCGACGGCGTGGTGCGGCGGCTCCCGGCCGGCTACGAGCAGATGCTGGGCCGGCGGTTCGACGGCGGGGTCGAGCTCTCGGGCGGCGAGTGGCAGAAGGTGGCGCTGGCGCGGGCCTACCTGCGCGACGCGCAGCTCCTCATCCTCGACGAGCCGACCGCGGCGCTCGACGCCCGGGCGGAGTACGAGGTGTTCCTCCGCTTCTCCGAGCTCACCGCCGGGCGGATGGCGGTGCTGATCTCCCACCGCTTCAGCACGGTGCGCATGGCGGACCGGATCCTGGTCCTCAAGCACGGCGAGCTGGTGGAGCAGGGCACCCACGAAGAGCTGCTCGAGCGGGACGGGCTCTACGCCGAGCTCTTCGGGCTGCAGGCGGAAGGGTATCGGTAGGGCTCGGGCGGCATCGATGCCGCGCGGGTTGGTGCGGCGGCCGGCCAGCGGTAGATTGCGGCGGCAGCGGGCGCCCCCGGGGGCCGCTGCCGTCCCGGGTCACGTCCGGGGCATGGGCGCCGGGTAGGGTGGCGGCATGATAGGCGCCATCC
>DATLZT010000234.1:0-6603 GCA_035573835.1 Gemmatimonadales bacterium
CCGCGCTCGAGTCGCTGCTCGAGCGCCATGGCGGCGTGGCGCGGGAGCTGCCCGGCGCCGACGCGGCGCTCGCGTGGATCGAGCGGGACGCCGCCGAGCTCCGGCGGGTCCTCGACGGCATCGCCGGTCGCGGCCCCACGCCCCGGGAGTACGACGCCATCGCCTCGCGGGGCGAGCTCTGGAGCTCCCGGCTGGTGGCCGCGGCGCTCGCCGGGGCGGGGCTCCCCGCCGAGTGGGTGGACGCGCGGTCGATCGTCGTCACCGACGACCGCTTCACCCGGGCGACCCCCGATCTCGACCGATTGGGTCATCGAGCGCGGGAGCGGCTCCTCCCGCCGCTCGAGGCCGGCCGGGTGCCCGTGACCCAGGGCTTCATCGGCGCCACCGCCGACGGCGTCCCCACCACCCTCGGGCGGGGCGGCTCCGACTTCTCGGCCTCGCTGCTCGGGGCCGCGCTCGGCGCCGCGCGGGTCGAGATCTGGACCGACGTGGACGGGCTCATGTCGGCCGATCCGCGGATCGTCCCGTCGGCCCACACCCTCCCCATGGCCACCTACGAGGAGGCGGCCGAGCTCGCCACCTTCGGCGCCAAGGTGCTCCACCCGGCCACGCAGCTCCCGCTGGCGCAGGCGGGCATCCCGATCGTGGTGCTCAACTCCGCCCGCCCCGAGCACCCGGGCACCACCATCGCGCCGGCGGCCCGGCTCGACCTCCGGGGCGACTCGCCCGTCCGGGCGATCACCTGGAAGCAGGGCATCACGGTGATCAACGTCCGCACGCCGCGGATGCTGGGGACGTTCGGGTATCTCCGGCGGATCTTCGAGGTCTTCGAGCGCCACGAGGTGGTGGTGGACGTGATCGCGAGCACCGAGGTCAGCGTCTCGCTCACCATCGACGACGGCGCCAAGCTCGCCCCCCTCGCGCGCGACCTCTCCGCCCTGGGCGAGGTGACCGTGGACGAGCACCGGGCCATCGTCTCCGTCGTGGGCGCCGGGATGCGCCACACCCCGGGCATGGCGGCCCGGGTCTTCGCGGCGGTGCGGCCCGCCAACGTCGAGATGATCTCGCAGGGCGCTTCGGAGATCAGCATCACCTTCGTGGTGCGGGCCGAGGAGGGCCGCGACGTCGTGCGGCGACTGCACCGGGAATTCTTCGGCGCCGATTGAGGGCGGGACGGCGATATCTTCCTTGCGGTCCCCACTCGACCGGAGGCGCCGTGGACATCCTGGTGATCGGCCGCGGGAAGATGGGCCGCGAGGTGGCGGAGCTCGCCGCGGAGCGGGGGCACCGGGTGCGCGGGCTCCTGGGCTCGGCCGACAACCCCGGCGGCCGGGGACTCACGCCGGACCGGCTCGGCGGGGTGGACGTGGCGATCGAGTTCACCCGCCCCGACGCGGTGGTGGCCAACCTCGAGCGGTTGATCGCGGCCGGCGTGCCGGTGGTGACGGGAACCACCGGATGGACCGACCAGCTCCCCGCCGTACGGGCCCTGGTGGACCGGCACCGGGCCGCGCTCCTCCACTCGGCCAACTTCTCCGTGGGGGTGCAGCTCTTCCTCCGTGCGGCGCGCGAGCTGGCGGCGCGGTTCGCGGGCCGACCGGAATTCGACGCGTTCATCCTCGAACAGCACCACCGGGCCAAGCGGGACGCCCCCTCCGGCACGGCGGCCCGGCTCCGCGACCTCCTGCGGGGGGCGGACCCGGCCCGCGAGTTCCCCGTCACCTCGGTGCGGGCCGGCTCGATGCCCGGCACCCACACGCTGGTCTACGACGGCCCCCACGAGACGGTCACCCTGGAACACGCGGCCCGGAGCCGGCGGGGGTTCGCCGCCGGCGCCCTCCTCGCCGCGGAATGGTTGGCGGGACGCCGCGGGTTCTATAGCTTCGAGGACATGCTGTTCGGAGCGGAGCGGTGACGCGGCTCCGGGGGTGCGGCACGGCCCTGGTGACGCCCTTCGACCGGTCGGGCGCGGTGGACGAGCGCGCCCTGCGCGAGCTGGTCGAGTGGCAGGTGGCCGAAGGGATCGATTTCCTCGTCCCCTGCGGCTCCACCGGCGAGGCGCAGACGCTCGACCCGAGGGAGCGGGAGCGGGTGGTGGCGATCGTGCTCGAGGCCGCGGCGGGGCGGGTGCCCGTCATGGCCGGCGCCACCAGCAACGACACCGCCCGGGCGGTGGAGGAGACCCGCCGGATGTGCGCCCTGGGCGTCGCCTGGATCCTGAGCGCCGCGCCCTACTACAACAAGCCCACCCCCGAAGGTCTCTTCCGCCACTTCTCCGCCGTCGCCGACGCCTCCACCCGGCCGGTCTGTCTCTACAACATCCCCGGCCGCACCGGGGTCAACATCGCGCCGTCCACCGTGCTCCGGCTCGCCGCGCACCCCAACATCCGGGCCATCAAGGAGTCGAGCGGCGACGTGCCGCAGATGACGGAGCTCCTCCGGCGGCGTCGGGACGACTTCGCCGTCCTCGCCGGCGACGACTGGGTGGCGCTCCCCCTCATCGCCCTGGGCGGCGACGGGCTGGTGTCCGTGACGTCCAACGAGGTCCCCCGGCTCATGGCCGAGCTGGTCCGCGCCGCGCTCCGGGGCGACTTCGCCGCGGCGCGCGCGCTCCACTTCCGGCTCCTCCCGCTGATGCAGGCCAACTTCCTGGAAAGCAACCCCGGCCCGGTGAAGGCGGCGCTCGCCCTCATGGGGCGGATCGAGGACGTCCTCCGACTCCCCCTGGTCCCCGTCACCGACGCCACCCGCACCGCCCTGGCCGCCGCGCTGGACGAGCTGGGCGTGACGAGCCACGCCCGATGAGCCGCGCGAGCGCCACGGAGCCGCGGCCGGAGCTCGCCGAGCTCCGGGAGACGATCGAGCGCTACGCCTCCGGCGTGCCGGCGGGGGAGGAGCCGCCGGCCCGCGCCGCCTTCGAGCGGCTCAAGGCGGGGCTCAACGCCGGCACGGTCCGCGCGGCGGAACGGGAGCCGGACGGCCGCTGGCGGGTCAACGCCTGGGTCAAGGTCGGCATCCTCCTCGGCTTCCGGCTGGGACGGATCGCGCCGGCGGCCGCGGGCGGTCCCTTCCCCTTCTTCGACAAGGACACCTATCCCCTGCGTCCGATCGGCGCCGCCGACGGCGTCCGGATCGTCCCGGGCGGCTCGGCGATCCGCGACGGCTGCTACGTCGCGCCCGGCGTCGTCTGCATGCCCCCGATGTACGTCAACGTCGGCGCCTACGTGGGCGAGGGGACGATGATCGACTCCCACGCGCTGGTGGGCTCCTGCGCCCAGATCGGCCGCCGGGTGCACCTGAGCGCGGGGGCGCAGATCGGCGGCGTGCTCGAGCCGGCGGGCGCGCTGCCGGTGATCGTCGAGGACGAGGTGCTGGTGGGCGGGAACTGCGGCGTCTACGAGGGCACGGTCGTGCGCGAACGGGCGGTACTCGCCCCGGGCACGATCCTCACCGGCTCGACCCCGGTGTTCGACCTGGTGCACGACCGGGTCTACCGTCGGGAGGGCGATCGGCCCCTCGAGATCCCGCCCGGCGCCGTCGTGGTGCCCGGCACCCGTCCGGTGCGCCGCGGCCCCGGCGCCGCCGCCGGGATCGCGCTCTACGCGCCGGTGATCGTCAAGTACCGGGACGAGAAGACCGACACGGCGGTGAGGTTGGAGGAGTTGTTGCGGTAGGTGACGGGCGCCAGGGGACGGTTGCCGCGGGGATCGGGCACCCTCTTTCTTTCTCGCTGCGAGGCGCCGGCGCGGCCGGCGGCGGCCCGCGCCGACGGGAGTCGAGCACCCGTCGATACCCGCCCCCGGCACCCGGCACCCGGCACCTGACACCCGGCCCCCGGCACCCCCATGCCCACGCACACCCACTATCTCTGGTTCCACACCGAGAAGCGCCAGGAAATCATCGACATCACCGACCAGGTGGCCGAGCAGGTGGCGCAGAGCGGCATCCGCGAGGGCTTCGTCCTCGTCTCCGCCATGCACATCACCGCGTCGGTCTTCGTGAACGACCACGAGTCGGGGCTCTGGCACGACATCCTGCATTGGCTCGAGCACACCGTGGCGCCGTGGGACCCCGAGCGCTACCGCCACAACCTCACCGGCGAGGACAACGCGGCGGCGCACCTCCGGAGCCTCGCCATCGGCCACGAGGCGATCGTCCCGATCACCGACGGCCGGCTCGACCTCGGGCCCTGGCAGCGGGTGTTCTACGGCGAGTGGGACGGCCAGCGGCGGAAGCGGGTCATCATCAAGGTGATGGGGGAGCGATAGCCTCATGCCCACGGTCGAGGTGACCCGCACCTATCTCGAGATGCGGACGCGGCCGGCGGCGCCCGCCGAGCCGCCCCCGCCGGAGGTGCGGATCGAGCGGGTCGAGCGCTGTCCGGCGTCGTTCTGGCGCTATCTCTACTCGGAAGTGGGGCGGGCCCACCACTGGCGGGACCGGCTGAGCTGGACCGACGAGGAGATCCGGCGCTACCTGGACCGGCCCGAGGTGTCGGTCTGGGTGATGTACGACCACGCCGCCCCGGCGGGATACTTCGAGCTCCGGCGCCACGACGACGGCTCGGTGGAGCTCGCCTACTTCGGCCTCCTCCCCGACTTCGTGGGCCGGGGGCTCGGCCGCCTCCTGCTCGAGGCCGCCATCGATCGCGCCTGGGCCATGCGGCCGACCCGGGTCTGGCTCCACACCTGCACCCTCGACCACCCCGCGGCGCTCCCCAATTACACGAAGCGCGGCTTCGAGCCGTATCGCGAGGAGCGCTACACCGCCACGATCCCCTGACCACCCGGCCCCGCCCGATGGCGCGGCCCTAGCGCCGCTTCCCCACGACCGCGATCGCCCGCACCGACACCCTGGCCCGCACGGCGCCCTTCCCCACCACCACCACGATCGTCTGCTCCCCCGCCTTGGCACCCAGGGTCCAGCGCGCCGCGGCGCGGCCCTGCCCGTCCGTCATGAGCCGGGCGGGCGCCACCTTGCCGCCGCTCGCGCTCAACGCCACGCTCGCGCCCGGCACCGGGTTGCCGTGGGCGTCCTCCACCTCGATCGTGACCGGCTTGGCGAGCGGCTTCCCCGCCGGCGCGGCGGCGGGGAGCCCGACCACCCGAACGCCGACCGGCGCGCCCGGCTTCGCCCGCACGGCGAGCTCGACGCCCTCCGGGGCGCCCGCTAGCCGCGCCGCCAGGCGCTGGATCCCCGCCGTGGAGCCCAGCGCCCACCGGAGCGCCAACCGACCGCTCGAGTCGGTGCGGGCGATCGCCTCGGGCACGGCGCCCGCGAGCGGGGCGAGCTCCACCGCCGCGGCCGGCACCGGATTCCCCAGCGCGTCCAGCGCCGCGAGCACGATGCTCCCCGCCAGCTCCTCGCCCACCGTGCCCTCGGCCACGATGCCCGCTTCGCCACCGCGAGGAGCCCGCGGGGCGGCTGTCGGCCCGCCCCGCCCCTTCGGCCTCCCGGTCACGACCACCAGCTCCACTGCCCTCCCCGGCCGCGCGAGGGCGGTCACCCGGACCGGGGGGACGGTGCGCCGGTGTCCCACATGTACCCACGCCTCCTGCGGGCCCGCCAGGCGACCGAGGGTCCAGCGCGCCCGCGCCTCGCCGAGCGAGTCGGTGCGGGGCGTGAGGCCCTGGATCCGCCCGTCACGGCTCGTGGACCAGGCGACGGGCACGTCGGCGAGCGGCGCCCCGGTGGAATCGGTGACGCGCACCAGGACCGGCCGGGCGAGCGAGTCGCCCACCCGCCCCACGAGCGAGTCGGCGAGGAGCACGATCCTGGTGTTGGCGGGGACCGGATCCGCCTCGGCCACCACCTCCGCTGCCGCGCCCGCCCCGTCCACCGTCACCGCCACCCGCTGCCGGCCCGGGCGAGGGCCGAGTGTCCAGCGGGCGCTTGCCACCCCCTGCAGGTCGGACGTGTCGACCTCGGGCGTGGTGGTGCCGTCGCCACCCACCGCCGCGAACCGGACCGGCACGCCCGCCATCGGCCGGCCGCGACGGGAGACCACCTGCACGGCGACCGCCGTGGGGAGCTCGCGCCCCGCGGCCGCGTGCTGCCCGTCGCCGCTCGTCACCGTGATCGAGCCGGGCACGGCGACGACTTCCACCCGGGCGCCGGCCGCGAGCTCGCCGTGGGTGGCGGTGATCGTGGCGCTTCCGGCCGAGACGCCCACGAGCCCGCCCGTGCTATCGACCGCCGCGATCGCGGGATCGTCCGAGTGCCAGCGCGGCGAGAGCCCGGCGATCGGGTGCCCCCGCGCGTCCATCACGTCGGCGGAAAGCCGGAGCCGCGCCTCCTCGGCCAACCGGATCACGCTGTCGCCCCGGAGCCTGAGCCCCGCCGGCCGAGGCGCGACGATCACCGTGCCCCGCGCCGCCCGCCCCCCCACCGCCGCCACGATCCGCGCCACGCCGGGCCCCCGGGCGACGACGGCCCCGGCGCCATCCACCGCGGCGACCGCGGGATCGGTGCTGGTCCATCCGATCGTCGGGTCGAGCAGGGCCGCGCCGCGGTCGTCCTTGGCCGTGACCGCGAACTGGAGCGTGTCGCCGATCGCGAACGCCGTGTCCACGGCGGGCGTCACCCCGACCCAATGCGGCGCGC
>DATLZT010000235.1:0-5913 GCA_035573835.1 Gemmatimonadales bacterium
TTCGCCGCGCTCCGGCTGGAGGGGCCGTGAGCGACCTCGCCTTCCTCACGATTCGCGAGCTCGGGACGCTCTTGCGCGCCCGCCGGGTGAGCTGCGTCGAGCTGGCGGGGTACTTCCTGGATCGGTTGGAGCGACTGGGCCCGCGATACAACGCGGTGGTGACCGTCACCCGCGAGCGCGCCTTGGCCGAGGCCGCCCGACTCGATCGCGAGCTCCGGGCGGGGAAACCGCGGGGTCCGCTCCACGGGATCCCCTACGGGGCCAAGGACCTCCTGGCCGCCGAGGGCGCGCCGACCACCTGGGGGGCGCAGCCCTACCGGGACCAGTTGCTCGCCGGCGACGCCACGGTGGTGGCTCGGCTCAAGGCCGCCGGTGCGGTGCTCTGCGCCAAGCTCGCCATGGTGGAGCTGGCCGGCGGCATGGGCTACAACCAGGCGTTCGCCAGCTTCACGGGGCCGGGGAAGAGTCCGTGGGGGAACGACCGCTGGTCCGGCGGTTCCTCGAGCGGGTCCGGCTCGGCGGTGGGCGCCGGGCTGGTGCCCTTCGCCATCGGCTCGGAGACCTGGGGCTCGATCGCCTTCCCCGCGGCGTTCTGCGGTGTCACCGGTCTCCGGCCCACCTACGGCCGGGTGAGTCGCCACGGCGCCATGGCGTTGAGCTGGACGATGGACAAGATCGGCCCGCTCGCCCGGACGGTGGAGGACTGCGCCCTGGTGCTCGCGGCCATCGCGGGGCCGGATCCCCACGATCCCACCACGATCCCGCGCCGCTTCGTGGCCCGGTCCGACCGGGTGCGGCGCTACCGGCTGGGCGTGTTGGAGGGGACGCGGGAGAAGCTCCAGCCCGGGGTATTGAGGAATTTCGAGACCTCGCTCGCCGTGCTGCGCGAGTTCGCCGAGGTGGTGGAGGGCGTGCGCCTGCCCGATTTCCCGTACGACGAGATGGCCGCGGTGATCATCGACGCCGAGGCGGCGAGCGCGTTCGAACCCCTGTTCGAGTCGGGACGGATCACCGAGCTCACCGCTCCCGAGGACCGGATCGGCGGCTACGCGGGGCAGGTGCTGCTGGCCAAGGACTACCTGCGGGCGCAGCGGCTCCGGCGGCGGGCCGCGGTGGCGCTGGACGAACTGCTGGGCCGCTTCGACGCCATCGTGGGACCGACCCTGCCCACGGTGGCGTGGCCGCTCGACACGCCGTTCGATCGGGCCTACCCCGAGTATCCGGGCGGCGCGGCGATCGATGGGGCGGCGAATCTCTGCGGCGTCCCGGGCCTGTTCATGATGAACGGGACCGGCGAGGCGGGGCTGCCGACCAGCCTCCAGCTCACCGGACGGGCCTTGGGGGAAGCGACGCTCCTGGCCCTGGGGCGGCGCTTCCAGGGGCGGACGGACCACCACCGCCGTCGGCCCCCGGGGTTATAATACGGCCCTGGCGAGGCGCGGGGCCGGCGGCGCACGTCCGAGGCGCCGCGGGTCCCGTGCCTCGGGGCGTTCCACAACCGGGAACCGAACGCATGACCGTCTCCCTGCTTCCGACCTCCCCTGCGGCGTTCGCCAAGGCGACCTGGGAGGAGATTCTCCCGTACTACGAGGACCTCGCCGAGCGGCCTCTCGACGTCGAGTCGGTGGACGAGTGGCTCCGCGCCTGGTCGACGCTCGAGGAACTGCTCACCGAGGCCGCGGCCCAGGCGATGATCGCCTATACGGTGAACACGGCCGATCCCGAGCGCGAGGCCGACCATCTCCGCTTCTCGACCCAGATCCTGCCGCGCATGGAGGAGCAGGGCGTTCGGCTGGCCAAGCGGCTGCTGGCGCTCGGCTACACCCGGCCCGACCTCGAGGTCATGCGCCGGCGGTTCGCCACCGGGATCGCGATCTTCCGGGAGGAGAATGTGTCGCTCCTGGCGGAGATCGAGGAGCACAGCGCGCGCTACCAGAAGCTCACCGGCGGCATGACCGCGCGATGGGACGGCGAGGACCGGCCGCTCCCGCAGCTCCAGCCCTATCTCCGACACCCCGACCGGAGCGTCCGCGAGGCGGCGTTCCGGGCCATCACCGGGCCGTACCTCGCCCAGCGGGAGGCGCTCGCCGACGTGTTCGACCGGCTGTACGCGCTGCGGGTGCAGGTGGCCCGGAACGCCGGCTTCGCCGATTTCGAGGCGTATACCTTCCGGGCCAAGTGCCGCTTCGACTACACCCCGGCCGACTGCCGGCGCTTCCATGAGGCGGTGGAGGAGTTCGTCGTCCCGGCGGTGGAGCGGATCTACGAGCGGCGGCGGCGGCGATTGGGGGTCGACACGCTGCGGCCCTGGGACGTCCAGGTCGACCCGGAGGGGCGGCCGGCGCTGGTGCCGTTCGGCTCGGCGGTGGAGCTCATGGCCCGGGCGCGGCGGGCGTTCGACCGGGTGGATCCGGAGCTCGGGGCCGAGTTCCAGGTGATGATCGACGAGGGGCTCCTCGATCTCGAGAGCCGCACGGGCAAGGCCCCCGGCGGCTACTGCGAGACGCTCCACTTCCGGGGGCGGCCGTTCATCTTCATGAACGCCGCCGGGACGGTGGACGACGTGATGACGCTGCTGCACGAGGCGGGGCACGCGTTCCACGCCTTCGCGGCGCACGCGCAGCCGCTCATCTGGCAGCGGCATCCGGGCTCGGAAGTGGCGGAGCTCGCCTCGATGTCGATGGAGCTGCTCGCGCTGCCGCACCTCGCCGGCCCGGGCGGCTTCTTCACCGAGGAGGAGCTGCGCCGCGCCAAGCAGGAACACCTGGAGGACATCCTGCTGAGCCTGGCCCACATCGCCTCGGTCGACGCGTTCCAGAGCTGGATCTACACCAGCGGTCGGGGGCACGACCGGTTGGCGCGGGACGAGGCCTGGCTCGAGATCCGGCGGCGGTTCGACCGCGGGCTGGACTGGAGCGGGCTCACGGCCGAGCGGGTGGCGCGCTGGTACCGCCAGCTGCACATCTTCCTGTACCCGTTCTACTACATCGAGTACGGCCTGGCCCAGCTCGGCGCGCTCCAGGTGTGGCGCCACAGCCTGACCGACCCGCGCGGGGCGGTGGCGAGCTACCGGCGGGCGCTGGCGCTGGGATCGACGCGGTCGCTGCCGGAGCTGTTTGCCGCGGCGGGGGCGCGGTTCACCGTCGAGCGGGAGGAGATGGCGGCGCTGGTGGCGCTGGTGGAGCGGGAGCTGGAGGCGCTCGACGGGGCCTGATCCCGGGCGTTGCCCGGCGGGGGGAGGCTGCTAGATTGTGAGCAGCCGAGGCCGGCCGAGCCGCCGGCCGACACCGGGCCGTCACGCGACCCACGCATACCCTGGAGCTGACTGGATGGCGAAGGAAGAAGGCATCGAGATGGAAGGGGTGGTGACCGAGGTCCTGCCCGACCGGAACTACCGGGTGCTCTTGGAGAACGGCCATTCCATCCTGGCGTATGCGGCGGGGAAGATGAGCAAGTTCAAGATCCGGGTGCTCGAGGGGGATCGGGTGACGGTCGTGCTCTCGCCCTACGACCTCACCCGGGGTCGGGTGGTCTACCGGCACAAGTAGCGCCGGCCGCGGGCGTCCGCAGGCCGACCGGGGGTCGGCCCTGGCCGGAAAACCAACGGGCCCGCACCAGCGTGCGGGCCCGTTCGTCCGTGGCGCGGCGTACCCGGCGCCGGGTCAGGCCTTGGGCAGCTTGACGACGTTCTCGGCCGCCGGCCCCTTGGCGCCCTGGACGAGGTCGAACTCGACCCGGTCGCCCTCGGACAGGCTGCGGAAGCCCTCGGCCTTGATGGCGGTGTGATGCACGAAGCAGTCCTTCGTGCCGTTCTCCGGCGTGATGAACCCGAAGCCCTTCGCGTCGTTGAACCACTTCACCGTGCCAAGCATGCGTGCCATTGTACCTAACTCCAGATGGGTGAACGTGCGTCGGGGTCCGGTACAACCGCACCAGCCGACACTGTATGCGAGCGGGCCATTCCCGCCCCATAACGAAAAAGAGACCTGACTCGCTGGCGTCAGGTCTCGCGTGTGTCCAGTCGGTGAATACTGGTCCTGCGGTCTAGCCTGACGGCGGGCTCCTGCTGCCGGGACAAAAATGCACACACCGGCGATTTAGTCAAGAGGGGGCGGGCCGGCCGATCGGACCGCCGCTCAGTGCCGCCACCACCGTGCAACCGCCTTCATCCACTCCCCGCTCCGCCCCCGCAGTCCCTTGCCGGTGGCCCGGTTGAGGGCCTGGAGGAACTCGGCAGCCGAGGGGTACCGGAGCGAGACGTCGCCGTCGAGCGCCCGTTCCAGCACCGCCCGGAGCTCCTCGCTCACGTCCGGCCGCAGCTCGTCCAGGCGGGGATATCGGTTGGTGGTCTGTTTGGCCAGGACCTGGGCTGGCGTCGCCCCGGGGAACGGGGGGTAGCCGAGAAGCGCGAAGTACGCCACCGCCGCGAGGCTGTAGAGGTCGGAGCGCTGGTCCACCCGCTCCCCCAGGAGCTGCTCGGGGCTCGCGAACTGCGGGGTGCCGCTCTGGCTGGTCGCTCCCCCGAACTTCCCCTGCCCGCGGAGCGCGAGCGCCAGGCCGAAATCGGTGATCCGGAGGCGCCCGTCGGGGTCGAGCAGCATGTTCTCCGGCTTGATGTCCCGGTGCACCAGCCCCGACCCGTGCGCGTGGGCGAGCGCCGAGAGCGCCTCGCGCAGCAGCCGGAGGACGCGGTCCAGCGGCAGCGGGCCGTCGCGCTCGACCACCTGCGCCAAGTTGGGGCCGGTCACCAGCTCCATCGTGTACCAGATGAGCCCCGAGCGCCCCGCGATGTCGTAGATGCTCACGATGTTCGGGTGGTTGAGTCGGGCGGCGAGCTGCGCCTCGCGCCGGAACCGCTCCACCACCGCGGGCTCGGTGGTGAGCAGGGGATGCAGCACCTTGAGCGCCACCTCCCGCTCGAGGTGGAGGTCCCGCACCCGGTAAACCCGGCCGAAGCCGCCGCTGCCGAGCAGGCCGAGCAGCTCGTAGTCGTCCCCCAGCGCGCGGCGCAGCCGCTTCTCCCAGCGACTGGCATCCTCCTTCTCCACCGGCGTCCCGACGCTGCCCGCCACCACCACCCGCTCGAAGGTACCCGCGTCGGAGGCGAAGTCGTCGAGCATCTCGGCCGCGGTGAGATAGCGGTCGTCGGGGGCGGGCTGGAGCGCCCGGAGCACGATCCGCTCCACCGTCCGGGGGCAGGTCGGCCGCAGCTCGGTCGGCCGCCGCAGGGCGGCGGGGTCGAGCGGCGGCTCCTCGCCGGTGATCGCGTAGTAGAGGATCGCCCCGGCGGTGTAGATGTCGCTCGCGGGGTCGCCCGGCTCGCCCTGGCGCACCTCCGGTGCCATGTACTGCTGGGCCGACGGCCTCTCGGCCGCCGGGATGGCCGGGAGGGTCCAGCTGCTGTAGCGGAGGTCGGTCACGGTGCCCCGGCCGGCGAGGTTGAGCAGCAGCGACTGCGGGACGATCCGCCGCACGATGATGCCCCGGGCATGGGCGTGCTCGAGGGCACTCAGGAGATCCCGCGCCAGCGTGTGCACGGTGGGGATCGGGCGCGGCCCCCGCTGCACCGCCTCCAGGAGGCTCTCCCCATCCACCCAGTTCCCCACCCGGTAGGCGAGCTCCCCCACGATGCCCACGTCGTAGACATGCCGGATCGCCGGGTGGTCGAGCTGGCCCAGCGCCTCCGCCTCCCGGAGGAACCAGCCGCGGCTCGGGTCGTCGGCGTGGAGGTTCACCCGCAGGCTCACCCGGCGCTTGATGACGAGGTCATAGGCGGCGAACAGCACCCGCTCGCGCGAGATCGCCACCGTGCTCTCGATCCGGTAGCGGTGGCCCAGGATGGCGTCGACGCGCTCGACGACGGCGAGCGGGGGAGGGGTGCTCGTCATGGCTGGGGAGAATATGGCGGCGGCC
>DATLZT010000236.1:0-6628 GCA_035573835.1 Gemmatimonadales bacterium
GGTGCCGCTCCCGCTCGCCGCGCCGCCCCGGGACGACCGCCCGCTCGAGCGGCTGGTCGTGGTCGTCGCCGGCCCGGGCGGCGCGCGGCCCCGGCTCCACCAGTACGCCTTGCACGACGATCCGCGCCAAGAGATCCGGGGCGATACGTTGATCGTGAGCCGCCGCGGCCGCGCGGACGAGCGCCCCGCCGATCCGCGCCGCCACCTCGCGCCCGACCCGCTGGTGCCGAGCGACGATCCGGCGATCCGCGCGGCGGCACGCGCGCTGGTGGCGCCGCGACCGGAAGAGACCGCCGCGCGGATCGTCCGCTGGGTGGACCGTGAGGTGGTCCGGGCGCCGAGCGACCGGGTGGTCCTCCCCGACGCGGCGGGGGCGCTCCGTCGGGGGCGGGGCACCGACCAGGAGCGGCTGCTCGTGATGGTGGCGCTGGCGCGGGCCGCGGGCATCCCCGCCCGGACGGTGGGCGGTCTCCTCCTCCGGGGCGATCGATTCCACTGGCACGCCTGGGCCGAGCTCCACCTCGACGGCTGGGTGCCGGCCGATCCCTACACCGGCCAACTGCCGGCCGACGCCGCCCGTGTGCGGCTGGTCGTGGGCGGGCTGGGACGACCGGCCGAGCTCTTCCCGCTCTTCGGCGGGATGCGGCTCCGGGTGGTCGAGCGGCGGGAGACGCGATGATCCGACTGATCAACCTCACCAAGCGCTACGGCGGCTTCACCGCGGTGGACGGCATCGACCTGGACGTGCCGCGGGGCCAGCTCTTCGGCTTCCTGGGCCCCAACGGCGCCGGGAAGACCACGACCCTCCGCATGATCGCGGGCATCCTCCGGCCCAGCGGCGGCACGGTCGAGATCGCGGGGGACGACATCCAGCGGCGTCCGCTCCAGGCCAAGGCCCGGCTCGGCTTCATTCCCGACCGGCCGTATGTCTACGAGAAGCTCACCGGGGCCGAGTTCCTCCGCTTCGTCGCCTCGCTCTACGGCCACGGGGGCGACGCCGTCGAGCGGCGGATGGACGAGCTGCTCGAGCTGTTCGAGCTCACCCCCTGGAAACACGAGCTGGTGGAGTCCTACAGCCACGGGATGCGGCAGAAGCTGATCATCTCGAGCGCCCTCCTGCACCGCCCCGAGGTGATCGTGGTGGACGAGCCGATGGTGGGGCTCGACCCCAAGGGCGCCCGCTTCCTGCGCGACCTCTTCCGCGGCTTCGTCGACCGGGGCGGCACCGTGCTCATGAGCACCCACACGCTGGAGATCGCCGAGGCGATGTGCGACCGGATCGCGATCATCCACCGGGGGCGCCTCGCGGCGGCCGGCACGATGGAGGAGATCCGCCGCCAGACCGCCTCCGGCGACGCGAGCCTGGAAGCGGTGTTCCTCAAGCTCACCGGCGGCGCCGAGGCCCGGGAGCTGTCGGCGATCCTGGAAGGCTGAGCGGTGACCGCGCCGACCGTGCGCTCCCCCGGGATCGCGATCCTCCTCGGCCCCAAGTGGCGGAGCGGCCTCGCCCGGCTCCGGCGGGGGGGCGAGGGGCGCGCGGGTCGCCTGGTCCTGCTGGGGCTCCTCGCGGCGGGCTTCTGGGCCGCGATCTTCGGCATCAGCCAGCGGGTGCTGCGCCACTTCCGCGGGGTGCCCGACCTGGGCGACGCGCTGGCGGCGAAGGTGCTGGCGGTGACCTTCCTCGCGTTCCTCTCGATCCTGCTCCTCTCGAACCTGATCACGGCGCTGTCGACGTTCTTCCTCGCGAAGGACCTCGACACCCTGGTCGCGGCGCCGGTGGACTGGCTCCACTTCTACCTCGCGAAGCTGACCGAGACGGTCGCCCATTCCTCCTGGATGGTGGCGCTGCTCGCGGTGCCGATCTTCACGGCGTACGGGATCGTCTACGACGGCGGGCCCCTCTTCCCCCTGGTGAGCGCGGCGGCGTTCCTCCCCTTCCTGGTGATCCCGGCCGTGGCGGGGACGGCCCTCACCCAGGTGCTGGTGAACGTCTTCCCGGCGCGGCGGACGCGGGACGTGCTGAGCCTCGTCGCGATCGCGGGCGCGGGCGCGCTGGTCCTCCTCCTCCGCCTCGCCCGCCCGGAGCAGCTGGCCCGCCCCGAGGGGTTCCGCAACTTGCTCGAGTTCCTGGCGGCGCTGCGGGCGCCGACCAACCCGTTCCTGCCCAGCGAGTGGGCGGCGGACCTGGTCATGAACTGGCTGCTCCGCGTGCCCGACCCGCTCCCGATCGCCTTGCTCTGGACCACCGCCGCGGCGTTCGTGGTGCTGGGCGCCGCGGCGCATCGCGCCCTGTACCTCGCCGGCTTCTCGAAGGCGCAGGAAGGCGCCGAGCGGGCGGTGCGGGTCCGCGGCTGGGAGCGGGTGGCCGAGCGGCTGCTCGTCGGGGCGTCCCCGGCCCGCCGCGAGTTCATCCTCAAGGACCTCCGCCTGTTCTTCCGGGACACGACCCAGTGGAGCCAGCTCATCCTGCTGGCGGTGCTGATGGTCGTCTACCTCTTCAACATCCAGGCACTGCCGCTCTACACCGGGGAGCGGGTGCCGTTCTTCCTTGTGACGATGGTCTCCTTCCTCAACCAGGGGCTCACCGGGTTCGTGCTGGCCGCGGTGGCGGCGCGCTTCGTCTTCCCCGCCGTCTCGCTCGAGGGGAAGCAGATGTGGCTGCTCCGCTCGAGTCCGCTCGACCTGCGCGCCATGCTCTGGAGCAAGTATTGGGTGGGCACGGCCCCGCTGCTCGTGTTGGGGCTCCTCATGACCTGGACCACCAACTGGCTCCTCCAGGCGTCCTGGTTCATGGTCGGGATCGCCACGCTCACGGTGGCGCTCTACACCGCGGCGGTGGCGGCGCTGGCCCTCGCGCTCGGGGTGCTCTACCCGCGGTTCGACACCGAGAACGCGGCCCAGATCCCCACCAGCTTCGGCGGCCTGGTCTTCATGATGGCCGCGATCCTCCTCCTCGGCTTGTTGATCGTGATCGAGGCCGGCCCCGTCGCCGACCATCTCCGGGCCCGCTGGGCCGGGCGCGGCGACGGCCTCGGCTGGCGGCTGGCCGGCGCGCTGGGGCTGGTGACCGTGCTCTGCGCGCTCGTGGGCGTGGGCTCGTTCCGGCTCGCGGTCCGCCGGCTCGAGGCGATGGAGTTCTGAGCGATGACCGACGTGATCGACCTCTTCAGCGACACCATGACCAAGCCGACCCCGGCGATGCGGCGCTTCATGTGCGAGGCCGAGGTGGGCAACGAACAGGAGCGGGAGGACCCGACGGTGAACCTCCTGCAGGAGATGGTGGCCGAGCTGCTGGGCAAGGAGGCCGCGCTCTTCCTGCCCTCCGGGACGATGTGCAACCAGGTGGCGTTCGCGGTCTGGTGCCGCCCGGGGGACGAGATCATCATGGATCGGTTCGCGCACCCGCTCATGTACGAGGCGGGCGGCCCCGCGGCGCTGTCGGGCGCCGTGATCCGGACGGTGGACGGGGAGCGGGGCATCTTCACGGCGGGCCAGGTCGAGCGGGCGATCAACCCGCGGGTCCACTACATGCCCCGGAGCCGGGCGGTGTCGGTGGAGACGCCCACGGTGCTCGGGGGCGGCGCCTGCTGGCCGCTCGAGCGGCTGCGCGAGGTGTCCGACGCGGCCCACCGACACGGCCTCGTGGCCCACCTGGACGGCGCCCGGCTCCTGAACGCGGTGGTGGCGACGGGCGTCCCGGCGCGGGAACAGGCGGCGGGCTTCGACTCGGTGTGGATCGACTTCACCAAGGGCCTGGGCGCGCCGGTCGGCGCCGCGCTGGCGGGGTCGCGCGGCTTCATCGAGGAGGCGTGGGTCTTCAAGCAGCGGTTCGGCGGGGCGATGCGCCAGGCCGGCATCATCGCCGCGGCCGGGGTCTATGCCCTCCGGCACCACGTCGATCGCCTGGCCGAGGACCACGAGCACGCCCGGCTCCTCGCCCGGGGGTTGGCCGAGCTGCCGGGCATCGCGCTCGATCCGGAGACGGTGGAGACCAACATCGTGCTCTTCGACGTCGCGGGCACCGGCCTGCGGGCGGAGGCGTTCGCCGCCCGGGCGCTCGAGGTGCACCGGGTCCGCTTCAGTGCCATGACCGACACGCTGGTGCGCGCCGTGACCCACCTCGACGTGAGCCGCGACGACATCGAGCGGGCGCTCGCCGCGATGCGGACCATGACGGCCGAGCTGGCCCGGCGCGGTCCCTAGCCGAGCCGGTCCGCCCCGCCCGCTTGCCCCCCGGCCCGGCGCCGGTATATTCGCCGCCACCGACCTCCGCGACCGCCAGTTCGGGAGACCTCATGCGCCTCCGATCCGCCCTGCTCCTCCTGCTCATCGTCCTCGCCCCTTCCTCGCTCGACGCCCAATTGCGGAAGCGGGAGCCGCGCCGCTCGGGATTCTTCGGCGGCCTGGCCGTGGGCGTGGGCAGCGCCGGGGCCTCGTGCGACGGGTGCGACTTCGACCGTCGCACCGGGATCGCCGCCGGGTTCCGGCTCGGCAGCACGGTCGGCGATCCGAACCTCTTGCTCGGCTTCGCCTTCGATGCCTGGACCGACAAGTCGGGCGGGATCCGGGACCTCGTCGCCAACGGGGGCGCGGCGGTCTACTACTACCCGTTCGGGCGGCGCCCGTTCTTCGTGAAGGGAGGGCTGGGCTTCAGCGTCTACCAGTCGCGCGGGCAGGGGCTCACGCTGAAGAGCGTGGGCTGGGGAGTGGCGACGGGGGCCGGATACGACATCAAACTGGGCCGGAGCCTCGCGCTCACCCCGGAGGTGAACTTCTTCCTCGGCTGGCCGGGGGACGTGGAGGACCGCAACGCCGGCGGCCCGCCCGTGGCCACCGGGTGGAGCCAGAACACCGCCGATCTCCGGCTGGGCGTCACCTACTACACGATGTACTGAAGGCCGCGGCGGGCACGAGCGGCCCGCCGCCGGGCGCCGTTGCGGGACGGGCGGCGGGCTCCCAACTTGACGGGAGTCCCCAACGGAGCGCCCGCCATGCGTCGCCCCCTCCTCCTCGGCCTCGTCGCGATCAGCCCGATGCTCGTCGCCTGCCCGTCGGAGCGGGAGCCTGCACCGCCGGGGCGGCCGTCGATCGCCGACGCGCGCTGGATCGACCTCACCCACCCCTTCGACAGCACGACCATCTACTGGCCCACCGCCCAGCCGTTCCGGCTCGAGGTGGTGTCCGCCGAGCGGACGCCGGCGGGCTATTACTACGCGGCCAACAACTTCGGCGCGGCGGAGCACGGGGGCACCCACCTCGACGCGCCGATCCACTTCGCCGAGGGGCGTCACACCACCGACGAGATCCCGCTGGACCGCCTGATCGGCCCCGCGCTGGTGGTGGACGTGGCCGGCGCCGCGGCACGGAACGCCGACTACCGCGTCACCGCGGAGGACCTGGTCGAGTGGGAGCGCGAGCACGGGACGGTCCCCGAGGGTGCCATCGTCCTGATCCGCACCGGATGGGCCCGTCGCTGGCCCGACCGGTCCCGCTATCTCGGCACCGCCAGGCTCGGTCCGCGGGCGGTGGACGAGCTCCATTTCCCGGGGCTCGACTCGAGCGCCGCGCGGCTGCTCGTGGCACGCCGGGTCGACGCCGTCGGGATCGACACGCCCAGTGTCGACCACGGGCAGTCCCGCCTCTTCGAGAGCCACCGGATCCTCTCCGAAGCCAACGTGCCGGCGTTCGAGAACGTGGCGAACCTCGAGTCGCTACCGGTGCTCGGCGCCACGGTGGTGGCTCTTCCGATGAAGATCGCGGGCGGGAGTGGCGGCCCGCTCCGGATCGTGGCGATGGTGCCGGAATGATCCGCGGGGGCCGGGGCGACCCCGGTTCCTTCTCACCTGCATCTTCCGGTTTTTTCGATTGAGCTCGGTACTTCCCGATGCCGGCCCCGCGCCGGCGGGTGCCTACCTTGGCCTCGCATTCAATCCCCGCGCTCGCCGTCGGCGCGCTCCCCCAGCCAAGGAGGCCTCATGTCTCGCCGGACCCGGTTCCCCCTGGTCGCGCTGCTGGCCGTGGCCGCGTGCGATCGCGATCCTCCCACCGTTCCAGCGGCACCCGGCACGCCCCGGCCCACGCCGATCGCGTCGGCCCCACCCGCCACCACTGAGGCCGCGCGGGCGGAGCGGCTCGCGGCGGCGGTCGCCCGGGCCTTGCGGAATCCGCATTTCCGGGCAGATCTGAAGCAGCGGATCGACGCTTCGCCGGTCCGGGAGCGGAAGCTCCACTTCCAGCGATTCCTGACCGACGCCGGCCGCCGCGCCCTCGGCGACATCGCCCGGGAGAGCCGCCTCCCCGCTGCCACGCTGGAGGCGGACGCCACCGCGGCCGGGGCGCTCGAGCTCTACCTCCCGGTGCCGGAGCACCGCCGGCGCTGGAGCGGGGACGAAAACGTCCTGGTAGCGACGGCCCTGAGGGACGGCGATGCCCCGGTGGCGTACGACCTCGACGGGCAACGGTACGTGCTCGATCGGGACCAGCCGCCCACTACCCCGGTCATCGCGATCGTGCCGGCCGAGACCGACTTCGACCGGGTGGCTGGCCCCGCCCGGGCGATTTGCGTGCCGAGTGACGAGGACGATTGCGCTCCCCAAGGCGGCGGGGGCGGGGGCGGGGGCTCACCTCC
>DATLZT010000237.1:0-5462 GCA_035573835.1 Gemmatimonadales bacterium
TCCGGCGCGGTGGCGGCGGCGCTCGCGGCCCGCGCGCCGAGCGCCTGGGCGCGGGTGGCCGGGGAACTGGCGCGGGTGATCCCGCCGGCGGAAATCGACGGCATCTGGGTGTTCCGCCCGATCCGCCAGGACCAGCGGGAGTGGGGGACGGCGGTGGTGGCTCGGATCGACGGGGAGCGGCGCCGGATCTACACCGCCCGCTACGTGCTGGTGATCAAGGGGCGCGAGCGGGGCCAGTTCAGCGCCGTCATCGAGGAGGTCGGGAGCGGCCCGGTGGAGGCGGTGGCCGAGCTGGTGGCGGGGGTGCAGCAGCGGATGGACGACGAAGTCGCCACGCCGGCGCCGGTCGAGGAGTGGTTCCCCCCGGCGCCGGGGGACGCGGCGGCCCCCTCCGGGAGCGGCGATGGCGCGCCTCGACACGGATGAACGGGCGGCGTTGCTCGACCGCTTCCGGCGCTACCTGCGGGACAAACGGCTGCCGCTCACCCGTCAGCGCGAGCTCGTGGCGGAGGTCGTGCTGCTCTCCGACGACCATCTCTCGGTCGACGCGATCCAGCGCCGCCTCAAGGACCGGGGGGAGCGGGTCGGCACCGCCACGATCTACCGCACGCTCGACGTCCTGGTCCAGAGCGGGGTCGTCAAGGCGCACGACTTCGGCGAGGGGTTCCGGCGGTACGAGCCGATGCCGGCGCAGGCCCACCACGAGCACCTGATCTGCGAGCGGTGCGGGGCGGTGGTGGAATTCTCCAACGAGCGGCTGGAGCGGATGCTGCCGATCATCGCCGACGAGCACGCCTTCCAGCACCACCGCCACCGGGTCGAGCTGTACGGCATCTGCCGCGACTGCCAGCGCCGCGACCTCGAGGTGTTCTGAGCCGATGGCCGAGTCCGGCAACCTGGGCTTCCTCGTGGCGTTCGCGGCGGGGCTGCTCAGCTTCCTCTCCCCCTGCGTCCTGCCGCTGGTCCCGTCCTACCTGGGATTCCTCACCGGGCTCACCCTGGGGGAGATGGCGGCGCGCCGGCGCCTCCTGCTGGTGCACGCGGGGCTCTTCATCCTCGGCTTCTCGCTGGTCTTCGTACTCCTGGGGGCGAGCGCCACCGCCCTGGGCCGGGCGCTCAACTACTACCAGGTCTGGCTCCAACGGCTGGGGGGCGTCCTCATCATCGGCTTCGGGCTGGTGCTGCTGGGCGTCGTCCGGATCGGCCTGTTGCAACAGGAGAAGCGGCTGCATCTTGAGGACAAGCCGGTTGGGTATCTCGGCTCCGCCCTGGTGGGGATGACCTTCGCCGCGGGGTGGACCCCGTGCATCGGGCCGGTGCTCGGGGCGATCCTGGGGCTCGCCGCGACCGAGGGCGACCTCGCCCGGGGCACCGTGCTCCTGGCCGCGTACTCCGCCGGGCTCGCGGTGCCGTTCCTGGTCGCCGCGGCGGCGGTCGAATCGTTCCTCGCCTGGTTCCAGCGGTTCCGGCGCTACCTGCCGTGGGTCCAGCGGGCGAGCGGTGCGCTGCTGGTCGCCGTGGGCCTCCTGATGGCGAGCGGGGAGTTCACCCGCCTCGCCGGCTGGCTGCAGGGGCTCACCCCGGCGTTCCTCCGGGAACAGTTGTAGCGGAGAGCGGTCCCGGACCCGTCCCCGGCGGGGTCCCGGACCCGCCACCCCGACCTCGAGTCTCCATGCCCTGGCAAGCCTGGTTCACGCTCGCCGTGGTGCTGCTCACGCTCGTCCTGCTCGCCCGGGAGACCTACGCCCCGTCGAGCATCATGATGGGCGCGACGATCACCCTGCTGCTCGCGGGGATCGTGACCCCCACCGAGGCGTTCGCCGGCTTCGGCAACCCGGCGCCGATCACCGTGGCGGCGCTCTACATCCTGGCCCGCGCCGTGGAGAAGACCGGCCTCATGCAGCCGCTCCTGGGGATCCTGCTCGGCCGCTCGCGGGACGGCCGCGGCTCGCTGGCCCGCCTGCTCCCCGCCTCGGCCGCCGCCTCGGCGTTCCTCAACAACACCCCGCTGGTGGCGATGCTGATCCCGCCCATCACCGATTGGGCCGAGCGCTCGGGCCGCTCGCCGTCGCGCTACCTGCTGCCGCTGTCCTACGCCGTGATCCTGGGTGGCGTGATCACGGTGATGGGGACCTCGACCAACCTGGTGGTCTCCGGTCTCCTCGAGGCGCGCGGGGTGGCCCCGATGGGCCTCTTCGAGATCACGCCGATCGGGTTGCCGGTGGCGCTGGTGGGCGTGGCGGTGCTCGTCCTCGTCACGCCCTACCTGCTGGTCGAGCGCCGCCCGGCGCGGCGCGACATCATCGAGAACCCCCGGGAGTTCGCGGTCAACATGAAGGTCGTGCCGGGCGGGCCGCTCGACGGCCGCCCGGTGGAGGAGGCGGGGCTGCGCAACCTCCAGGGCGTCTTCCTGGTGGAGATCGAACGGGCCGGGGAGGTCATCGCCCCGGTGGCGAGCTCGACGGTGCTCAGGGGCGGGGACCGGCTCTGCTTCGTGGGACGGGTGGATCAGATCGTGGACCTGCAGTCGATGCGGGGACTGGTCTCGACCGAGCAGGACCACCTGACCGAGTTCGACACCGCCCGGCACACCTTCTTCGAGGTGGTGATCGGCGCCGCGTCGCCCCTGGTGGGACGGACCCTGAAGCAGGCCGAGTTCCGGAGCCGGTACCAGGCGGCGGTGGTGGGGATCCACCGCGCGGGGCGGCGGATCAACGCCAAGCTCGGCGAGGTGGAGCTCGAGGTGGGGGACACGCTCCTGGTCCTCTCCGACAACGGCTTCCGGGACCGCTGGCGGGACCGGGGCGACTTCCTGCTGGTCTCCCGGCTCGGCGGGACCACCCCGGGGGTCACCCGCAAGGCGTGGATCGTGGGCCTGGTGACGCTGGCGATCGTGGTGGTGGCGGGGCTCGAACTCCTGCCGATGCTCCAGGCGGCGCTGGTGGGCGCGGTGGCGCTCGTCGCCTTCGGCGTCCTCACCGCCGGCGAGGCGCGCAACGCGGTGGACCTGGACGTGGTCGTGGTGATCGCGAGCTCGTTCGGCCTCGGCGCGGCGATGCAGAAGTCCGGGCTGGCCGACCACCTCGCCGGGGTGGTCGTGTCCGGTTTCTCGGGCTACGGCACCCTCGGGGTCCTGCTCGGGATCATCGTCGCCACCAGCCTCGTCACCGAGATCATCACCAACAACGCCGCGGCGGCGATCATGTTCCCCATCGCCTGGGCCACCGCCGAGCAGGTCGGCGAAGACCCGCGGGTCTTCGCCGTCGTGGTGGCGGTGATGGCCTCGACGTCGTTCCTCACGCCGATCGGGTACCAGACCAACACCATGGTCTACGGCCCCGGCGGGTACCGCTTCCTCGACTTCACGCGTCTGGGCGCCCCGCTCACCCTCGCGGTGATGGCGACGATCCTGCTGGTGGCGCGGACGTGGTACGGCCTGTGAGCTCCAGCTCCTCCTCCAGGCGCTGCCGTCGGAGCAGCTCCCAGTAGCGCCCGCGCCGCGCCATGAGCTCCTGGTGCGTGCCGCGCTCGACGATCTCCCCCCGGTCGAGCACGATGATCCGGTCCGCGTCCCGCACCGCGCTGAGGCGGTGGGAGACGATCACGCTGGTGCGCCCCGTCATCGCCCGCTTGAGCCCCCGCAGGATACGGGCCTCGGTCTGGGCGTCCACCGCGCTCAGCGCGTCGTCGAGCACGAAGACGGGCGGATCCCGGGCCAACGCCCGCGCGATGGCGGTGCGCTGCTTCTGGCCGCCGGAGAGATTCACGCCCCGCTCCCCGAGCAGGGTGTCGAAGCCCTGGGGGAGGGCGGGGAGCGCCTCGGTGAGCTGGGCCACCTCGGCCACCGTCGCGAGCCGCCCGTCGTCGGGCGCGCCGAGGAGGATGTTGTCGCGCAGCGTCTCGCTGAAGAGGAACGTCTCCTGCGGGACGAAACCGATCTCGCGGCGGAGGGTCGCCGGCTCGAGCTCGCGGATGTCCACCCCGTCGAGGAGGATCCGGCCGCGATCGGGATCGTAGGTCCGGACGACGAGGTCGACCAGCGTCGACTTGCCGGACCCGGTGGCCCCCACCACGGCCAGGGAGCGCCCCGCCTCCAACGTGAACGACACGTCGCGGAGCACCCAGCCCCGATCCGCGGCGCCGGGGTAGCGGAACCAGACGCCCTCGAACGCCAGGGAGCGGGGACCTCGCCGGGGCGGCAGGGAGGCGGGCCGGACGGGCGGGACGATCGCGGGCCGCTCGCGCAGGAGCGCATTGATCCGGGCCATCGACGCGGCCCCCCGCTGCACCAGGTTGATCACCCACCCGAGCGCGATCATCGGCCAGACCAGCGTCGCCAGGTAGACCCCGAACGCCACGAACTCGCCCACCGTCACCCGACCAGCGATCACCAGCCGCCCGCCGCCGTAGAGCACTGCCACGGCGCCGAGGCCGCCGAAGAGCGCCATCAACGGGTGGAACGCCCCCTGGAGCCGGGCCAACGCCAGGTTCCGGTCCACGTACCCTTGGTTCAGCCGCTCGAAGTGCGCCGCCTCGGCCGCCTCCTGCCGATAGGCGCGGACGACCCGCACCCCCGACAGGTTCTCGTGGACGTGGCTGGTGAGCTCGCTGAACTGGGCCTGGATGGCGGTGGTCCGCCGGTGGATCGCCTCGCTCAAGAGCGACATGGCCACCGGGAGTCCCAGCAGCGGGAGCAGCGCCAGGACGCTCAGGAGCGGGCTGATGGCCACCATGTACGGCACGATCAGCAGGCTCCGGGTGATCGTGTCCACCAGATACATGATGGCCGGACCCGCCACCATCCGGACGGCCAGGAGATCGTTGGTGGCGCGGGCGATGAGGTCGCCCGTGGGGTAGCGGTCGTAGAACTCGGCCGAGAGGCCCTGCAGGTGCCGGTACAGGTCGTTCCGGAGTCGGTACTCCACCCGGCGACTGGCGCCGTTGAGCAGCTCCCGCATCCCGTAGCGGAGCACCCCGCCCGCCAGGGCCACGCCCACCAGCCAGGCCGCCGCCCGGGTGACCTCCGCCAGGGGCTGGCCCCGCTCGAGCGCGTCGATGCCCCGCTGGAGGAACTGTGGGGCGAGTGTGGTGAAGTAGTTGGAGAGGACCACCAGCCCGAGCCCGGCTGCGAACGGTACGCGGTACCGGCGCAGGTAGGGCAGGAGGGTCCGGAGTTCGCGCATGGGGCTGGAATGTCACCGGGTTGCCAGACCCGAGCAAGTCATCGCGCACGGCGATCGCACAAGGAGGTTGGAGATGGCGAAGCGAATCCTGACCGCGCTCGCGCTGGTCGCGGCGGCCGCGTGCGGAGGCGGTGACCGCGCCCGCGAGGACACCGCCCTGGCGGACAGCCTGGAGCGGGACCTCGAGCTCGCGCCCGGCGACACCGGGGCGGCGCTGGACGACCGGCCGATCGAGCGCACCGAGGCGGCCCGGCCCGGACGGGAGCCGGCGACGCCGCG
>DATLZT010000238.1:0-4435 GCA_035573835.1 Gemmatimonadales bacterium
GGCTCCCGCCCCGACACCATGGCGCCGGCGTCCTCGCCTCAACGCTTCCCCGGGCGCCGCGTCCTGTCAAGTCGGGACGCGCGCCCGGGGCCGCCGACGGGCCGGCCGAAGCGCGGCTGCGCGCGGGGGCGCCGCGCGCAGCTTCGGGACTCCACGGATACCAAGGGGCGATGTACCCCGCGCCGGCCGCCGGGGATCCTGGGAACGGGAGGCGGCCCGGGGCCCCGGGGTCAGCGCGCCGAGCCGGCGGGCTCCCGGCCGGCGCGCTCCGGCCGCGGCTCCGCCGACGCCTCCTCCCGCTCGAGCGCCAGCGAGCCGTCGGGCCGGGCCGTCACCCGGACGCGATCGCCGTCCTTGAACCGCCCCTCCAGCACCGCGAGCGCAAGCGGGTTCTGGATCAGCCGCTGGATCGCCCGCTTGAGCGGCCGGGCGCCGAAGACCGGGTCGTACCCCTCCCGGGCAAGGATCCGCTTCGCCTCGGGGGAGACCTCCAGCGACAGGCGCCGGTCGGCCAGGAGCCGCTCGAGCCGGCGGAGCTGGAGCTCGACGATCCGCTCGATCTGCTCCACGCCCAGGGGGCGGAAGATGATGATGTCGTCCACCCGGTTCAGGAACTCGGGGCGGAAGTGCTGCCGCAACGCGCCGGTCACCTGGCGCTCGACCAGCTCCCAGTTTTCCGGGCCCAGATCCAGGATGTACTGGCTCCCGATGTTCGAGGTCATGATGATGACCGTGTTGCGGAAATCGACCGTGCGCCCCTGCGAGTCGGTGAGCCGCCCGTCGTCCAGGATCTGGAGCAGGATGTTGAAGACGTCGGGGTGCGCCTTCTCGATCTCGTCGAAGAGCACCACCGAGTAGGGCCGGCGGCGGATCGCCTCGGTGAGCTGGCCGCCCTCCTCGTAGCCCACGTAGCCCGGGGGCGCGCCGATGAGCCGCGCCACGGCGTGCTTCTCCATGTACTCCGACATGTCGATCCGCACCATGGCGTGCTCGTCGTCGAAGAGGAACTCGGCGAGGGCGCGGGCGGTCTCGGTCTTCCCCACGCCGGTCGGGCCGAGGAAGATGAACGAGCCGATCGGGCGATTCGGGTCCTGGAGCCCGGCCCGGGAGCGGCGCACCGCGTTGGCCACCGCCTCCACCGCCTCCTCCTGCCCCACCACCCGCTGGGCCAGGTGCTGCTCCAGCCGCGCCAACCGCTCCCGCTCGCTCTCGAGCATCCGGGAGACCGGGATCCCGGTCCAGCGCGCCACCACCTCGGCCACGTCGTCGGCGTCCACCTCCTCCTTGAGGAATCGGGGGCCGCCGTCGCGGGCGGCGAGCTGCTGCTCGATCTCCCTCAGCCGGCGCTCGAGCTCGGGGATCCGGCCGTAGGTGAGCTCGGCGGCGCGGCCCAGGTCGCCGGCGCGCTGGGCCTGCTCCGCCTGGATCCGGAGCTCCTCGATCTGCTGCTTGAGCTTCCCCACCTGGCCCAGGGTCTCCTTCTCCCGCTGCCACTGGGCCTTCATCGTGGTGGACCGCTCCCGCAGCTCGGCCAGCTCGCGCTCCAACGCCTCCCGCCGCTCGACTGAGGCGGGGTCCTTCTCCTTCTGGAGCGCGGTGCGCTCGATCTCGAGCTGCATGATCCGGCGCTCCACCTCGTCGATCTCCTGCGGCAGGCTGTCGATCTCGATCCGGAGCCGGGAGGCCGCCTCATCGAGGAGGTCGATCGCCTTGTCGGGCAGGAACCGGTCGCCGATGTAGCGGTTGGAGAGGGTCGCCGCGGCCACCACCGCATTGTCGGTGATCCGCACCCCATGGTGGCTCTCGTACCGCTCCTTGAGCCCCCGCAGGATGGCGATGGTGTCGGCCACGCTCGGCTCCCCCACGTAGACCGGCTGGAAGCGCCGCTCGAGGGCCGGGTCCTTCTCGATGTATTGCCGGTACTCGTCGAGCGTGGTGGCGCCCACCACCCGGAGCTCGCCCCGGGCGAGCATCGGCTTGAGCATGTTCCCGGCGTCGATCGCCCCCTCGGCCTTGCCGGCGCCCACGATGGTGTGGAGCTCGTCGATGAACACGACGAACAGCCCCTCGGCCGAGGTGATCTCCTTGAGCACCGCCTTGAGGCGCTCCTCGAACTCGCCCCGGTACTTGGCGCCGGCCACGAGCGCGCCCATGTCGAGCTGGATCAGCCGCTTGTCCCGCAGCCCCTCGGGGACGTCGCCGTTCACGATCCGCTGGGCCAGCCCCTCAACGATCGCGGTCTTCCCCACCCCCGGCTCGCCGATGAGCACCGGGTTGTTCTTGGTGCGGCGCGAGAGCACCTGGATCACCCGCCGGATCTCCTCGTCCCGGCCGATGACGGGGTCGAGCTTCCCGGCCCGGGCGAGCTCGGTGAGGTCGCGGGTGTAGCGCTCCAGGGCCTGGTACTTCTCCTCCGGCGTCTGGTCGGTCACCCGGTGGGCGCCCCGCACCTCCTGCAGCGCGGCACGGAGCCGCCCGGCGGTCACGCCGAGCTCGCCGAGCAGGGTGCGCGCGGTGGTGCCCCGCTCCTCGAGGAGCGCGAGGAGGAGGTGCTCGGTCGAGACGAAGGCGTCGTCCATCGCCTCGGCCTCGCGCTCGGCCCGCTCGAACACCCGGTTGAGCTCGCGGCTCAGGCTCGGCTCCACCCC
This sequence comes from Gemmatimonadales bacterium, assembly GCA_035573835.1. Classification (GTDB taxonomy): domain Bacteria; phylum Gemmatimonadota; class Gemmatimonadetes; order Gemmatimonadales; family GWC2-71-9; genus DATLZT01. The sequence goes on from DATLZT010000238.1 coordinate 2,649, forward strand.
CTCGCCCGCCTGGGTGGGGAAGCGGCCGATCTCGCGCTCGACCGCGGCGCGGAGCCCGGTGACGTTGGCGCCCACCTTCTGGAGCACCGGCTGCACGATCCCCTCGTCCTGCGCGAGGAGGGCGGCGAAGAGGTGGGCGTCGTTCACCACCGGGTTGCCGCGGCCGCGCGCCAGGGCGATCGCCTCGCGGAGCGCTTCCTGGGCCTTGATGGTGAGCCGTTCGGGTCGGATCATCGGAACCGTCCTGTCGATGGTGACGGGGCGCGGAAACCTTGCTGACGGCGCGCGGACCGCGCGGGCCGACGCGGGAGCGCAGGGCCGCACGCCCGCGACGCCTCCCTACCACCTTCGCTCGTCGACGCGACGCGACCAGGCATCCCCCGTCCGCCGTTAATACGACGCGCGTGGCGCGATGTTCGCCCTCGCCGAGGCAACCTCCATACCGCGCTGGCCTGTCCGGGTGGCAGGGGAGCCACGCCCGGCCTGCCAAAAACAGGACGACCCGGCGGGGCCGGGTCGTCGGATGCGTCAGTCTGACTCCTGCGGGCGCGAGACCAGGAGTTTCCGGGTGTAGCGCTCGCCGTCGACGACGAGCTGGTAGTAGTAGACGCCGGTCGAGGCTTCGCGTCGGCCGTCGAGATACCGGCCGTCCCAGTAGGCCAGGTGGGGCCCGCAGCGGAGCCGCACGTCGTCCAGCCGCTCGCCGCCCGAGCCCGCCAGGACCGGGACGGCGACCACCTGCACCAGCACGTTGAACACCCGGAGGCTCACGACCGGCTGGTGGCCCCCGGCGCAGACCTCGGGATGGATCTCGAAGGGGATCATCAGCGAGGGCGGCTCTGGCCCCGGATAGCTCTCCTTCAATTCGACTCTCGGGGGCGGGAGTCTACCCTGCCCCCAGGCCGGGGGGGCGAGGGCCAACAGCAGCACCAGCGACCACCCCGGCCGACCAGACCGGAACATGTCGACTCCTCGAACGAAACAGGTCGGCGGGTGGCACCTCCGTGAAGCTGTAAACTCTGGACCCGCTTAAACGTGCGCGCCGGGACCGGGCCGGTCAAGGCGAGGCCTCCGGGGGCCGGCCGGCGGACCGCTCCCGGAGCACCCGGGCATCTCCGGTCCGCACGGTGAGCCCGGCGGCGTCGGCCCACTCGAGGAGCGGGATCAGGTACTTCCGGGTGATCCCGAGCCGGTCCCGGAGCCCGGCCGGGGTGATCTCGCCCTCCCGGCCGATCTCGCGCAGCACCGCGACGAACCGGTCCAGGGCGGCGGCGGCCCAGTAGCGGTCTCGCTGCACCATCACGACTCGCCGCTCCCCGGCGGCGATGCGGAGGATCGCGGCCACGTCGTCGCGGCCCACCTGCGCCGCCAACTCGCCCACGCTCGGCGGGGCGAGCCCCGCCCGCTCGAGCAGCGCCACCACCCGGTCCACTTCCGCCCCGCCACCCGAGACGGCGGGCCGGAACCCGGGGAGCCGCACCGCGCCCTCCACCGACTCCAGCTTCCGCGCCGCCATCAGCTCGTCCAGCACCGCGCGCACCAGCCACGGTGGCGCGCGGAGCGCATCCCGGACCGCTTGTCGCAGCGTCTCCGCCGAGATGCCCGGCTCACTCCGATGGTCGCGGTGGTGCCGCCGCACCCGCTCCAGCAGCTCCGTCGCCACCGCGTCGGCGACGCCGGCGGGGACCCGGTGCCCCTCGATCGGACGGAGGTCCGGCATCGCGCCCGTCACCCGGACCGCGTCGGCCGGCGGCAGGCCGAGCAGGAGCGGCAGCGCGGGCTCGGCG
>DATLZT010000239.1:0-4288 GCA_035573835.1 Gemmatimonadales bacterium
AGCCCGAGCTGATCGAGGATGAAGGCGTAGTCCAGCGCCACTTCCCGCAGCCGGTCGTACCGCCCGGAGGCGCCGGTATGGCCGGCGCCCATGTTGGTGATGAGGAGCAGCGGGTTCCGGTCGGTCTTCAGGGCGCGGAGCCGCGCCACGTACTTGGCCGGCTCCCAGTACATCACCTGGCTGTCGTTGAACGAGGTGCGGACCAGCATCGCCGGATAGGGCCCGGGCCGGAGATTGTCGTAGGGCGAGTACCGCCGCATGGAGGCGTACTCGTCCGGGTTCCGCGGATTCCCCCACTCCTCGTACTCCCCCACCGTGAGCGGCAGCGACTCGTCCAGCATCGTGTTGAGCACGTCCACGAACGGCACGTGCGACACCACCGCGCGAAACAGCTCGGGCCGCAGGTTGGTCACGGCACCCATGAGGAGCCCGCCGGCGCTCCCGCCCTCGATCACCAGCCGGTCCGGCGCCCCGTAGCCCCGCTCGAGGAGGTACTCCGCGGCCGCGATGAAGTCGGTGAAGGTGTTCAGCTTGTTGAGCATCCGGCCGGCGTCGTGCCAGGGGCGTCCCAGCTCGCCGCCGCCGCGCACGTGGGCGATCGCCACCACCACGCCCCGGTCGAGGAGGCTCAACCGGTTGGACGAGAAGGTGACGGGGTAGGGGACCGCGTAGGCGCCGTAGCCGTGGAGGAGGAGCGGCGCCCGGCCGTCCACCGCCACGTCCCGCCGCCGGACCAGCGAGATCGGGATCGGGGTGCCGTCGGGCGCCGGGGCATGGAGCCGCTCCGAGACGTAGCGGGCCGGGTCGTAGCCGCCCAGCACCTCGGTCTGCTTGAGCAGGACGGAGCGGCGCGCCACCATGTCGTACTCGAAGACCGAGGCCGGGGTCACGAGCGACTGGTAGCTGTAGCGGAGCCGGGTCGTCTCCCACTCCGGGTTCGCCGACGGGCTCACCTCGTAGGCCGGCTCGGGGAAGGTCACGTAGTGGGACCCGCCGCCGGCGAGGTCGAGGATCCGGATCTCGGGGAGCCCCCCACGCCGCTGGTAGACCGCCAGGTGCCCGGCGAAGGCGTCGATCCCCTCCAGCATCACGTCCTCCTGGTGGGGAAGGATCTCGCGCCAGGCCGGACGGTCGGGACTCGCGAGCGGGGCCTCGACCAGCCGGAAGTTCCGGCCGGTGTCGTTCACCCGGATCAGGAGCCGCTCGCCGTGATGCTCCACTTCGTACTCCTGTTCGTGGACCCGGGGCGCGACCAGCCGCCACTCCCCCTCGGGCCGGTCGGCCTCGAGCCACCGGGCCTCGCTGGTCGTATGGCTCGCCGAGTAGAGGAGGAGCAGCCGCCGGCTGCGGGTCCGGGTCACGTGGAGCCGGAACATCCCGTCCGCCTCCTCGAACAGGAGCGGATCGTCGCCCCGGCCCAGCGTGTGGCGATGGAGCCGATAGGGACGCTTGGCCTCGTCCTCGGTCACGTAGAAGAGCGTCCGGTCGTCGGCCGCCCAGGCCACCGAGCTCACCCGCTCCACCCGGAACGCCAGCAGGGTGCCGGTCCGGAGGTCCTTCACGTGGAGGACATAGTCGCGGAAGCCGGTGGTGTCGGTCGAGTAGGCGAGGAGGTTGCCGTCGTCGCTCACGGTGAACGCGCCGAGGGCGAGGAAGGAGCGACCCTCGGCGAGCGCGTTGAGGTCGAGGATCACCTCCTCCGCCGCCTCGAGCGACCCGCGCTTCCGACAATAGATCGGATACTGCTTCCCCTCCTCGGTGCGCGCGTAGTAGAGGTACTCACCCTCCCGATACGGCACGCTCAGGTCGGTCTGCTTGATCCGGCCCAGCATCTCGTCATAGAGACGGGCCTGGAGCGGCCGGGTGTGCGCCAGCATCTGCTCGGCATAGGCGTTCTCCGCCTCCAGGTAGCGGACCACCTCGGGGTCGGAGCGGTCCCGCATCCAGAAGTACTCGTCCTCGCGGCTATCACCGTGCAGGGGGACGACATGGGGACGCCGCGGGGGCTGCGGGGGAGTGGGCTGCGCCGGGACATAGCGGATCCCAGCGCCCGGAACGGTGCCAGTGCGCATCACGGCCTCCAGAGTCCCTCAGTATACACCGGGTAGACGTGGCACAAGGACGGCCGATCCAGTTTATTAGTAGTAGCATATGCTACCCCGCACGCATACCGAAACAAGACAGGGCACGAACTCGTCACCGGTCGTCGTCGGGCGCCGTGGTGTGGGATGGTTCGCCGTCCACGCCAGAGGGAAAATCGGCGGGAACATGCACTGGAGAGGCCCGACGGCGACCTGGTGCTTGGTTGCCGCGCTGAGCCCCGCGCGGGCCGCCGTCGGCGTGCAGGACTCCACCGGTCAGATGCCGTCGGCCAAGTGCGGCGCGCCGGAGTACCGCCGGCTCGACGTCTGGATCGGCGACCAGGACGTGGTGAACCGGGGCCGCCACGCCGGGGTGAACCTGTTCACCCGGGAGGAGGACGGCCCGCTCCACGGGCGGTGGCGGGGCGATCGGGGCTCTCCCGGCCGGAGCCTCCCCTTCCGCGACCGGAAGACGATCCGGGACGGGCGCTATCGGAGGCGGGGCACGTGATGGGGCTCGGCTGCCGGATGCCCGGTGGCGGCGTCCGGGCGCCAGGGGTGAGTGGCCAGCCGGGACGCCGCCCCGGGCTTCAGAAGCACCAGCTGGCGAGCACGGCCGCGCCGCCGAGGAGGAGGCCCGCGACGTAACCGAGGATCGCCTGGCGGCGCTCCTGCCGCTCCCGCCGGGCGAACGCCGCGGGGTCCTCCGCGCGTTCCACCGCCTTGCGCCGGGCGGTGATCCGGGGAAGCCACACGAAGTGGAACAGGCCGAACGCCGCCGCCATCCCGACGAAAGCGATCGTAACGGGAAGCGGCCGCGGCAGCGCGAGCGCGACCAGGATGAACCCGAGCGTGGTGGCCATGGACGCCGCGGCCACGCGCACGATGCCGCGGCGTTCCTCGACGTCGCGCGCCCGGGCCAGCAGCCGCCGCGCTCCGAACACCACCCCGAGCCATCCGCCGAGGAGTCCCAGTGCTCCGCCCGCGAGCGCGCCGGCGGCGGCGCCCAGGGCCGGGACGCCGCCGAACGCCCCGCCTCCCGCCTTGGTCGTGATCCCGACCTTGCCCATGCCGACCGTCAGCGCGGCCGCCACGCCAGGCGTGGCGAGGCCGATCGCGGCCAGGACACCGGCGGTGAATGCGGCGGACGGCGCCGTGGCCTTCGCGTGTGCCACCAGGGAGGCCCGGAGCCGGGCTCGAGCGCGGGAGAGGCGCTGCTTCACTGCGTCTTCGCTCAGGTCCAGGAGCTCGGCCACCTGTCGCACCGACTCCCCCTCCCGGTAGTAGAGGATAACCACCTCGCGGGTCCCGTCCGGGAGCGCGTCGATCGCCTCGGCCACTGCTCGGCGCTCCTCCTCGGCCATGAGCCGCGCCAGCGCATCGGGCGCGGGATCGGCGGCGGCCGCGAGCAGCGCGTCGGTCCGACCCGCCTCGATCCGGCGCCGGCGCCGGACGTCGCTGCGGAGCAGGTGATGGGCCCGGTTCCGCGTCGTCTGGCGGAGCCAGGGAAGGAAGCTCGTCGCCTCCCGCAGCCGCGGCAGCTCGCGCCAGGCGGCGAGGTAGACGTCCTGCGCCACCTCATGGCTCAACTCGGCGTCCCGCACGATGGCGAAGGCGATCGAGGCCACGGTGTTCTTGGTGGCTTCCACCAGGCGGGCGAACGCCCGCCCGTCGCCCCGGGCGGCGGCGGCGACGTCGGGCGCGAGCTCGAGGGCGAGGCTGGATCCGCTCATCGGCGGTCGAGGAACCGGTCGAGCGTCCGGAAGAAGAATTCCGGGTCGTCGTACATGATGAAGTGGCGCGCGCGTTCGGCCACTACCACCGCGGCGTCCGGGACGGCCCGGAGCTGGGCCCGGTAGCTCGCCTCGAGCCGGGCGCGCCCATCGGCCGGGCGGCCGGCGCCCGCGGCGAGGAGCAGCACCGGGGTGCGGATCGCGGCCACCTCGTCGCGGAGGTCGGTGGTGAGCATCTCGGCGACCGCCCTCCCAACGGTCGACGGATCCGACGCCCCGCCCCAGCGGCCGATCCGGGCGGCCAGGGCCGAATCGGCGACCATCGTCGCCGCGGCCATCCGGGACTGCGCCTCCATCTGCTGGGGCGTCATCGAGGCGTAGAACGCCCTGGCCTGTGCGGCCTGGGGCGCCATGGTCGCCTCGGTGGCCGCGGTGTCGGTGAGAGCCACGAGGAACGGGACACCGTCCACCGCC
>DATLZT010000240.1:0-19262 GCA_035573835.1 Gemmatimonadales bacterium
GGCTGCTGGGCGAGCTCTGGGCCTCGCACCCGCCGATCCGGCAGCGGATCATCCGGCTCCGCGGCATGGCGTACCAGCGCCGGAAGCGCGAGGGCCGCTTGCAGGAGAGCCTGTCCGATGCGTGAAGCCCGCCTCCGTCCCGAATTCGCCCACCTCTATCCCGGACTCACGCCGGGGAAGTGGGAGCCGGCGGCCAGGATCGCCGAGGCGGTGCTTTCCCGGCTCCGGCTGCTCGAGCTCTCCGAGGTGCCGGCGCAGGACCGGGTGTTGAACGAGGAGCACTTCGAGTTCCGTGGCTCGGCCATCTCGGTCGAGCCGCGCCGCGGGCTCCAGGCCCGTCTCACCGAGTCCCGCGACCCCTCCACCGGAACCTCCCCGGGCAGCTGACCCCGCGGGGCTGGGCGGCTTGACGCCGCCCCGCCCCGTCGGTTAGTCTGCGGCATGCGATTCGTCCCGTGCCGCCGGCTGGCCTGCTCCGCCCGTCACCTCCGGGCGTGCTCGAACACGCCCGGCTAGCGGTGCGGGACCGGTCGCTGCGCAACGCGTAGTTCCCGCGGCCCGCTTCCTTTCGAGCGGGCCGCGTCCTTTTTCCGGCCGGAAGCGGCCACGGACGGGGCCATGGAACCCATCATGTCGCCCGGTCGCGCGGGGCCCGGCGCCGAGTGGGATCCCCAGGGCGACCGGGCGGGGCTGGAGGCGCTCTCGGAGCTCAGCGCTGCCCTGCTCGGCACCCTGGACACCAGGCGGGGCATCGAGCGCGTGCTCGAGATCCTGGAGCGCCGCTGGGGGGCGCTGCGGGCCGTCGTCACGGTGCTCGACGAGGCCACCGGCGAGCTCCGGATCGAGGCGTCCCGGGGCCTCACGGCCGACGGCCGGCTGGTACGCTTCCGCCTCGGCGAGGGGATCACCGGCCGGGTGGTGGAGCACGGCTCGCCGATCGTGGTGCCCGACGTGGCGCGGGATCCGCGCTTCCTCCACCGCGCCGCCAAGCGATCCAAGCGGCCGGGGCGGGAAGTCACCTTCGCCTGCGTGCCGCTGCTCCTGGATCTGCGGCCGGTGGGCGCCCTCGCGGTGGACCTTCCGTACCGGCCCGATCGGGATCACGACCGCCTGCTCACCCTCCTGCAGGTGGTGGCGTCGCTCCTCGCGCTCACGCTCAAGAACCGGGCCCTGCTCGAGGCCGAGTGGCGCCACCTCCTGGAGGAGAACCGCCACCTCCGCCGCGAGCTGCGGGAGCGCTACGACTTCTCCAACCTGATCGGCACCAGCGGGCCGATGCGCGAGGTGCTGCGGCAGGTGGCGCAGGTGGCGGAGACCAACGCCACCGTGCTCCTCCGGGGCGAATCGGGCACCGGCAAGGAGCTCCTGGCCCGCGCCATCCACCACAACTCCACCCCGGGCGCGGGGGCCGTTCGTGAAGGTGAATTGCGCCGCCCTGCCGGACACGCTGCTCGAGAGCGAGCTCTTCGGGCACGAGCGGGGGGCCTTCACCGGCGCCGTGGCGCGCAAGCGGGGGCGGTTCGAGCTGGCCCACGGCGGCACGCTGTTCCTCGACGAGGTGGGCGAGCTCACGCCGAGCGCCCAGGCCAAGGTGCTGCGGGTGCTGCAGGAGCGGGAGTTCGAGCGGGTGGGCGGCACGGAAACGATCCGGGCCGACGTGCGGCTGGTGGCCGCCACCAACAAGGACCTGGAGCGGGCCATGGTCGAGGGGGCGTTCCGCGAGGACCTGTACTACCGGCTCGACGTGTTCACGATCTTCGTGCCGCCGCTCCGGGACCGCCGGCCGGACATCCTCTTCCTCGCCGACCACTTCCTCGAGAAGTACGCCACGGCGCACCGTCGGCCGGTCCGGCGGATCACCACCGCGGCGATCGACCTGCTGGTGAGCTATCACTGGCCCGGCAACGTCCGCGAGCTGGAGAACGTGATCGAGCGGGCGGTGCTGGTCTGCGAGGGGGCCTTGATCGACGCCCATCACTTCCCGCCCACCCTGCAGACCGCGGAAGCCTCGGGCACCGGCCGCGCGGGCACGCTCGCGGCGCAGGTCGCCGGCTTCGAGCGGAGCCTGATCCTCGACGCCCTCAAGTCGGCCCGGGGCAACCGCGCCGCCGCGGCGCGGCTCCTGGGGACGACCGACCGGATCCTCGGCTACAAGCTCCGGAAATACGGCATCGACTGGCGGCGCTTCCGCGGCTGACCCGGGCGACGCGGAGCCGACGTTTCGGTGGGGCCCACGGCCCCGATTCCGACAAAATCGTGAGATGAGCCGCCCCGCCGGTGCGCGGCGCGCGGCTCGTCGGCCACACCCAACTCCATTGCCCGGGCGGTCTTGCGGCGACGGGACGGGCTCCGGCGCGCGCTGGTGCCGGCGCGGCACGCGATTCGCCCCCACGACTCGTCGCGTGAACGGTTCGGCGGGGGCGGTCGGACGCGGTCGGTCCGGTCGTTCCCGCGCACACCCTGCGGGAGGTCACGATGAAGGGAACGAGAATGATCGTGGGTGGCGTCGGGCTCTGTCTCGGGGGAGCGCTGGTCGCGGCGAGCGGCCGGGCGCGCGAACCGGCGGGCGTCGACTCGTACACGGTGGTCCTGGCGAGCGACTGGCCCCAACTCGAGGGGCCGGGCGGGGCCTGCCGCAACGGCGGGGCCGAAGTGCTGACCGGCTCCCTCGCGCCGGAGGCGAACGGCGGCTACGACGGCGTCTTCGACCGGACCACCCGGATCGAGTTCTGCGGGACTCACGCCGGCACCGGCGGGGTGTGCGCCTTGCGGCTCGACGGGCGGGGCCGGGTGGCCGTGACGGGCACCATCCTGCCGCCGGATCGCGCCGGCGCCGAGCGGCGGGTCACACTCACCTGGCGGCCGCTCGCCGGCGAGGGATCGGTCGAGGTGGCGGGTGACTGCCCCACCGGCTTCGAGCGTGCGCTCGAGGCGATGTACCTCGAGGCGCCCCACGCGGTGGAGATCCCGCTCCCGGCCGGCGACGTCGACCTGGTGCGCCGGCTGGAAGACCACGGCTGGACCGTGCGGGTGGCGCGTCCCGCCGTCTGAGCCCCGGCGCTACCGCGGGAGCACCGCGATCAGTTCGGCGGCGACGGTGGCCGGATCGAAGGGGAGGCGCACCACGTGGTCGGCCCCGGCGGCGCGGGCCGGCCCGGGGTCGCCGGCCGCGAGGGCCACCAGCGCGTACGAGCGGTCGGGATCGGGGCGGAAGCCGCCGAAGGGCGAGCCGTCGACCCCGTCGGCGCCCAGGATCACGAGGGTGACGCCGGGGCGCCTGGCGCTCGCCTGCGCCTGGTCGAGCGAGGCGGCCCGTTCGACCGTGAACCCCTCGTGCCGGAGCAGCAGGGCGATGACGCGGGCGAGGTCGTCGTCGGCCACGAAGAGCACCACGGTGCCGCGGTAGGCGGGCGCGGCGGGGGCCTCGCGCGAGAGGTCGATCATCGGCAGGCCGGGCAGGTAGTCGGCCCGCCGGGCCTCCCGGAGCTCGGCCGCGCGGCGCAGGATGTCGCGGATGCGGCCGAGCGCCTCGCGGACGCCCTCGAGCGAGGCGCGCTGCTCGGGGTCGAGCCCGCCGGACTGGCGCAACAGCTCCACGTTCATCGCCGCCGCCGCGAGCGGGTTGTTGAGCTCGTGGCTCAGCGTGATGGTCATCTCGCCCACCGCCGCGAGCCGTTCGGCGCGGACCAGCTCCCGTTCCGCGGCGGCCAGCGCCCGGGCCAGCGCCCGGGTGCGCCGGACCCGCTCGAGCACCTCGGGCAGGAGCTCGGGGAGGGAGGGATCCTTGATCAGGTAGTCGTCGGCGCCGAGCCGGAGCGCGGCGGCGGCCAGCGACTCGGTGCCGTGGGCGGTGATGAGGACCACCGCGGGGCGGGCGGCGCGGGCCCGGAGCGTCCGGAGCACCTCGAGCCCGCTCACGTCGGGCAGCTGGTGGTCGAGCAGCAGGATGTCGTATTCGTCCGCGGCGGCGAGCGCCTCGTGGCCGGACGTGAGGTGGGCGAGGGGGCCGAAGCCGTGCTGCGGCAGGAGCCGACCGATCAGCCGCGCCATGCCGGGGTCGTCGTCCACCAACAGGATCCGGGTGTCGCGGCGGTCGGCCATGTGCCACGGATACGCGGCGCGGATCCCTATTCCCGCCGCTCGTCGAGGAGGAACACGAGGCCCTGCCGCCGCGCCGCCACCGCCTCCAGCGCCCGGAAGACGTCGGGATCGAGCGCGGTGCCGACCAGGTCCCGCATCCGCCCCACCGCCAGCATCACCTCCATGCGTTCCTGGTAGGGGCGCTCGGTGGTCAGGGCGTCGTAGATCTCGGCCGCGGCCAGGATGCGCGCGCCCCACGGGATCGCCTCGCCCTCGAGCCCGTCGGGGTAGCCCCGGCCGTCCCAGCGCTCGTGGTGGCTCCGCACGAACCCGACGATCGGCCCGAGGTGCGGCAGCGGGGCGAGGATCTGCGCTCCCACCGTGACGTGGCGCTTCACCTCTTCGTACTCCTGGTCGGTGAGCGGGCCCTCCTTGGAGAGCACCCCCTCGCGCACCGCGATCATCCCGATGTCGTGGAGCCGCCCGGCGAGGCGCACCAGCTCGATGTCGTCATCGGTGCGTCCCATCTCCGCCGCGATCCCCGCGGCCAGGTCGGCGACCCGCGCCGAGTGGCCGGGGAGGAAGGGATCCTTGGCCTCGAGCGCGTTCACCAGCGCCTCGAGCGTCGCCACCGAGAGCCGCTCCAGCCGGTTCCGCTCGCGCCGGAGCTCGGCGGTCCGCTCGGCGACCTCGTCCTTGAGCCACTGGTTGATGTTCTGCTGCTCGATGCTCGTGGCCCGGCGGCGGAGGGCGCGCTCGATGGCGCGGGCCAGGTCGGAGAGCTCGATCGGCTTGGTGAGGTAGTCCAGCGCGCCCCGCTGCATGCAGAGCGCCGCGGTGGCGGCGTCGTTCACCGCCGTGAGCATCAGGATGGCCACGTTGGGCTCGATCTCGAGCACCTGGGGCACGAGGTCGATCCCGCTGGTCCCGGGCATCCGCACGTCGAGGAGCACGCAGGCGATCTTCTGGCGCTCGAGGACCATGAGCGCCTCCTCCCCTGACCCCGCGGTGCTGACGTGATAACCCTGCTGCTCGAGAAACTTCTTGAGCGCCTTGCGGATCGGCTCCTCGTCGTCCACCACGAGCAGGCCGACGTGCCCGTCGCTCGGAGTCACGCGGTTGTCCTCCTGGAGATGGAGCCGGGGGGAGGCCCCAACTTGGCTCAGGGATGCAAGTTACCGGCGGAATGCGGGGCCGGCAAGCGGCTACTCGACGAACCGCACCTCGACCCGCTCCGGGATCAGGCCGGCGGCGTGTCCCCGGTCGAGCAGGGTCTGCACCGCCTGGCGCCCCCGGGGGCCGTAGTCCACCGTCCACCGGTTCACGTACATCCCGACGAAGGTATCGGTCCGTTCGTCGCCGATGCCGCGGTTGTAGCGCATGGCGTGGGCGAGGGCGGGGGCCCGGTGCTCGAGCGCGTAGAGCACGCTCGCCCGGAGGTCCCGGGCCACCTGCCGGATCACCGCGTCGCCCAGGTCCCGCCGCACCACGTTCCCGCCGAGGGGCAGCGGGAGCCCGGTCTGGTCGAACCACCATTCTCCCATGTCGGCCCAGAGGTGGAAGCCGGCATCGCGGTAGGTGAGCTGTCCCTCGTGGATCAGGAGGCCCAAGTCGACCTCGCCCGAGCGGACGGCGTCCTCGATCCGGTCGAACGGGGTCACCACCGGCACGAACTCCGGCTGGTAGAGCCGCAGCGCGAGATAGGCGGTGGTGAGCGTGCCCGGCACCGCGATCCGCATCCCCCGCGCGGCCCGCCGGGGATCCTCCGGCGGGGGGACGAGCGCCACCAGCCGGGGGCCGTAGCGGTCGCCCATGGAGCACCCGCTGGACAGGAGGGCGTAGTCGCGCCAGAGGTAGGCATAGGCGTGGATCGAGACGGCGGTGACCTCGAGCTCGCGACGCATCGCCCGCTGGTTCAGCGTCTCGATGTCCTGCAGCTCGTGGACGTACCGGAGCTCGCCGGTGTCGATCTTTCCTTCCGCCAGCGCGTAGAACATGAACGCGTCGTCGGAGTCGGGGCTGTGGGCGACGTGGATCGTGCGTGGCATGGCGATCGGGGCGATGGGTCAGGACGATACCGGCGGGCGGCCCCGGGCTCAGCGGGGCGCGGAGGCCTCGGCCTCCCGCTTGAATTGATCGAGCACCGGCTCGTGCTCCCGGTACTCGACCCGTCCGCGGCGGGTCTCCTCGGCGTGGCGGGCCAGGAACTCGCGCCGGGCCCGGGCGAGCGCGGCCGAATCGCCCCGGATCCGGGCGGCCTCGGCCCGCACCACGAAGCCGAAGAGGTGCCCTGGGGCCTCGCCCAGGATGGTGTCGGCGAGGGCCAGCGCCTCGGCGGTGCGGCCGAGCTGCAGGTGGAGGACGGCGGCGTGATAGCGGGCGTCGGGGCTCAGCGTGTCGAGCTGGGCATAGGCGCCCAGGGCCATCGGGGTGAAGTTCACCACCGTGGCCGAGTCCCCCCGCTCCGCCGCGCCCATGACCCGGTCGAAGAGCCGGTTGAAGCGCTCCGTCGGGGTCATGTTGCTGATGTCGGGCGCCCGGCCCAGCGGCACGCCGGCGCCGGCCGGGAGCCCCGAGGCGGCGCCGGGATTGGCCATGTCGGGCACCTGCGGCCGGGGCCGCTCGCTCGCCAGCTTGAAGACGATGGCGCCGACCAGCGCCACCACCGCGACCGCCGCCGTGATCCAGGCGGTGCGCTCGGCGCGGGGCAAGCGGCCCCCAACCGGCTGGCCGCAGCGATGGCAGAACCGCGCGCCGGCGGAGAGCGGGGTCTGGCAGTGGGCGCAGGCCCGGGCCGCCAGTGCCCCGCCGCAGGTGCTGCAGAAGTTGCCCGTGGCGGGGGCGCCGCACGAGGGGCAGGATGTCGTCGTCGGGGAAGTCATCGCGGGAAAGCTAAGCGGGCGGTGCCGACGGGGAGAAGCCGACGGCCGGTCTGGCGTGGTCGGCCCGGCGGGATTAGCGTGTAGCATCGCCGCAAGGAGATGAATGCCGATGGGTTCGTTGCGCCAGCCGACGGCGCCGGCCGGGCTGTCGGAGTCGCCCGCCGCCCGGCACATGGGCGACCTCGTCCGCGGCGAGGCGCGTTGGAGCGTCTACCTCGAGACCAAGGCGGACGGCAACACGGCGATCGGCCGGCTCCACTTCTACGACGGGTCCCGCCGGCGCAGCTCGGCCTGGATCTTCCGGGAGTGGACCGAGCCGGAGATCCTCGAGCGGTTCAACGGCTTCAGCCCGGTCCAGCTCTGGGACCTGCTGGAGAGCCTCGGCTGACCACCGTGCGCGCGGCGGCCGGGCGAACCCGATAGCTTTCCGACGCATGCGTCGCGCGCGGTGCACCCCTCCGGCCGGCCTCACCCTCATCGAGGTCCTCATCCTCGTCGTCATCGCGGCCATCCTCGTCTCGATGGCCATCTCCCGTCTCACCGGCGGTGGGGAACGGGCGAGCGTCACGGCCATGACCGAGGCGCTCCGCCGGGTGGCCGAGCGGCAGGAGGAGTTCCGTCGGGCGCACGGGCGGTACGCCCGCTCGGTCGGGGAACTGGGGCTCGCGGCGCCGGGGGGGATGACCATCACGCTGGGCGGGACGGAGCTGGACCGGGGCGTCGGATTCCACGCGGTGGCGTCGGACTCCGCGCATCCGTCGATCCGCTGCGTCCTGGCGGTGGGGGGCGACACCACCGTCGCCGGCATCGGCGTCCGGTCCGGCGAGGTCGCCTGCCGCTGAGCCGGTCCCGCCTGGCACACTCCTCGCACCGTGGGAGCCGGGCGGGAGTCGGGCGCCGGTTCGGCCCGGCCGCGTAACTCCAGCTTCCGCAGGCGGATCCACCATCGGCCCCGGGGCGAGTCTGGCGGCGGCACCGGTGCGCCCCCACATCGCCTGTGTCGCGCGCGCAGCGCCGACCCCCTGACCATCTCGGAGCCAGCCCCGGTGTCCACCCGGCCCTTCATCCCATTCTTCGTCGTTGGGTTCGTCGTCCTGGCCGCCGACCTCGCCACCAAGGCGGTGGCCGAGGCGCATCTCGCGGGTCGCCATCTCCCGCTGCTCGGCCCCCTGGGGCTCTCGCTGGTCTACAACGACGAGATCCCGCACGGCTCGCCGCAGCAGTGGGTGAACGTGACCACCATCGCGCTCATGGTGGCGCTCGCGCTCCGGGCGCTCCCCTCGCTCGCCGCGGCCGACCGCCGGAATCCCGTCATGCTCGGGCTCCTGAGCGGGGCCGGCCTCGGCAACGGCCTGAGCCTCCTCACCTCTCCCCGGGGCGTGGTGGACTTCATCAGCCTGCAGTACGGCACCAAGTACCTGGTGGTGAACGTGGCCGACCTGGCCGTGGCCGCGGGGCTCGTCTTCTGTTTGCGGGCCAGCATCCGGCTCGTGGCCTCGTTCTTCGAGCGGGAGGCGGCTCCCCGCCCGTCGGTCCCGGGGGTCCGCGCCGGCCACGCCACGCCGGTCGTGCCCGACTGGGTGCTGCGGGAGCTCGGGGCCGATCCGTCGCCCGGCGAGCGGGGTGGTCGGTCCACCCGCGCGGCCGACCGCGCGAGCTAGCCCCGCGCCGCCGGGCGGCGGCGCCTGGAGCGGGGCCGCGCGGCGCGGTATCTTGCCGACGGGTCTTCTCGTCACCTCCCCGCTCTCCACGATGAGCTCCGCCTATCTCTTCGATCTCGACGGCACGCTCTACACCGCGGCCGGGCCGGTGCCCGGCGCGGTCGAGCGGCTCCGGGAGCTCCGGCGGCGCCGGATCCCGCATCGCTACGTCACCAACACCACCAGCCGTCCCCGCGCCGCCATCGTCGAGCGCCTCCGGGGCTACGGCTTCGACGCCTCGGCCGACGAGGTGTTCACCGCCGTGATGGCGGGCGCCCAGATCGCCCGCACCCTGGGGTGCCGCACGGTGGCGCCGTTCCTGCCGCCCGCCACGCTCGTCGACCTGGGCGAGTTCGAGTTGCAGGGGGGCATGGCAGGGCCGCCCGCCCGGCGCGACGCCACCCCCGACGCGGTCATCGTCGGCGATCTCGGCGACCGCTGGGACTTCGCCCTCATGCAAGAGGCCTTCCGGTACCTCATGGGCGGCGCCGCGCTGATCGCCCTCTCCCGCGACCGCTACTGGCTCCGCGGCGACGGGCTGGCGCTCGACGCCGGTCCGTTCGTGGTGGGGCTGGAGTATGCCGCCGGGAAGGAGGCGATCGTGGCGGGGAAGCCCAGCCGCGACTTCTTCGTGGCGGCGGTGGCCAGCCTGGGGAGCGGGGTGGACCCGGCCGACGTGGTGGTGGTAGGAGATGATGTGTGGTCCGACGTCCGGGGCGCCCAGGACGCGGGCTGCCAGGGCTGGCTGGTGCGGACCGGGAAGTTCAGCGAGCGCGCCGTGATCGAGAGCGGAATCCGGCCCGATCGCATCCTCGAGAGCGTCGCCCAGCTCGAGGTCCCCGCGCCGCTCTGATGGAGTGGCCTCTGTCCCCTCGCCGGATCGTCCTCACCCTCTCGCTCCTCCTCGCGCCCCGATGCCTGGCGGGGCAGGATCGCGTCGACTCCGCCGGATCGGCCGGCGCCGCGCCGGCCGACACCGCGCCGCGGGCGCCGGTGGTCCAGGCGATCCAGATCTACCGCGAGGACATCTTCGACACCGACGAGACCGACGGCTGGCTCGCCCGGCTCCTCAACGGGCTCCACATCCGGACCCGGGCCTCGGTGGTGCGGCGGGAGCTCCTCTTCCGCGCCGGGGAGCGGTACGATTCGGCCCGGGTGGCCGAGACGGCGCGGAACCTCCGGCGCCTGGGGATCTTCCGCGATGTCGAGGTGGACAGCGCCAGCACCCCCTCGGGTCTGGTGGTGTGGATCGTCACCCAGGACGGCTGGAGCACCAAGCCCGAGCTCCAGTTCCGCAGCACCGGCGGGCAGGAGGCCTACAGCATCGGCCTGCTGGAGCGCAACCTCCTCGGCACCGCCACCCAGGCGGCGGTCCGGTTCAAGCGGGATCCCGACCGCACCACGACGCAGTTCTCCTTCCGCCAGCCCCGCCTGCTCGCGAGCCGCATCGCGCTCGACCTCCAGTACCACGACGCCTCCGACGGCGAGTCGATGGGGCTCGAGCTGGAGCAGCCGTTCTACTCGCTCTCTGCCCGCTCCTCGTTCGGCGTGGCGGCGAGCTCGATGCGGGGGCGGGTGCTCCAGTTCCGCGAGGGCGACCCCGAGCCGGCCGCGACTTGGCGGCGACGCTTCGCGCTGCTGCGGCTCTCCGCCGCGCGCTCCCTCCGCGGCGGCCCGACCGGCTACCTCCGGGTGGGCGCCGGCGTCCAACTCCGCCGGGACGACTTCGTCCGGGACTCGACCCCGGGCCCGTTCCCCGAGACG
Organism: Gemmatimonadales bacterium; assembly: GCA_035573835.1. Taxonomy (GTDB): domain Bacteria; phylum Gemmatimonadota; class Gemmatimonadetes; order Gemmatimonadales; family GWC2-71-9; genus DATLZT01. The sequence goes on from DATLZT010000240.1 coordinate 10,427, forward strand.
ATCACCGGCGTGCTCACCGCGAACGTCGAATGGAGCCTGGCGCGCTTCCGGGTGACCGAGGGGCTCGCCGCGTTCGGCCGCAAGGAGGACGTGGACATGAGCACCACCGTCTCCGCCGCCCTGTCGCTCGCGCCCAAGGCGTTCGGCTACGAGCGGGACGGCATCGGCCTCGCGGCGAGCGGCCGGATCGGGAGCGGGCTCGGGGCCGGCTTCCTGAACCTGAGCGCCGCCGCGAACGGCCTCGTCACCGCCGCGGGCCTGGACTCGGGGCAGGTACGGCTGGCGGCGACACTCGCCCTCCAGCCGCACCGGCGGCACACCGCGGTGGCGCACCTGAGCCTGGGTTGGCAGGAGGATCCCCGGATCGGCGAGGAGTTCGATCTCGGCCTGGGGGCCGGGCCCCGCGCCTTCGGGGCCCACGCCTTCACCGGCGACCGGCTCTTCTTCACCACGGCCGAGTACCGCTACACCCTCCACGAACGGCTGGTCGGCCTGCTCGGCGTCGGCGTGGCCGGATTCATCGATCACGGCGGGGCCTGGTTCAGCGGGTCGCGGCGCCGCACCGGCACCAACGCGGGGCTCGGGCTCCGGCTGGGGCAGATCCGGTCGACCGACGCCGAGCCGGCCCGGCTCGACCTCGCCTACCGGTTCGGCAACGAGGAGAAGCCCGCCGGGTGGGTATTCGTGGTAGGGAAGGGCTGGGTGTTCTGAGGCGGCGGCGGGATCACTCGACCACGGCCACGCTGTCCACGAAGTAATCGGTCTGGCCGAAGCAGTCGGTGGGGACGCCCCGGTGCTCGCGGTAGTGCAGGCTCACCCGCCGGCCCAGCGCCCGGTTGAGCTGCTCGGCCACCCGGTCGTCCCGCACGCTGAAGTGCCAGATCGTGGGTGCGACGCCGGGAACGATCGCCTGCGCCAGTTCCCCCTCGTACGTCTTGCAGAGCCATCCCTTGCGGGAGAATTTCTGCAGCACCCCGGCCCGGTAGCCGTCGGAGTAGGCGAAGCTGAGCGCGGCGGCGGTGTAGAGCGCGCCGAGCAGCAGGGGGGCGAGCACGAGGCCGACCAGGATCGGCTTGAGTCGGCGGCGGGGCCTGGCGGGGGCGGCGTCGGTCATGGTCTCCTAAGCTAACCGGCGCCGCCGGGCCGGCCAGGGGAGCCCCGGCGGCTCAGCCGCGGAGGAGGGCGAGGAGGAACCGCCTCGCCTCGTGGTAGACCCCCGGGGCCTCGCGCTCGCGGGGGCCGGCAACGTTGAGGCGGAGCGGCCGCCCGCCGGCCCCGGCGACCAGCTGGCGGAGCCAGTGGCGCGCTTCGCTCGTGTCGGCGGCCGTGCCGAGGTCCACCACCAACGTGGGCCGGCCGAGCCGCATGCCCCATAAGAGGGCGAGGGCGGTGCCGCCGCCCGGCGCCCCGCGGGCGAGCACCAGCGTCGCGTCGGAGTCGCGGACGTTCCAGGCGGTGCGCTGGGCCGGCTGGGCGGCGGGCGTCTCCCGGAGCGGGTAGCGCTCGGGGAGCGGCCCGTCCTCGGCCCGTCGTCCGGCGGGGCACCACCCCCCGCACGGGAGCCCCAGCTCGCGCGCCACGTCCAGGGCGGCGCGGTCCACGCCGGTCTGGCCCCCCGAGACGATCGTGACTCCCGGGCGCCAGGACCCGGCGCCCCGGCCCTTTGACAAAATTCCCGGCATTTCTTAGCTAAGAGTAGCAGCCGACCGCCGCTCCCCAGCGTCGCGGTCGGGGACGGGCGCGCGGCCACCCATGCCCTCCTGCTCGGCCGCCGCGCCGTCCTGCCTCCCGTCTGGATCCATGTCCGCCGGGGCGTCCGGTGGGCGAATCGAAGTCTCCCCGCACGAGCTTCCCGAGCCCGATCGCAGCGTGTTGCCCCGGCACCCCAACCCCCGGCGCGTGCTTCCGTGCGTACCGGGGGGCGTACGGCCCTCAACGGAAGAGACGGAAGGAGGCATCATGCGAGCAGTGAGGAGTCTGGCAGTCGTGCTGCTCACCGGTCTCGTGGTGGGCCGGGCGGCGGCGCAGCAACGATCCCTGAACGGGATCGTCACCGACGCCGAGAGCGGCGAGCCGGTCGCCAACGCGGTGGTCGTCATTCCCGGGACCCGCATCAGCACCACGACCCGGGAGAACGGCCGGTTCCTCTTCCCGAGCCTCCCCGACCGGGACCTGACCGTCTCGGTCCGGAGCATCGGCTTCAAGCGGCGGGACGTGCGGGTGCCGGCGGGGCAGACCACGGTCGACGTGGCGCTCGAGCGGGACGTCTTCCGGCTGGAGGAGGTGGTCATCACCGGCCAGGCGACCGGCATCGAGCGGCAGAACCTGCCCAACGCCGTGGCCACGGTGAGCGGCGCCGAGCTCACCCGGGCCCCCACCGGCACCCTGGAGAGCGCGCTCCAGGGGAAGATCCCCGGGGCGCTGATCCAGGCCAACTCGGGGGCGCCGGGCGGCGGCATCCAGGTCAACCTGCGGGGGGTCTCGACCATCAACGCCGGCGCCGACCCGCTCTTCGTGGTGGACGGCATCGTGGTGAGCAACGAGGCCATCCCGAACGGGGCCGACGCCGTCACCGCCGCCCAGGCGGGCGGCAACCCGCGCAACCAGGACAACCCGGTCAACCGGATCGCCGACCTCAATCCCGAGGACATCGAGCGGATCGAGGTGCTGAAGGGCGCCTCCGCGGCCGCGATCTACGGTGCCAAGGCCACCAACGGGGTGGTGATCATCACCACCAAGCGGGGCCAGGCGGGGCCGCCCCAGTTCAGCATCACCCAGCGGCTCGGCACCTCCTGGCGGGCCAACAGCCTCGGCTCGCGCACCTTCAACTCGTTGGACGAGGCGCTCTCGGTCTTCGCCGACACCGCCACGGTGACCGCCGCGTTCCAGCCGGGGCGCACCTTCGACATCGAGGACCAGCTCTACGGCCGGAACGCGCTGTCGACCGAGACCTCGCTGAGCGTCACCGGCGGCTCGGACCAGACCCGGTATTATCTCTCCGGCCTGGTCAAGAACGACGAGGGGATCGCGATCAACACCGATTACCAGAAGCAGGCGTTCCGGATGAACCTGGACCAGATGCTGGCCGACTGGATCACCGTCACGGCCAATACCAGTGTCATCCACAGCCGCTCGAACCGGGGCCTGTCCAACAACGACAACGCCGGCACCAGTCCGTACATGGTGTTCCCGTTCACGCCCAACTTCATCGACCTCCGGCCCAACGGCGACGGGGACGATCCGTCGGACTACCCGGACAACCCGTTCGAGCGGAGCAATCCGCTCCAGACGCTCCGGTTCCTCCGGAACCAGGAGGACACCTGGCGGGCGCTCGGCACCCTCACGGCCCGCGCCACCCTGGTGGCCAACCCCCGGCACAACTTCCAGCTCATCGCCATCGGCGGGGCCGACTACTTCGAGCAGGACAACGACTTCGTCTCGCCCCCCGAGCTCGAGTTCGAGCCCAACGACGGGCAGCCGGGCACGGTGGTGCTGACCAAGTCGTCCAACCTAAACCTGAACCTGGCGGTCAACGCCAACTACACCTACACGCCGGCCTCGGGCAAGTACCAGGCGATCACCTCCGCCGGCGTGCAGTACGAGGATCGGGACCTCGACGCCACCCGGATCCTGGCCCGTAACCTGCTGCCGACCCAGGAGAACCCGGACCAGGCCGCCAACGCCACCGTGTTCCAGGACGACCGGCCGGTGCGCGACCTCGGCATCTACGCCCAGGAGGAGGTGCTGCTGCTCGACCGGCGCCTGCTCCTCACTGCCGGGTTCCGGGCCGACCGCAGCAGCAACAACGGCGATACCGACAAGTACTTCTTCTATCCGAAGGCGGCGGCCTCCTACCGGTTCATCCGCCCCTTGGGCGGGATCGACGAGGTCAAGCTGCGCGGCGCCTTCGGCCAGACCGGCAACCCGCCGCTCTTCGGCGCGAAGTTCAACCCCGACACCACCGGCACCATCGGCGGCCTGTTCGGCGCCTATCCCGGCAACCGGGTGGGCGACCCGGACATCGAGCCGGAGCGGCAGACGGAGATCGAGGCCGGGTTCGACGCCACCCTGGGCAACGGGTTCGCCGAGCTGAGCCTCACCCTCTACCAGCGCTCCATCAGCAACCTGATCCTGGAGCAGACCCTGGCCGCGAGCACCGGCCAGGAGACCCGGATCTTCAACTCCGACAGCCGGCTCCGGAACCGGGGGATCGAGGTGGCCCTCACCCTGGCGCCGATCCAGCGGGCGGACCTGAGCTGGCTCTTCCGCACCACCTTCTTCGCCAACCGGAGCAAGATCACCCGGCTCACCGTCCCCGCCTTCGAGACCGGTGGCTTCGGCACCTCGCTCGGCGCCTTCAAGATCGAGGAGGGGAAGTCGGCCACCCAGATCGTGGGCACCGAGGGGGTGGTGGGCGACGCCAACCCCGACTTCCAGATGTCGTTCTCGAGCGACGTCGACTGGCGGCGCTTCAGCTTCGGCTTCCTGCTCGACTGGAAGAAGGGCGGGGACGTGATCAACCTGACCCAGTTCCTCTACGACCTGGCCCAGAACTCCAAGGACTACCTCCCCACCGGGCGGGACCGGCTCAACCAGTGGAGCAGCGGGCGGACCGGGGTCTACGTGCAGGACGGCTCGTACCTCAAGCTGCGCGAGGTCACCGTTTCCTATACCCTCCCCGAGACCTGGACCCGCGGGCTCTTCGGCGGCGGCGTCCGCTACGCCCGGCTCTCGCTCAGCGGCCGGAACCTGCTCCGGATCAGCCCCTACGACGGGCTCGATCCGGAGGTGAGCAACTTCGGCAACCAGGCGATCGTGCGGAACATCGACGTCGCTCCGTTCCCGCCGAGCCGCAGCGTCTTCTTCGCGATCGACTTGGGGTTCTGACCATGAGGACGACCATGAGACTCCGCTATGCCGTGCTCCTGCTCGCGACGCTGGGGGCGGGCGGGTGCGACTTCGACCAGTCGACCAATCCCAACAGCCCCGACCCGATCGGGGACGACCCGAGCCGGGCCCAGATCGCCGCGAGCGCCATCGGCGTGCTGCTCGCGTTCCGGCAGGACGTGGCCGACTTCGCGCTGGACCTGGGGATCGTGGGGCGCGAGGTGCTCCGGTTCGACGGCTCCGATCCCCGCTTCACCCGCGAGCTCCTGGTGGGGCCGCTCGATCCGGGCGGCGACGCGTTCGGCGGCGACCACTGGGCCGACCAGTACAACGCCATCCTGGCCGGCAACCGGTTGCTGGCGGCGCTCCCGACCGCGTCCGAGCTGAGCGACGCCGAGAAGGCCGCCACGGCGGGCTACGTCCGGACCCTGCAGGCCTACAATTTCCTGATGGTGCTCGCCGCCCACACCCAGGACTCGATCCCGATCGACGTGGGGGTCGATCCCGACGCGCCGCCGGCGCCGTTCGTCTCCAACGCGGCGGCCTACGACCACGTGGTCAGCCTGCTGGAGCAGGCCAAGACCGACCTCCAGAACGGCGGCGCGGCGTTCCCGTTCTCCCTGCCGCCCGGGTTCGCCGGGTTCGACACCCCGCCCACGTTCCTCCAGTTCAACCGCGCGCTCCGGGCGCGGGTGGCGGTGTACCGGGGCGACTACAGCGGCGCCCTCGCGGCCCTCGCCGAGTCGTTCCTCGTGCTCGATCCGGGCCAGCTCCAGCGGGGCGTGTACATGGACTACGGCACCGGGGCGGGCGATCTCCCCAACCCGCTCGCCGTGAGCCCCACCGAGGGGGAGAACTTCGCCCACCCGCAGCTCGACACCCTGGCCCAGCTCCAGGCCGACGGGGTGAGCAAGGACCGGCGGTTCCTGACCAAGGTCGTGACCCGGACCGCCACCACGGTGGACGGCTTCACGTCGTACCTGGGCTGGAGCCGGTATCCGAGCCCCACGACGCCGATCCCGCTCATCAAGAACGAGGAGCTCATCCTGCTCCGGGCCGAGGCCAACATCGGGCTCAATGACCTGCCGGCGGCGTTGGCGGACATCAACTTCGTCCGGGAGCACTCGGGCGGCCTCGCGCCGCTCGGCGGGTTCGCCGACCAGGACGCGGCGATCGACGAGCTGCTCTACAACCGGCTCTTCAGCCTCGCCTTCGAGGGGGCGCACCGGTGGATCGACCTCCGGCGCCACAACCGGCTGAGCGTGCCGCCGCTCCCCTCCTCCCGCGATCCGGCCGAGGGCACCGAGTCGTTCTTCTCCACGCTGCCGATCCCGCGGGACGAGGTGCTGGCTCGCCAGTGACGTCGGCGTCCCGCCGGCTGCAAGGCCGGCGGCAGCCGGGCAGGACGACGAAGGGGCGCACCGCGGTGCGCCCCTTCACGCTTCCCCCCGCCGCGGTGCTCAGGCGTCCGGCGGATGCCCCCGCGCCCGGCCGGTGAGCTCCGCGATCTCGATCCGGATGAACCGGGCGCCGAGGAGGCGGGAGGCGTCGCTGATCCGGGGGGCGCCGGCCGGGCGGCGCTGCCGGCGGAGCGCGTCGATCGCGGCGAGCCGGTCGGCGAGGCCCTTCACCGGCTGCGCGACGCCCGTCACCACCACCGAGCGCCACGCCGCGAAGCTGGGCACCTCCGCGACGGTGAGGCAGACCCGCGGGTTGGCCTCGAGCTGTCGGGCCTTCTTGCCGGGGCCGATGCCGACGAAGATCCGCTCGCCGTCGAAGCCGTAGGCCACCGGCACCGCGTAGGGCTGCCCCGCCGACTCGGTGGCGAGGATCCCCCAGCCGATCCGCTCGAGCAGCCGGCGGGATTCCCCGACGCCAAGCGGCCGGATCTCCGACGCCGCGGGTGCTTCGGGCGGCGGCGCGGGCTCGGCCGACCGAGCGGCGTCCGGCGGCGCGGCGAGACTCTCCTCCCGGAGCGCGGCCAGCTCGAGCACGGCGACGATCCGGTGATGCCGCCGGGCCGCCTCGCGCGCGAGGGCGCGGCTCGTCGCCCCAGGTGGCTCGTACGCTCCATCGCCCGCGGGCTCGCCCCCGAGCCGGGCGAGCGCGCCCAGGAGCTCGGTCACCTCGTTGGCGAGGAAGAGCTGCTCCGTGGTGAGCGGGTGGGCCCGGTCGCCGGCGCGGGCGGCGAGGCGGGCGCGGCGGTCGATCTCGGGGAGGACGGCCTGCCGGTAGACCCGCTCCAGCCGGGCGAGCGCCTCGGCGCCCGGATCGGCGGCGCCGACCGCCCCCGCCTCGAGCGCCTCGACCAGCGGGGCCAGGGCCTGGAGCTCGGCGAGGAGGGTGGGGGAGGGGGCGGCGGAGGGCGCGTCGGGACGGTGCATGGGTGGAGGGGGAATATAGCCGTCTGGGCTCCTCCCGCCGGAGCAGCGCGACGCGGCAGGCACCCGAGGCGGCGCTTCGGGAGCACTGCCTCTTCGGCGGGGCTGGGCGAAGGCCAAGGCGTGACTCCACCGGGCGTTGGAGAGGGGGGCGGGGCGGGTAGGAGTAGGCCGACCCCGAAGTGCGGGGAGGGCAACGACTTGGGTGTCCTTTCCCCGGGCCCTCCGGGTCGCTATTTTCCAACTCTTCCGGCGCCGTAGCCAAGTGGTAAGGCAGAGGTCTGCAAAACCTCCATGCGGCGGTTCGAATCCGCCCGGCGCCTCTCACCTCAAGTCGATCGCCACCCGCCCGCGCCAATACCAGTCGGTGCGGGCGGTTCGTATTTTCCGTCCGATTCGACTTCCCCGTCCGCGAGCTCACGAGCGACGGCGCGAGCGCCGGGATCTCCTCGTCCGCCGTCTTCCATGAGACGGCACCGGACCGGCCCGCGCGCTGGCGCGACGTCTCCTTCTCCCCATCGGCCTCCCCATCGGCGGGCCGGTACGCGGCGGGTGGGTACTCGCCCCCGCCCGCCCCGGCGTTGGCGCGACACTGTTGCCACGCGCCTCGACCCCGCCGCGCCCGTTTGGGGGATCGGTGGCGACAGATGGTCCTCCAGGTAGGGGCGTCCGGGCGGCTATCCCGCCGCGCCCCGGCCGGTCCGGGCCGGGGGTCCCCCGTCTCCCCCCTCGAACGTCAGGTGGGCTCATGACGCGACGGTTTCCCGCATGAGGAGTGGTGTGCGCATGAGCGCGAGCCCCGAGCCGAGCGACCATCCGGCCGGCGCCGCGGAGGCCCCGGATCCGTACGTGCACTGGATCGCGCGGATCGCACGGGGGGACGCGCAGGCGTTCGAGGCGCTCTTCCGGGCGCTGTACGACCGGCTCTGCGCCTTCGCCGAGTCGTACGTGGGATCGCCCCAGGCGGCGGAGGAGATCGTCGACGACGTGTTCCTGAACCTGTGGGTCGGGCGGGAGCAGCTCCGCATCCGGAGCTCGGTGCTGAGCTACCTCTTCGTGGCGGTGCGGAACAAGTCGCTCACCCACCTGAGCCGGGCCAACCTGGAGCGGCGCTACGCCGAGCGGGTGCGGGCGCAGGAGCCGCTCCCGATGGTGGACGGGGTGCAGGAGGTCGAGGAGCAGGCGGCCACCAACGAGCTGCTGGTCCTGGTCCAGGAGGCGATCCGGCAGCTCCCGCCCCGGGCGCGGCAGACCTACGTGCTCTACTACCAGCAGCACCTGAGCTACGCGGAGATCGCCGGCATCATGGGGGTGTCGGTCAAGACGGTGGAGAACCAGCTCTCGCGGGCGCTCAAGATCCTCTGGCTCCGGCTCAAGGACCGGCTCCTATGACACGCGGCGACGGCGGACTGGACGACGCGGAGCGGGCGGCGATGGCGAGCGCGCCCTGGGCGGCGCTGGTGCGGCATGGCCGCGGGGACCTGGCCGAGGCGGAGGCGGCGGCGCTGCGGGAATGGGCCCGCGGCGATGCCGCCCGCGAGGCGCTGCTGGCGGGCGTCGAGCGTCTG
>DATLZT010000241.1:0-5618 GCA_035573835.1 Gemmatimonadales bacterium
GGCCCGAGCCGGCACCGCGCACGGGCCCCCGTCCCAAGGCCGTGGCGCCGGAGGTCCGCCGGGTGGAGGACGCCCTCCGCCGGCGGCTCGGCACCGACGTGCGGGTGACGCCGCGGCGCCGCGGGCGCGGCTGCCTCACCATCAGCTACTACTCCAACGACGACCTGGCCCGCCTCCTCGAGCTCATCCTCGGCGAGCCGTTCCAGGGGTGACCGCCGACGGATGGCGCCGAAGCAGCCGGCGGTCTTCGTGATCGTCCAGCGGGAGGGGGCGGCCGACTCCCGCGCCTTCCGGCTCCCGCTCTGGGGCTTCCGGGCCCTGGTCTGGGGCGCCGGCGCGCTCGCGGCCGCGCTCCTGCTCGGCCTCGTCTGGTATCTGCCCATCGTCCGCGCGGCGGCGCGGGTGCCCGGGCTCGAGCGTGAGGTGGCCCGGCTGGAGCGGGACAACGCCAAGGTCCGCGAGCTCGCGGCCGCGCTCGATTCGGCCGAGGCCCGCTACGCGCAACTCCGGCGGATGGTCGGGGCCGACGTCGTCCCCGATCCCCTCGCCCTCGCCACGACGCTGCCGATCGCGCCGACCATCCGCGCCCGGACGCCGGAGCCGTCCCCGCCGGCAGCCGGCGGGGACGGCGATACCGCGGTGGCGCTCCGCTGGCCCCTCGACGAGCCCGGCTTCGTCACCCGGGGGCAGGTGAGCCGGGGCGGGCGGGACGAGGCGCATCCCGGCATCGACATTGCCGTGCCGATGGGGAGTCTCGTCCGGGCGGCGGGCGGGGGCGAGGTCGAGCAGACCGGGGCCGACGCGGAATACGGGCTCTTCGTCCTCCTGCGCCACGCCGACTCCCTGACCACGATGTACGGGCATCTCTCGCGGGTGCTCGTCGCCAAGGGGGACAAGCTCGCGGCGGGACAGGTGATCGGGACCTCGGGGAACAGCGGGCGCTCGAGCGCCCCGCACCTTCACTTCGAGGTTCGGCGCAACGGCGAGAGTGTCGATCCGCTCTCCCTGGTCAAGGAGGGTTCCTGAATGGCGATCTTCTCGGCACCGGCCGGCAACGGCAAATCGCACGAGGCTCCCGCAACCCGCCGCGGGGAGCAGCCCAGCCTGTCGATCATCGCGACGGGGATGCGCGTCACCGGTGAGATCGAGTCCGACGGCATCGTGAAACTCGAAGGCGTGGTGAAGGGGCGGATCCGCGCGGCGCAGCAGGTGCTGATCGCCAAGGGCGGGGTCATCGAGGGCGACATCCAAACCCGCGAGGCGGTGATCGGGGGCGAGGTACGTGGAACGATCCAGGCCGAGGAGCGGGTCGAGATCCAGTCGACGGCTCGGGTTGATGGGGACATCGTCACCCGGCGGATCGCCGTGGTCGAGGGCGGCCAGGTGAATGGGGAGATCAGGATGGGCGAGACGGCGTTGCGGGTGGAGACGGGTGAGGCAGCGCTCGAGCCGGCGATTTCCCACAATAGTTGAAAAGTTGCCCAAGTCTGTGGAAATAATGGCCTTTGCCGGTCATTTTCCCGGATATGCGCCGATCTCCATATGACATTGGACGGGACGGCATGACCATTCGGCTGACAGTGGCCGCTTGGTGTTTGGTTGCTGTCGCGATCGTGGCGTCATGCTCGGATCCCAAGCCAGCGGGGGATGGCGCCTTCCGCGTGGGGCTCGTCACTCCGGGCTCGATCGCCGACGCGGCCTGGAACGCCGGCGCCTACACCGGCTTGGAGTGGATCCGCGACTCGCTCGGCGCCGCGGTGAGCCACGTCGAGGCCCGCACCCCGTCCGAACAGGAGGAGGCGCTCCGGGCCTACGCCGCCCAGGGGTATGACCTCGTCTTCGGCCACGGGTTCGAGTTCCAGGGCGCCGCCGAGCGGGTGTCCGCCGAGTACCCCGCCACCGCCTTCGTGGTCACGTCCGGCACCCGGGTGCAGGGCAACGTCTCGCCCCTGGTGTTCCGGATCCAGGAGGGGACCTATCTCGCCGGGATGGTGGCGGGCGGGATGACCCGCTCGAACATCATCGGGTTCGTGGGCGGCATCGAGCTCCCGCCGATCCGGGCGGGCTACGAGGGATGGGTGGGCGGCGCCCGGGCGGTGAATCCGCGGGTGGACAGCCGCGTCACCTACCTGAACACCTTCGACGACGCCGCGGCCGGTCGCGAGGCGGCGCTGGCCCTGATCCGGCTGGGCGCGGACATGCTGCACCACAACGCCGACGCCGCCGCGCTCGGCCTCTTCCAGGCCGCGCGGGAGACGCCCGGCGTGTACGTCTTCGGCGCCAACGCCGACCAGACCCGACTCGCGCCGGAGCGGGTGCTCGGCTCGGTCGTGATCGACCTCCCCCGGGCGCTCCTCAGCGTGGCGCGCGAGGCGAAGGCGGGCGGGTACCGGCCGCGGGTGCAGTCGTTCGGGCTCGCGAGCGGCGTGATCCGGTACGAGTCGAACCCCGGCCTCGACACCCTGGTGCCGGACTCGCTCCGGCGGCGGGTGCGGGCCGCGGCGGACTCGATCGCGGCACTCGAGCGCGCGGTGGCGGCCCGATGAGTGGCCCGATGGGGCGGCGACGGGCGCCGCTCGCCGAACTCGCGGCCTACGCGGACGACTACCTCCGGATCCGCGAGGTGGCCGACGAGCCCAACGCGGTCAACGGGCTCCAGGTCGAGAACCGCGGCGCGGTCACGCGCATCGTGGCCGCGGTGGACGCCTCGCAGGCGACGATCGACGGCGTGGCGGCGTCGCTCGGTCCGGACGGCGACGCGCCGCTCCTCCTGGTGCACCATGGCCTCCTCTGGGACGGCAACCAGCCGGTCACCGGCCGCCGTTACCGGCGGCTCGCGACGCTCCTCGCGCACGACATCGCGCTCTACGCCGCTCACATCCCGCTCGATCTCCATCCCGAGGTGGGCAACAACGCCCGGCTCGCCGCCCGGCTCGGGCTCGCGGTGGAGGGGTGGTTCGGCAGCTATCGGGGCCAGGCGATCGGGGTCTGGGGCACGGCGCCGCCCGGGCTTGAGGACCGCTCGAGCGTCCTCGCCGCCGTGGACCGCGCGCTGGGCGGCGCGGCGTCGCTGGCCCGGCTCATCCCCGGCGGCCCGGAGCGGGTGAGCCGGATCGGGATCATCACCGGGGGCGCGGGGAGCATGATCGGCGCCGCGCGCCGGGCCGGGCTCGACCTCTTCATCACCGGCGAAGGCGCCCACCACACCTACTTCGACGCGATGGAGGGCGGGATCAACGTGATCTACGCCGGGCACTACGCCACCGAGACGCTCGGCGTGCAGGCGCTGGCGGAGCACCTGGGCCAGCGGTTCGGACTGCCCTGGGAGTTCCACGACCACCCGACGGGGCTGTGAGGCGCCGCGTTGCCCGCGCTCGAGCTCCGGTCGATCCACAAGTGGTTCGGCTCCGTGCACGCGCTGCGCGGGGCCGATTTCGCGTTGGCCCCGGGCGAGATCCACGCCCTGCTGGGGGAGAACGGCGCGGGCAAGTCGACCCTGATGCACGTGGCGGGAGGACTGCTCGAGCCCGATCGGGGAGAGGTCGTGGTGGACGGCGTGCCCCGGCGGATCGGCTCGCCCCGCGCCGCCCGGCGCCTCGGGATCGGGATGGTGCACCAGCACTTCACCGCCGTGGGGCCGCTCACCGTGGCGGAGAACGTCGCCCTCGCCGCCGGATGGCGCGTCGAGCCCCGCGCCCTGGCCCGTCGGGTGGCCGAGCTGAGCGAGCGACTCGGCCTCCCGCTCGACCCCGCCGTGCGGGCCGACACGCTTCCGGTGGGGCTCCGCCAGCGGCTCGAGATCGTGAAGGCGCTGGCCGGCACCGAGGGAGGCGGCGGGCGGATCCTCCTCCTCGACGAGCCCACGGCGGTGCTGGCGCCGGCCGAGGCGGACGAGCTCATCGGCGTGCTGCGCGGCCTCGCCGATCGGGGGGCGGCGATCGGGCTCATCACCCATCGTCTGGACGAGGCGCTCCGCGCCGCCGACCGGGTGACGGTGCTCCGCCGGGGCGAGGTGACGTTCAGCGGGCCGGCGGAAGGGGTCGGCGTCCAGGAGCTCGCCGAGCGGATGATCGGGCCCGACGCCGCGGCCGCGCTCCGCGCCGGCCGGGCCGTCACCGCCCGGCCGCCGGCGGGTCAGCCCGTGGTGGTCTGCCGGGGCGTATCGGTCCGTCATGAGGCGGGGGATCGCCTCGCCCTGCGGGACGCCACGCTCACGGTGCGGGCCGGTGAGATCGTGGGGATCGCCGCGGTGGAGGGCAACGGCGAACGGGAGCTCCTCCGGCTCGTGGCCGGGCTCCTGGCTCCGGCGGCGGGGGAGCTCGAGGTGGCTCGGCCCCTTGGCTTCATCCCGGCGGACCGCACCACGGAGGGGCTGATCGCCGACTTCTCCCTGGCCGAGAACCTGACGTTGGGGCTCGGCGCGGCCGCCCCCTGGGTGCGGCGGGGGTGGATCGATTGGCGCGCCGCCCGACGCGCCACGGCCGAGCTGCTCCAGCGGCACCGGGTGACGGCGCCCGGTCCCGACGCGCCCGCCGGGAGTTTGAGCGGTGGGAACCAGCAGAAGCTGATCGTGGCGCGGGAGCTCGCGCGGGGCCCGCGCGTCCTGGTGGCGGAGCATCCGACCCGGGGCCTCGACGTGCGGGCGAGCGCCGCGGTGCACGAGCTCCTCCGCGGCGTTGCGGCCGCGGGGGCCGGCGTCCTGGTCCATTCGAGCGATCTCGACGAGGTGCTGGAGCTGGCCGACCGGGTCGTGGCGGTGCGGAGTGGTCGGCTCCATCCGGTGTACGGTCCCGCCACCCGCGAGGTGGTGGGGCGACTCATGCTGCGGGGCGGGGCGTGAAGCGGCGCTCGCCGGTCCGGGCGCTCGGTGTCGCGGCGCTCGCCACCCTGGCGGCGCTGGGCGCGCTCGCGCTGGGACTCGAGCTCGCGGGGTACGACGCCCTCCGGGCGCTCGGGGCGATGTGGCGGGGCGCGTTCGGAAGCTGGTACGCCGTCACGTCGGCCACGCTGGTGCGCGCGGTGCCGCTCGTGGTGCTGGGCCTGGCGGTGGCCCTCGCCTTCCACGCCGGGGCGTTCAACATCGGGGCGGAAGGGCAATTCCACGCCGGCGCGGTGGCGGCGACGTGGATCGGCCTCCTGGCGGGAGGCTGGCACCCGGCGCTGGCGGTGACGGCCAGCTGGGCCGCGGCGCTCCTGGCGGGCGCGCTCTGGGTGAGCGTGCCCGCGTGGCTCCGAGCCCGCTTCGGGGTGCTGGAGGTGATCAGCACCCTGCTCCTCAACTTCGTGGCCGACGCGCTCGTGAGCCTCCTGGTGCAGGGGCCGCTCAAGGAGCGGAACGGGATCTATCCCCAGAGCGATCCGATCGCGCTCGCGGCTCGGCTTCCGCTCCTCTCCGGCACGCGCCTCCACCTCGGCCTTGCGGTGGCGCTGGGGCTGGCCGCGGCGCTCGCCGTGACGCTGGAGCGCACCCACGCCGGCTTCCGGCTCCGGGCGGTGGGCGCGGGTCCGGAGGCGGCGCGGGCAAGCGGGCGGATCGACGTGACCCGCGTGGTGGTGGCGGCGCTCCTCGCCTCGGGCGCGCTGGCGGGGCTCGCCGGCGCGCTCGAGGTGGGCGGCGT
>DATLZT010000242.1:0-8752 GCA_035573835.1 Gemmatimonadales bacterium
GGCGGCGCGGGCTCGGCACGCCATCGGAGGCGCCAACGCCCCCAGCCGAGCTCGCCCGCCGTGCCGGCTAGCGCCGTGCCGGCTAGCGCCGCACCGGCCGGCGCTCGGCGCCGCGGCTCCACCAGCCGGGCGCGGCCGAAACCGAGCTCGAGAATCCATCCTCCCCCGAGATCGGTGCGACTCCCCGACACCCCGCCGCGTACGAGCGCGACAGCCCGCGCGGCGGCGGTGGGACCGATCCGGCACCCAACCCGACGGCCGGCCGCCATCAGGAGTGCACGAGCCAACGAGCAATCATATCCCCCGAGCACTGCGGCAGCAACCGACGCGCCGTCGGGCTCGGGACGCCAGTCGAGCTCCCCCAGCGCGTCGAGCACGACATCCCACGCCCGCCGCTCCGCAGCGGCGAGCCGGCCGAGCCGTTCGAGATTGCGATCGATCCGGGGGAGCCGCCGCCGGAGGAGCGGGAGAAGCTCGCCCCGCAGCCAGGACCGGAGATGCCGGGGATCCCGATTGGCCGGATCGTACCAGACCTCGAGCCCCCGTTCGTGCAGGTAGCGCGCCAGCGCCTCGCGCCGAAACGGCAGGAGCGGGCGAACCAAGGCGCGCCGTCGGGCCGCCATGCCCGCCAGTCCGGCCGGACCCGACCCTTCGAGCACCCGCATGAGCACGGTCTCCACCTGATCGTCCGCGTGGTGAGCCGTGATCACGTAGCGCGCGCCGTACCGTGCCCGCACCGCGGCGAGCCAGGCATAGCGCCGCTCGCGGGCCTCGGTCTCGCCCGCGTCCGCGCCGAGCTCGAGCCGCCCCAGCTCGAACCGCAAGCCATACCGCTCGGCCAACCGGCGGACCCGCTCGGCCACCGCCCCGCTCCCTGGGAGTATGCCATGGTCGGCGTGGGCCACGACCAGGTCCATCCGGTGGCGGTCCCGGGTGCTCACCAGCAGATCGAGCAAGGCGACCGAGTCGGGACCGCCGGACACCGCGACGACGGCGATGCCCGGCTCCACGCCGAGGCGGTCGAGCTCGGCGGCGAAGGCCTCGACCAGGGGTCCGGCACCCGCCGACATGCCGGAAACCTAGCGGGAAGGTGGGGGCGTCTCGAGGATGGCGAACGCCCGGACGGGGAAGCTGCCGAAGTCCTTCACCTTGACCGGCACGGCGAAGAACCGGGCACCGGTTTCGGGGAGCTGTTCCAGCCCGCGCAGGTGCTCGACGACGGGGATCCCCGCGCCGAGGAGGGCGGTGTGCACCGGGCGGGCGGGATTGGCGGTGTCGTCGATGTTGAACGAATCGATCCCGACCAGCGCCGCGCCCCGGCGAACGAGCAGCTCGGCGGCGTCCGCCGTAAGGAACGGGTGACCCTCGAAGTAGCGCTCGGTCCGCCAGTGCGCCGCCCACCCGGTGTGGACCAGCACGGCGCGTCCGGTCACGTCGACCGCCCGGAACGCCTCGGCCGTGACCGCACGGTCCCGGGTGCGCACCACCAGCGCCGGCAGGTCGGCCAGCGACTCGAGGGGCAAGTCGGCCAGGTCCCGTCCGTCGGCGAAGCGGTGGAACGGCGAGTCGACGTAGGTGCCGGTATTGCCGACCAGCTCGATCCGGCCGATCTGGAACTCCGTTCCCGGCGCGTACCGCTCCCGGGACGCCTCGCGGGAGAGGTGGTCGCCCACCACCGGCGCCGGCAGCCCGCGGTAGGTGATCATCCCGTGCTCGACGGTATGGCTCAGGTCGACGAATCGCCCCATCGGGTGACTCCTGGCGTCATGGTATGGGCGGAGAAAGCGAACGGCGGCCCCGAGGGACCGCCGCGACCGCCGGTGCCGCCGCGCGTCATCCCTCCAGTCCCAGCAGGCGCTTCTTGAAGCCCTCGCCAGGCCCCGGTTTGGGCCCGATCCAAGCCTTGAAGAGGGCGTCGGCGAACTCCTTCCCCTCGATCGTTCCCTTGGCCTTCCCCCGCACCTCGACCGTGGTGCCCTGGCCGGGGACATAAGTGAAGACGAACTGCTCCCCCTTCTCCACGTCCTCCATGTAGCCGCAGAGGGTCCGGAACTGCGCCTTGAGCGCCTCGGAGGCCTCGGGGGTGTTCTCCCGGAGCGCGTCGTCCCAGGCGTCGCACATCTTCTTGGCGTCAACACCCCGGAGGAATTGCATCACCACCCGCCGCGGCTCGTCCGCCCGCAGGATCCGGTCGGCGTCCGACTCCCGGGCCGGGAGGTAGAGTCCGGCGACGTAAACCTTGACGATGGCCTTCTTGCGCAACGCCATGCCGTTGAGCACCAGCGTCCGCCCCCCGACGGTGACCTCCACCGGGAAGGTGACGCCGTTGAGCGTGCGGGTCGTATCCGCCGCGGCGGCGGGCGCGGGGGCCGCGCCGGCCGGGGAGGCGAGCGTGAGGGCGAGCATCAGGGACCAGGTGGCGTGCACGAATACCTCGACGACGTGAGGAGGGATGGAGGAAGTATAGTGACCCGCCCTACCCGGCGCGACGGGCGGCGCTCCGGACGACGAACGGCCGGCGGCAAGGAGGCCGCCGGCCGGCCGCCCACCACGGGCTCAGGACCCTGGCCGAGGCGTCTTCTCCTTCTTCTTACGGCGGGGACGCCGCTTGCCGTAGGTGCCTCGGAACAGCTTTCCGCGCCGCGACCGCTGATCACCCTTACCCATGCGATTCCTCCGAGCAGAATGATTGGCGAGCGGGGCCATGGCCCCGGGGCATGTGGCCCGAGTGGCGGAGAATGTCGTTAGCTCCCGCCGGATCGGCAACTCCCCGGCGGCGACCCGTCGGCCCCACTCGGGGGTATCGCCCAGTATCGACTGCCACGGACGTCCGACATGCCACCGACTCCTCGCCTTCCGGCCGACCAGCCGGACCCCGGTCCCGAGTCCGCCATGGGCGGCGCATCCGACTTCGGCGCCGGCGGCGGCCACCCCGGCTCCTCCCCCGATCCGGCGCGGGAGGGCCGCTCCCCCCGGCCCGAGGACGCTCCGGGAGATGCCCCGATCGAGCGGCGCCGCCGCGCCGATCCGGGCTACGCCGGACCCGAACGGCGGATCAGCCCCCGCTGACCGTTCCGTCGGCGCGCCGAAGCGCGTTGACGAGCCGGTGAGCGCGACGGGTGGTCTCCGGCTCGCGATAGCCGGCCCCCATCTGTCTCACGACGGCGACGGCGGTCGGAAGATCCATCAGATGGCCGGCGGAGACGTAGACCGGCCGGGCGCCCGCCCTGAGCCGGAGCGCCATGCCGACCACCTCGCCGCGATGGACCAGCTCGGCCGTCGCACCGGCCTGGTCGGCCAGGGGCCCGTGAGTCCCCACCAGGATCGACTTGGCGCAGCCGATGGACGGCACCCCGAACCGGAGGCCGCCGTGACAGGCAAGCCCGAAACGTCGCGGATGGGCGTAGCCCACGCCGTCGAAGATGAGGACGTCGGGCTTCTCGGCGAGGCGGGCCCAGGCGAGCTCGAGGAGCGGCAGCTCCCGGAACGAGAGGAGTCCGGGCACGTACGGGAATGGCACCGCCCCGGCTGCGCTGGCCTCGGCCACGGTGGCCCGGGACTCGGCGTCCAGCACCACGATCCCGGCGTAGCCCCGGTCCTCCCCCCGGGCGATCGCGATGTCCGCACCGGCGACCCGTCGTACCCTGAGCCCGGCGGGGGGCTCGAGCACGAGCCGGTCGCGGAGCCGTCGCTGGAGCGCCACCGCCTCGGCGACCGGGAGATCCCACCGGTGCATCGCTCAGCGGCGGGGGCGCCAGCCGTAGTGCGCCAGCGCCAGCCGACTGCCGGCATCGAATCGGACGCCTTCCCGCTCGAGCAGGAGCCGCTGGGTGAGCTCGTCGCCCGGCCGGGCGCGGCGGCTGATCCGACCCTGGGCGTTCACCACCCGGTGCCACGGCACCCGGCTGTGCGGCGGGAGCGCATGCAGGGCATAGCCAACCTGGCGGGCCCGCCCCGGGAGTCCGGCGAGCGCCGCCACCTGGCCGTAGGTGGCAACCCGTCCCGGGGGAATGCGCCGTACGACCGCATAGATGCGGGCGTACGCACCATCGCCCGACCCATCGGCGGCGCGCCGACGGTCAGCGAGGCCGGCCGGCATCCCCATGGGGGACGACGAAGAGTCCGAGGGCGATCAGGATCAGGCCGGCGAGGAGCGGACCCACGCCGGGCGCGGTGCCGGCCGCGAACTGGAGGTCGAGCACCCCCGCCCCGCCCGCCAGCATGGCGAGGAGCCCGAGCGCCACGCCGATCACGCCGAAGAGCACGAAGAGCAGCGCCATACCACACCTCCTGTCATCGACCTGGATTCACGGCCGGGGGCTCACCCCCCGCGCGCCGCGTGCGCCCGCTCGAACGCCGCATGGACGGCGGGATCGAGGAGCGCGAACTCCACCCGTTCGAGCGCCGAGCCGCGCCGGAGGTGCTCGCCCACGACCTCGAGCGCCACGGCGGCGCCCTCGTCCGGTGGGTACCCGTAGATGCCGCAACTGATCGCGGGGAAGGCGATGGTGCGGAGGCCGTGGCCCTCCGCCAGCTGGAGCGACGCGCGATAGGCCGAGGCCAGGAGCTCCGGCTCGCCCGCCGTGCCGCCGCGCCAGACGGGCCCTACGGCGTGGATGACGTGCCTCGCCGGCAGCCGGTACCCGCGGGTGATGCGGGCCTGCCCGGTGGGGCAGCCGCCGAGGGCGCGGCACTCGGCCTCCAGTTCGGGACCGGCGGCCCGATGGATGGCGCCGCTCACGCCGCCGCCGGGGAGGAGCGACTCGTTGGCGGCGTTGACGACGGCGTCGACCGCCAGCGTCGTGATATCGGCGCGGGTGATGGCGATGCGGGCCACGTGGCTGCTCCCGGCGGCGGCTCCCGGAACTATGGACGCCGCCGGGCCGCACGGCAAGTTCGCCGCGCCGCGGGGCTCAGGCCGGGATCTGGCGATCCTCCGCCGGGGCGGCGGGCTTGGGGCGGATCTCGAAATGCCGGGCGTGGACGGTCACGTAGTCGCGCCCCACCTTGAGCCGCGCGAGGCGCTCGCCGTCCAGGGTGCACATCCGTTGGGTGACGCCGGGAAAGAGGGGGACGACATCGTACCAGGAGAGGGGGTTGATCCCGCGATACCGAAGCCGGTGCTCGGGCTTGAGCCGGGCCTGGAAGCGCGCCATGCATCCTCCGGGGAGACGAACGATCGCGCGGTGGGAACGGCTGGAATGTGCGCCTCACGAGGCTGCCGTACCGTGACGTCGCTCACGATCCCGCCGCCCGCATCGTGCCAGCTTCGGCACTCCCCGGCGTCTCGATTCTGGCCGGTTCCGGACCGGCGAAAAATCGAACGCGGTGCCGTCGCGGGGCGAGACGGCTCAGGGCGCGGAGGGAGCCGGCGAGTCCGCCAGGCGGACCAGCGCGTCGCCGGCCAGACGATACACGGTCCAGTCGCTCATCGCTTTGGCGCCGATGCGCTCGTAGAAGCGGATCGCGTCGGCGTTCCAGTCGAGCACCCGCCACTCCAGCCGCCCACACCCCCGCTCGAGCGCCAGCCGCGCCAGGTGCCGGAGGAGGGCGTACCCGATCCCCCGGCCGCGCCACGCCGGGCGGACGAACAGATCCTCGAGATACAGGCCGCGCTGGGCAAGAAAGGTGGAATAGTTGTGGAAGTAGAGCGCGAACCCGGCCGGCTCCTCTCCCACGTAGGCGAGCACGACCTCGGCGCCCGGCTGCGGGCCGAACAGCGAGGCGCGGAGCTGCTCCTCGGTCGCCACGACCTCGTGAGCCAGCCGTTCGTATTCCGCCAGGCCCCGGATGAGCTCCAGGACGAGCGGGACGTCGTCGACCGTGGCCGGCCGGATCCGGAGCGGGCTCATGGCGCCGCGTCAGCCGATGCCGTAGCGACCGCGCAGCACCGCGAGGTGATGGCGCTCGTGGCCGAGGATGATGTACAGGAGGGCCCGGACGGAGACCGGGTGGCCGTTCGCGACGCCCTGCCGGCGCAGGGCGTCCGGGTCGAGTCCGCCGAAGAGCGCGATCGTGGCCCCACGGACCGCCGCCAGTTCGTCGAGCACCGACGCGAACGGCCGGTCCTCGAACCCTCCGGCGGCGACATACGCGTTCTCGTCGAAGCCGGGCAGCTCGGTACGGTCGGCGCGGGCGAACCGCAGGGCGCGGTACGCGAAGATGCGCTCCGCGTCGATCAGGTGGCCGATCACTTGGACCACGGACCACTTGCCGGGGGCGTACCGGAAACGGGCGCGCTCGGGCGGGATGGGCGCGAGCAGCGCGTGGGTGGTTTCGAGCTGCCGCTCGAGGTGCCCGAGCGGGTCGCCGTCGGGCACCGCGTCGATATACGACCCGTAGTGCGGCGCGTACTCGGTGGGCTCGGGACGCTCGATGCGCACGCTGGTCATCGTCGACTCCCCATCGGCGATTGCGTTCCTGGTGGGATCACCGGTTGGCGGGCGGCTCGTAAAGCGCGGCCACCGCACCGGCCGGGTCCCGGATGACCGCGAGTCGACCCTGCCCGCTCCCGCCGGACGGTCCCGCGACAACGGAGCCCCCCAGGGTGCGGCACCGCTCGAGCGCCGAATCGAGCTCCGCCACGGTGATGTAGATCATCCAGGCGGCCGGCAGCGCGGCGTTCGGGCCGCGGGCGTGGCAGATACCGGCGACCGGGTCGGCACCGGGGGCCGGGTGGACGCAGTAGTCCAGGTAGCCCCCCATGTCGACGTCGGAGGTGGCCCAGCCCACGACCTCGCGGTAGAAGTCCCGGATCGTGGCCGCGTCGGGGACGGTGAGGTCCACCCACGAGATCCGGCCCGGCTCGGGCGGCGAGGGCTGGGACATCAAGACCTCCCGGCGCGAGTCGGCGCGCGTGCCCGCTCCACCCGGGCCACGCGAACCGAGTAATCGGCGTACCAGCGGGTGCGTCCCAGCTCCTGGGCGATCCGATGCTCCGCGTGGCGCCGCCACGCGGCGATGGCCTCCTCGCTCGCCCAGTACGACACGGTGATGCCGAACCCGTCCGGCCCCCTGGCGCTCTCCACGCCGAGGAATCCCGGTTGCCCGGCCGCGAGCTCCATCATCCGGGCCGCCATGTCCCCGTAGCCGTCGTCCCCCGGGGTGCGCTGCGACGAGAAGATCACCGCGTAGTAAGGCGGCGCGGGCGTCCGCGCGAGCTCGCCTCCAGCCATCCGACCTCCGTCGTGCGAAGGAGTGGTCCCGGCACCCGCCGACCCCGGGTCAGAGCGCCCGCTGGCCGACCTCGATGAACCGATCCGGGAAGAGCGGTACCGCGCGGTCGGCCCGCGGCGCCACCCGGAGCGCGAGGGCGCTGAAGAGCACCTCGCACTCCCGATAGGGCCAGAAGAGCAGGCGGTGCACGAAGGTGTCCTGGTCGCCGAGATCCAGCTCGTCGTAGAGCAATTCCGTCTCGGGGTCGCGCGCCGCCGCGGCAAAGCGGGCTACGTCGGCCGCGTCCACCACGGCGCCGAGGTAGGTCAGGTCGGCATCGAAGTAGCCGGCGTGGTCGTCGCCGGCGCGGAGCTCGAGCCGGAACTCCCGCTCGCCCCGGTCGAGCACCACTCGGCGGATGAGCGCGTCCTGGAGCACCAGGTCGTTCGCCAGCACCCGCACCGTGGCGTGGAGCCGGGGCCAGATCGCCTCGAGGTGGCGATCGTAGGCCGCGAAGACGGCGTCGGTCTCGGCCTGGGGGAGGTCCGCCTCGTGCCACTCGGGGGTGAAGAACTGCATGGCTCGGAAACTAGGCGGGGAAGCCCAGGGGGCCCAAGCGGTCCACCGGCGCCCCAGTCGCGATCGAGCCGCCCACCACCAGGTTGGCGAACGCGCCCCCAGGCCAGGGCGCGCGCATGGCGGCCAGGAGCCCGGCGTGCGCCCCACCCATCCGCTCGCAGGGGCGGGCGTCCCCCGTGATCCGCAGGCGGCACCCGCCGATCCGGAGGATTCGGCCGCGGCTCCCCGCGAGCGCGACCCCGGACACGAGGAGCTTCGCCCACCGGACCGAGGGATCCACCACGGCACCGAGCTCCCACATGCGCTCTGTCCGAGCCTCGGCCTCGCGGCGGGCCACCTGACGGCGGCCCCCCGGATCGGCGTTGCCAGCGGGCCCCCGCCCGACGACGAGCCTGGCCTGGGTTATCGGGTCCATCGGACCCCGTCGGGCTCGCTTGAGCCGGATCGCTTCGAGCGTTCCCATCCCCCGGCACGCCCCGCCGGCGGGCCCGCTCACCCCTCGAGCCGGGAGCGGAGCTCCTGCACCCGATCGACCCAGAGCACGTGGTCCGCCGTCTCCGCCCACTGGTCGTTGAGCTCCGAGTCGGCGAGGATCTGGTCCACCGCCCGGATGCTCAGCGAGACGAGCTCCCGGACCGGCGCCCGGCGATGCGAGGCGACCCACGCCTCCACTTCCTCCGGGAGATCCGGCGCCGGGTGGCCGGCGAGCGCGGCCACGACCTCGGCGGCGGCCAGCGCGATCGCCGCGTCCTGGGCCTCGATATAGCCCTCCGGCTCGGCCACCACCTCCAGCGCCTCACGCAACAGCGTGGTGTCCTCGGCCTCCTCGAGCTCGTACACCCAGTCGCTGGCCTCGTCGTTCTCGAAGGTGCCTGGCCCCCACGTACCCATAGTCGATCACCTCCACGCCAATCTGCACGAAGTCGATCACCCATCGCTCAGCCCGGACGTCTTGCCGGTCGCTCCCACTCGGCGATGGGGCCGGGGACGACCCGGAAGAGCGGATGCGGCTCGGGCC
>DATLZT010000243.1:0-13893 GCA_035573835.1 Gemmatimonadales bacterium
GCCCGCCCCCGCCGGGAGCACCGGCGCGCGGCCCCGGTCGACGGCCACCACCAGGGGCGGTAGCGGCCGTGCCCCGTCCTCCGCGGCGAGCGCGGCGAGCGCGGGGCGGCCGGCCATCGCCCCGCGTCAGCTCCGGCTCTCGCGCCGGAGCAGGATGAGGGAATGGGCCACCAACGCAACCGCCGGGGCGCGCACCACCCGGGGCCCCGGCCGCGCGGTGTTGAGCACCTCGACCCAGGCCCCGGGCTCCGACGGCACCGGGAGGGTGAAGTGGCGGGAGCGCGCGCCGCCGTTCACCAGGAGCAGCAGCGTGTCGCCGAAGACGGGGCGGCCCCGTGCGTCCACCTCGTCGGTAGCGCGGCCGTGGATCATCATGCCCAGCACGTGCGCCTTGGGGTCGAGCCAGTCGGCCTCGGTCATCTCCTGGCCGTCGGGGCGGTGCCAGGAGAGGTCCTTCTCGCCGGTGCCGGACGTGGGCCGGCCGAGGAAGTGGGTGCGCCGCCGCAGGATCGGGTTGGCGTGCCGGAGGGCGAAGACCTCCCGCACGAACTCGAGCAGGCTCCGCTCCCGGGGACCGAGGTTCCAATCGACCCAGGTCGTCTCGTTGTCCTGGCAGTAGGCGTTGTTGTTGCCCCCCTGGGTCCGGCCGATCTCGTCGCCGTGGGAGATCATCGGGATGCCCTGCGAGAACGCCAGCGTGGCGAGGAGGTTGCGCTTGATCCGCTCCCGGAGCCGCACCACGTGCGGCGCGTCGGTGGGACCCTCGGCGCCCCAGTTCCGGCTCAGGTTCTCGTCGTGGCCGTCGCGATTCCCCTCGCCGTTCGCCTCGTTGTGCTTCCGCTCGTAGCTCACCAGGTCCTGCAGCGTGAAGCCGTCGTGGCAGGTCACGAAGTTCACGCTGGCGTAGGGCCGCCGGTCGTTGGCCTCGTAGAGGTCGCTGCTCCCGGCGAGGCGGTACGCCAGCTCCCCGACCTGTCCCGGATCGCCCCGCCAGAAGCGGCGGACCGTGTCGCGGTAGCGATCGTTCCACTCCGCCCATCCGACCGGGAACTGCCCCAGCCGGTAGCCGTCGGGCCCGAGGTCCCACGGTTCGGCGATCAACTTCACCCGGGAGAGGACCGGGTCCTGCTGGATGATCTCGAAGAAGCGGCTCCGCGGGTCGAACCCGGAGCGACCCCGCGCCAGCGTGGGGGCGAGATCGAAGCGGAAGCCGTCGACGCGCATCTCGGTGACCCAGTAGCGCAGGCTGTCCATCACCAGCTGCATCACGCGGGGGTGGGTGAGATCCAGCGTGTTCCCGGTGCCGGTGTAGTCCACGTAGCGGCGGGGGTCGCCGGGATCGAGCCGGTAGTAGACCGCGTTGTCGATACCCCGGAAGCAGACCGTGGGGCCCTGGTGGTTCCCCTCGCCGGTGTGGTTGTACACCACGTCCAGGATCACCTCCAGCCCGGCCCGGTGCAGCCGCTTCACCATGGTCTTGAACTCCGCCACCTGCTGGCCCAGTCCCGCGGTGGCGAAGCGGACGTCCGGGGCGAAATACCCGATCGAACTGTAGCCCCAGTAGTTGGTGAGGCCGCGGCGCTGGAGGAAGTCCTCGGCGAGCGATTGGTGGCAGGGGAGCAGCTCCACCGCGGTCACCCCGAGCCGGAGGAAGTGGTCGATCACGGCGTCGGTCGAGAGCCCGAGGTAGGTGCCCCGGAGCGGCTCCGGGACCTCGGGGTGCCGCACCGTCATCCCCTTCACATGGCACTCGTAGATGACCGTCCGGTTCCACGGGGTCCGGGGCGGTTCGTCCCCCTCCCAGCTGAAGGCCGACTCGACCACCACGCACTTGGGCATGCCCGGCGCGCTGTCGCGGTCGTCGGGCTCCGGCGCGTCACCGGCGCCCCGGCGATAGTCGTACAGCGCCTCGTTCCAGCGCACCGGCCGGTTCACCGCGCGGGCGTAGGGATCGAGCAGGAGCTTGGCGGGATTGAACCGATGCCCCCGCTCGGGAGCGTAGGGTCCGTGCACCCGGTACCCGTAGAGCTGGCCCGGACGCACCTCCGGGAGATAGGCATGCCAGATCCCCGCGGTCCGCTCCCGGAACCGGACCCGCTGGATCTCGCGCTCCTCGGCGTCGAACAGCGACAGTTCCACCGCCGTGGCGTTCTCCGAGAAGAGGGCGAAGTTGGTGCCTTCGCCGTCGAAGGTGGCGCCCAGGGGATAGGGCCGTCCGGGCCAGATGCGCATCGCCGTGCTTCCTCGCGTGGGGGCGGTGTGAGGATGATACACTGGACCCTGGCGGCCCGCCGGGCGACGAGCCCCACCGCCCCGGCGGGTGGACTATCTTACCCGGGCGACCCCGATCCGACCGCGGGAAAGGTGAATGGACGACCTCGTGAGGGTCCGGCTCGACAAGTGGCTCTGGGCCGCCCGGTTCTACAAGACCCGCTCGCTCGCCGCCGAGGCCATCGACGGCGGCAAGGTGCACGTGAACGGCGAGCGGGTGAAGCGCGCCAAGCAGGTGCAGGTGGGAGACGACGTGGAGATCCGCCAAGGGCCGTACGAGTACCGGGTGATCGTCCGCGGGCTCTCGGAGCGGCGGGGTCCCGCGCCGGAGGCGGCGAAGCTCTACGAGGAGCGGCCCGAGAGCAAGGCCGCCCGGGAGGCCGCGGCCGAGCGCCTCCGGCTCGCCTCGCCGCTCTTCGAGTCCGACAAGCGGCGGCCCACCAAGCGGGACCGCCGCGCGATCGACCGATTCAAGCGGGGCGGGTACTAGCTCACACCCCGCCGGTGCCCCGCTCCACATCGGCGCGGGGCGGCGCGCCGCTATATTCGCCCGTCGGGCGGACAACCGGCGCCGCACGGACGGCGCCGTCCGTGGAAACCGAACCGAGGAGAGCCATGTCGCGCCGAACGATCGTCCCGCTGCTCGCCGCAGCGGCGCTCACGCTGGCCGCGCCCTCGATGGCCGAGGCGCAGGGCAAGTCGAAGCGCTACGCCATCTCCACCGACCGCGCCGTCGTCGTGACCCGCGACGTGCTGGCCAAGCAGGGCTTCGAGGTGGTCCGGATCGAGGAGTCGGGTCCGACCCGGGTGGTCTACTACCGCCGGGGCTCGAACGGCAAGGGCAAGGGGAAGGGCCCGGTGCAGAAGTTGGTCATCCGCACGGTCGAGCGGCGGATCGTCTTCGAGGAGACCCCGCCCGACATCCTGGTGGACATCGACCTCCGCCTCCGCCTCTGATCGGGAAGGGGCGGCCCGGTCCGGGTCGCCCCTTCTTACTATCCTGTTATCCTGTCGCCCCACCCGCCGCTCCCGTCCCGTCCTAGTCCACCACCACTCGCCCCGTCATGAAGGGGTGCGGCTCGCAGTGGTAGGCGAACGTCCCCGCCTGGTCGAACACCCGCGAGAACGTCGCTCCGGCGCCGAGGGAGGGCGAGTCCCACGCCCCGCCGTCCGCGGTGCTGGTGTGGGCGGGATCCCCGGCGGCGGAGCAGTTGACCCAGGCGACCTTGGTGCCGGGGCGCACCCGGAGCTCCGCCGGCTGGAAGGCGAAGTCCCGGATCACGACCAGCGTCGCGCCGAGCACGTCGGGGTTGAGCGGGATGGTGCATTCGCCGTCTCCCGGCGCGGCCGGGGAGCCGGAGGAGCGCTCCGAGAAGCAGGCGGCGACGCCGGAGGCGAGCGCGGTGGCGCCCAGGGCGAGCGAGAGGGCGAGTCGGCGACTGGCGCGCATCGGGGCCTCACTTCACCACGACCGTCCCCTTCATGAAGGGGTGCGGCGTGCAGTGGAAGGGGTAGGTGCCGGGCCGGTCGAAGGTGCGGCGCCAGGCGGCGCCGGGCTGGATCACACCGGAGTCCCACGAGCCGTCGTCGGCGGTCACCGTGTGGGCCAGCTGGTCGTCGTTCCGCCAGACGATCGTCGTGCCGGCGGCGATCTCCACCCGGGCGGGGACGAAGGCCAGGCTCCGCATGGCCGCGTCGACCGTCCGACCGGCAGCCGCCGGGGGCTCGGCCGGCGGCTGGGCGGGCGGCGGCGGCGCCTTGGGCCGCCCGCCGAAGTAACGCGCCAGCGTGATCGGCACCACGAACTCGAAGCCATACCGCCGCTCCGAGCCCCCCCGCGAAGCGCCCTGGAGCGTGGCGGTGTTGGTGTTGGTCACCTGGAGCGAGAGCGTGTGGGGGCTGTTGGGGATCGCGAGATGGAGCCCCGCGCTCCAGGCCACCTTCTCCCCCCGCGCCTCGTCCCGGTCGGTGAGCGCCGCCACGTCCCCGGCGAGCGCCACGTGCCGGGTGAGCCGGACGGTGCCGCCCGCACCGAGCGCCACCTGCGTGTTCCCCTCCTCGTACGGGTTCGAGAGGACCCGGGTGGCGACGATCGCGCGGACCGGCCCGATCCGCTTGGCCAGCGACACCTCGCCGTCCACCCCCTCCGCCGCCAGGTTGTAGCCCACCTGCCCCGCCAGGTCGAGCGGACTTCCCCGATCCTCGGAGAGCAGGGCGAAACGCCCGAAGAACTCCCACTCATTCGGATACCGCGGGGCCAGCGTCGAATTGGTCGAGTAGTGGAGCCCGACCAGCGCCCGCGAGGTGATCCCGGCCGCGAGGAAGAAGGTCGGGAAGTTCGAGACCTTCCGCTCCGGCGCGTCACCGGCGATGAACCGGTGCAGGAAGTTGAAGTGGACCGTTCCCGGACGGCCGACGAAGTCGCCGGAGAGATTGGGCGGGCGGTCGAGGAGCGACTGCGCGGCGGCGGGTGCCACCGCGGCCGGGGAGGTGACGCCGGCGACCAACGCGAGGGCGAGCGCGCCCACGGGGCGCCGGGAGGGGCGGAGATGAGTCACGCGACCCCCTGATGGGTGACGTCCAACGGTGGGATGAGCCGGCCGATTTCGCAAATCGGGGGCGCCCGCCCCCTCCACCGTGCCCGGATGCGGCCCCTCATCCCCGGGTGCAGGGTGCACCGGTCGCCGCAGTCGCCGGGGATGGGGAAGGCGCGGGCCAGGCCGTCGGACGTCGGGGAGGCAGTGATGGCGACCCGGCGATCGCCCGATCGGCGCTCGTGAACGTGGCCGCCGGACGGCCCGGGAGCGGCAGGCCCGCCTGGTCGGCCAGCACCGCCGCCACCCCGACAAAGCGCAGTCCCGGCGACGGAGATTGCCATGCCACCCACGAAGCGACCCACCCAATCCCCCACTGGGAATTGCAGGCGGGAGGGGTGGCAAGCGGCGTACCCGTTGAAGCGAGCCGGGCCGAACTGCCCGACGCGAACCGGGCGGCAGCAGGGCCCTGTGGCAACGCCTTTGGCTGCTTACACTTGCGCACGTCGGCCCGGGCCGGGGGGCCTGAGCCGAGCCCGGCCCGGGCCGCACCGGCCACCGAATCGTGCATCGAATCGGAGCTTCTGGAACGGTCTGTTACGCCCGGCGGTGTCTCGATTCGTGGCGGGTCAGAGCGATTCTATCTCGCGGATCTCGATGGAGCCGAACTCGAGGTGGGGCGAATCCTCCGCCAACCGCACCGCCTCCTCGTAGCTCCCGGCGTCGAGCAGGTAGAATCCGCCAACCACCTCCTTCGCCTCGCTGAACGGTCCGTCGGTCACGCCGTTGCGCGAGCCGGTCCGGCGCATCACCCTCCCCTCCCCGTCCCGCAGCTTCTCGGCTGCGAGCAGCCGGCCCGCCGCGCGCAGGCGGTCGCTCCACGCGACGTAGCGCTGGATGATACCTCGGATCTCATCGGCACCGAGCCCAGCGGGGAACTCCCCGGAGTCCCGCAGTAGAAGGAGGTACTTGGGCATGACGTTCCTCCGTGCTTGGATGGTGGGGAAAGGGGAATCTACCCGGCCGCGGCGCCCCACTCCGGGCCGATTCCATCCCAGCTACGAACGAGGACCGGGGAAATCGACAATCCACCGCTGAATCCTCCCGCCGACCGGGCTCGTCATGCGGCGGGGGGCCAGGAGCCACCACATGGTGCGGAGCATCGACGAGCGGCGGGCAGCCGTTCGACGCCTGCGGGACCCGGAGGACCTCCTGCCCCTGAGCCACCCGGTCTTCCACATCCTCCTCGCGCTGGGCGACGGACCTCGGCACGGGTATGCCATCCGGGGAGAGGTCGCCGCGCAGACCGAGGGCGAGGCCGGGGTACGGTCCGGGACCCTCTACGCCACCATCCACCGGATGGTGCGGGACGGCCTTCTCGAGGAAACAGGAGACCGACCGGCGGAATCGGACGACGAGCGCCGTCGGTACTACCGGCTCACCCCCTTCGGCCGCGAGGTGGCCGCGGCCGAGGCGGCGCGCCTGGCGGTGTTGCTCCGGGTGGCGCGGTCGAAGGGACTGGTGGGCCCCGCGGTCCTGCGGGAGATCTTGCGGGAGAGATGAGCGCCGAGCTCGGCCCGCACGACCGATCACCACCCAGCGACTCGCTTGCATTCGCTTACATTAATGAAGCGCTTCTTGATCGCGGCCGTCCTCCTGCTCTGGGGCTGCGGCGCCGGGCACCGTCCCGCGCCGGCGGCCGCCCCGCAGCACCCCGCTCTCCCGATCCACGCGGGCTTCGCCGTCACGCCCGACAGCGCACGTCTCTTCCACCGGGTCGTAGGCTCGGGCCCGCGAATCGTCCTCGCGCCCAGCGCCCTGTATCTGGCCGATGACCTGGACGCCCTGACCGGCCCCACCTGGAGGCGGAGCCGGTCGATTTCCGCAGCCGGGGCCGCTCGGACAGCGTTCCGCTTTCGACGGTGAGCCTGGCGCACGACCTGGTGGATGTCGAGGGGGGTACGGGCGGCGGTGGGGGCGGACTCGGTGGCCCCACGCTGGACCCCCTACTCCGACTCGCTGATGTCCAGCCGACGGGCGAGGACGGATTCCTCGGCGTGGGTCCGGCTCCAGGCGCGGGTGAAGGCGGGCGAGCTCGCCGGGAACGAGGCGGCGCACTGCCGGGAGGTGACCAGGATCGCCACCCCGCCGACGTTCGGGGACACCGGCCTCGCCCGACTGGCGCCGGACGTCTGTCGATGGCGGAACGAGTGGCCCAGCCGCATCGGCCCCTATTTCGGGGCACAGCTCCCGTCACTGGGCGACCTCGATTGGGGCCCCGAGCTCGGGAAGGTCCCGGTGCCACGGCTGGTGATCCACCGGGAGCTCGAGAACACGCTGCGGGTGGGCGACCGCGAGTGGGTCGTGGGACAGGCGAACACCCGGCTGCCCGTCGTGCCCGGGGCCGGTCACCGGCCCCAGCTGGAACGCCCCGACGAGTCGTGCGCCCGGTCGGCGGGCGGCCGCCCGCTGGCCCGGACGCCCCGTACCGCCGGGCGGGGGATCAGCCACCGCCCCGCATGACCCGGTCGGTGGCGTGGACGATCCGCAGGATGTAGTCGTCGACCGGCTCGTCCCCGCGGCGGACCGGGAGGACGTAGGCCGGATTCTCCGGCCGGGACGAGTCGGGGGTGTTGACCATCGAGTCGCCGCCCCGGGCCTGCACCGCGATCTCGAACCGCTCCACCGCGGCCAGCAGATCGGCCAATTGCTCGGTACTCTCGTCACCCCGAAGCATCACCCCCCGCCCCCGCAGCAACTGGACGGCGTGCTCGGCGGCACGCCGCTGTTCCTCGTCACGGTGAGGGTTCAACGCCTCGTCGATGTCGTCGGGCACCCGGTCGGCGTCGGTCATCGGCTCTCCTCCCCATCGTCGAGCGGCGGACTGGGCCTGTAGCCTTAGATACCACGCTGCTCCGGTCCCGTGCCGTCGTCCTCGCGCCGGGGTGCCGAGCGGCGCGGCGTCCGGCGCGGTGGATCGCATCTTGCAGCGATTTGCACCCGCGATTGGACCGCGCAGTCATCGAACTCCTGACGAAGCATCCCACGTTGGTCTCCCACGCACCACGAGAAGGGCTCCAAGTGAGCGACTCGCAGGACTTTGCCACGTCCGGTCCACCGACGGCCCGAACCTGAACCAGAAGGAAGCGCCCCGTGACTGCTGTTCTCGAGCCGAGCGCCCCGCGCGCGGCGGAGCCGTATACGGCAAGAAACCCTGACGGAATGCGGCAAACCGTCGCGCGACGGCGGATGTCGTTCCTCCCCGCCCGCGAGATCGCAGTGGACCTCGGCACGGCCAACACCCTGGTGCTCGTGAAGGGCGAGGGGGTCGTCCTGAACGAGCCGTCGGTGGCGGCGGTCGACCAAGCCACCGGGAACATCCTGGGCATCGGGCTCGACGCCAAGCGGATGCTGGGACGGACGCCCGACGGGATCCTGGCGGTGCGCCCGATGAAGGACGGCGTGATCGCCAATTACGAGGTGGCGGAGAAGATGCTCCGCCAGTTCCTCCGGTTCGTGATCGAGCGCCACGTCCTCCGGGTGAAGCCGACGGTGATCGTCTGCGTCCCCTCGTGCATCACCGAGGTGGAGCGGCGGGCGGTGCGCGACTCCGCCCGATCGGCCGGCGTCAAGAAGCTCTACATGGTGTCGGAGCCGATCGCCGCGGCGATCGGCGCGGACCTCCCGGTGGATACCCCCCGGGGGAATATGGTGGTGGACATCGGCGGCGGGACCACGGACATCGCGGTGATCGCCCTGTCGGGGATCGTCTGCGACGCCTCCATCCGGACCGGCGGCGACGAGATGGACCACGCCATCATCCAGTTCATGCGGAAGCACTACAGCCTGCTGATCGGCGAGCCCACCGCGGAGACGATCAAGATCCGCATCGGCTCGGCGGTCCCCTTCGACGACGAGCAGGCGATGCCGGTGAAGGGGCGTGACCTCGTCTCCGGGCTTCCCAAGACGGTGACGGTCCACGCCGCCGACATCCGGGAGGCGATCCAGGAGCCGATCGGCCGGATCGTGAACGCGGTCCGCCGAGCCCTCGAGCTCACCCCCCCCGAGCTGGCCAGCGACATCCTGGAGCACGGGATCGTCCTCACGGGCGGCGGCGCGCTGATCCGCGGGCTCGACCTGCTGCTCCAGCAGGAGACGGGGCTCGACGTCCGGGTGGCCGAGGACCCGCTCACCTGCGTGGTCCGGGGCACCGGGAAGATCCTCGACACCTTCCCCCGCTACCTCGATGTCCTGACGGAGTAGCGCGGGGAGCCGCCACGCAACGAACCGCCCGGCGGAGGTCCGACCTCCACCGGGCGGTTCGCGCGTCCGGCCCCCTCAGCGGACGACCCTGCCGATCTTGTGCTGGCCGTTGTTGCCGTACCAAACGGTGTTGTCGGCGTCGACCGTGAGCTTCCGCACCAGCGCCGGGCCGGTCGGGATCTTGTGGCTGGTGGTCCGGCCGGTGGCGGGGTCCAGCTCGACCAGATCATTGAGCGAGGGCTCGAACTGGTTGAACCACACCTTGCCGGTGGAATCGACGCTCACCGCGTAGGGCTGGCTCTTCGGACCGCCGGGCGCGGGATATTCGCGGAAGCTGCGCGTCTTCGGGTCGAACCGCGCCACCATCCCGGCCCGGTAGTAGGTCATCCAGATCCCGCCGTCCCGGTCCACTGCGAGGCGGCGGACGCCGGAGTTGGGGGTGGGGGTGGGGAACTCCTCCACCCTGCCGCTCCGGATGTCCACCCGCCCCAACTTGTGCCCGTTGAGCTCGGCGAAGTAGATCGCCGCCTCCCCCCGACCGGCGATGATCCCGTAGGCGTTGGCGTTGGGGGTGGGCACCTCGTACTCCGTGATCCGCCCGCTGCGGGGGTCGAGGCGGCCGATCTTGTTGCCCCGCTGTTCGGTGAACCAGATCGCCCCGTCGGGCCCGGCGATGGGGGTGTGCGGGCCGGCGCCCTCGGTAGGGACGGGATACTCGGTGAACCGCTCGGTCCGCGGATCGAACGCGGCGATCTTGTTACCGGCCTGCTCGGTGACGTAGAGCCGCCCGTCCGGCCCCCAGGCGATCCCGTGCGGCCGCGAGGCCTCGGTGGGCATGGGCCACTCGGTGAAGCGCTTCGTCCCGGGGTCGAAGCGACCCAGCTTGTTGGCCCCGATCTCGACGAACCAGATGGCGCCGTCGGGCGCGGCCACGAGGCAGTGCGGCGCGGCGTTCGGCGTCGGGATGTCGAACTCCTCGACCCGCGGCGCCCCGGCGAGCAGCAGGGCCAGCGCGGCGGCGGCGGCGGAAACTCGCATGTCACCTCCCTGCGGCGCTCGGCCGCGGCTCAGGATCGAAGACGCCCTGAATGAAGCACGTCCCCGGTCCCGGGCGAAAGTGCCGCTCCCACCGAGCTAGCCCCGGCGCTCCGCGCCCGCCGCCCGCCCGCCGGTCAGGAGATGCTCGGCGAGGTCGTCCGGCAGCCCGCTGGCCCGGATCGCCCGGGCGGCCGCCTCGACGTCGTACCCCACCCGGCGGAACTCGACCTCCACCCCGTCCGCGCGGAAATCGACCACCGCGTAGCCCGCCCGCGGATCCCCATCCTTCGGCCGGCCCACGCTGCCGGCGTTCACGAAGTGGATGCCCGCCACCGTCCGGTGCCATGGGAGGTGGGTGTGTCCGAAGGCGATCACGTCGCCGGCCCGGAGCCCGGCGAGCGCCGCCATCTTGAGGCAGAAGGCGTCGTCGCGGTCCCCGGTCCAGTAGAGGGTGTTCACCGTCGGGGTGCCGTGCACCAACACCAGACGGGGTCCGCCGGCGTGGCCCCCCCGCGGACAGACATCGAACCGGAACGGGAGCGTGCCGAGGAACCGCCGGGTCTCGGCGGAGACGTGATCCCTGGTCCAGGCGTAGCTCAGGTGCGCGAGCTCCTCTTGCCGAGGGTCCTCGTAGCGGCAACCGCAGTGGGGGTGGCCGGTGGCGACGGTCGAGTCGTAGTTCCCCGCCACGCCCGCGATCCCGGCCTCGCGGATCCGCCCGACCGTTTCGTCGGGCCAGGGGGCGTAGCCGACGAGATCGCCGAGGTGATAGACGGCATCCACTCCCGCCCGGCGCCCGACGTCGGCGAGCACCGCCTCGAGCGCCGGCAGGTTGGCGTGGACGTCGGAGATCAGGGCGTAGCGCACCACGCCGTTCGCCTCAGGGCTTCCGGGCCCGCACGAACGCGCCCATCACCCGCCCACCGATCTCGCGGGCGAGGATCGTCGCGTCCCGACCGACCCCGGCCAGCAAGGCCTTGGCGTCCTCGAACTCGTAGATCCGCGTCGGCTCGATCGAGGCGTCGGCGAATCCCGCCTCGGCCAGGTGCCGCAGGAACTCGCCCTCCTCCAGCGCGCCCGCGACGCATCCCACCCAGAGCTCCATGCTGCGCCGGACGTCGGCCGGGAGCTCGCCCCGGACCACGATGTCGGAGACGGCGAAGCGTCCGCCGGGCTTGAGGACCCGGTACGCTTCCCGGAGCACGCGCCGTTTGTCGGCCGAGAGATTGATGACGCAGTTGGAGATGACGACGTCGACCGAGGCGTCGGGGAGCGGGATGTTCTCGATATCCCCCCGCAGGAACTCCACGTTCTCGAGCCCCGCCTTCCGCTGGTTCTCCCGCGCCAGCGCGAGCATCTCGTCGGTCATGTCGAGGCCGTAGGCCTTGCCGGTGGGCCCCACCCGTCGCGCGGAGAGCAACACGTCGATGCCGCCGCCGGAGCCGAGGTCCAGGACCACCTCGCCCGGCCGGAGCTCGGCCAGCGCGGTGGGATTGCCGCACCCCAGGGAGGCGACCACCGCCTCCCGCGGCAGGCAGGCGGTCTCGTCGCCGGTGTAGAGATCGGCGGTGATCGGGTCCCGCCCGGCCGGGGCCGGGGCGACGCCGCAGCAGGAGCTCGCCCCACCGCGGTGCACCCGGAGCGCCGCCTGTCCGTACTTCTCCCGAACCGTTTGCTTCACGTCGTCGGCCGCCATGGGTCGTCCCCTTCAAGACAGAGTGGTTGCCTCGCGCCGGGTCGCCGCCCCGACGGCTTCACCGCGCGCCCAGGTCGAGCCGCATGGCGATGGCGCTCGCGGGGCAGATGCCGACGAACTCCGCCGACCGACGGACCTCCTCCGGCACCTCGCTCCGCTCGACCGGCCGGAAGCCGAATCGGGGGAAGTAGTCGCCGGCGGTGGTGGTGAGGAGGAAGAGCGCCTCCAGCCCCTCCTGCGTTGCCCACTCGAGACGATCCCGGGTCAGCGCCTCGCCCAACCCGCGCCCGCGCCAGTCGTCCCGGACCGCGGCCGAGCGGAGGAGGCCGTAGCGCCCGTAGCGCTCGATCCCCTCGAGGCCGACGATGTCCCCCTCCACCTCCGCGACCACGTACTGGGGACCGAACTGGTCCTCGACCCCACCGGTCGGGAGCTCGCACGCCTGGAGCAGGCGGCGAGCCCGCGGGAGGTCATCGGGACGAGCGGGACGGAGGGTGGCGACGGTGTCCGGGCCGGGAGAGTGAGGTTGCATCGATCACCTTCGATGTAAGAGGGCACCAAAAAGCGTCAGCCGAGCCGGTCGAGGCCCGCGGCGATCCGCTCCCGCAGGTGGTCCAGCGCGGCGCGGTTCACGAAGTAGTAGGCCCAAAGCCCCTGGCGCTCGCAGTCGATCAGTCCGGCCTCCCTGAGCAGGCGGAGGTGGTGCGAGACGGTCGGCTGCTTCACCGGCACCGCGGCCTCCAGATCACACACGCAGACCCGCCCCTCGTAGCGCGCCAATACCTCGAGGAGCTGGAGCCGCACCGGGTGCGCGAGGAGAGTGAGATCCGCCGTGAGGCGCTCGGCTTCCGCCGGCGTGAGCCGAGGGCGGATCTCGCGCCCCGAGCAGCGCTCGCCGCGCCGACGCTCCGAACCGAGGACGGGAAGCGTCTTCATGAGCCGAAGCTAGCAAATCCATCGAAGACTGTCAATATACTGATC
This sequence comes from Gemmatimonadales bacterium, assembly GCA_035573835.1. Lineage (GTDB taxonomy): Bacteria > Gemmatimonadota > Gemmatimonadetes > Gemmatimonadales > GWC2-71-9 > DATLZT01. The sequence goes on from DATLZT010000243.1 coordinate 12,784, forward strand.
CGGCTCCCCGGCTGTCGACCCCCGCGGCGCCATCGTCGCGGGGCACGAAGGGGAAGCGTACTCCTCCTGCTCGGCGCGCGAGGCGGGGTGGAACCGCTCGAGCGTCACGAGTCGCCGTACCCGACGGACGGGATCACCGCCCCGACGTTCGGTGCGGCGGGAAGCGGCAGGCTGGAGCGCGAGCGGCTGCCCGACGCGCACGACGAGCCATGGGCCAGCGCCCCGACGGGGCTCGGGCGCCCGCGTGCGGGGTACTTACCCGTGCGGGGTAGCCCCGGCGTTCGCTCCCCCGGGGCCGTGCCCGAGGGGCCGGACCGGGCCACGCTCACCGTCGCGCCATGCCCGAATCCCACCTCGCGGGGACCTACTCGAGCGTTCGCCGGCCTCGCGGCCTGGGCCGCGCCTTGGTCGTCGTCGTGATCGCCGGCTCCCCCGGCGGCGATGGAACCGACCGCCGCGGGCCGCTCGGCGCGACCGTTCGCCCGAAGGCGACGACGCCCGTCGCCGCGGAGTCCGTGACCGTGGCGGCGACCACCGGGGCGGTCGGGACCGCGCGGGCCACGACCGCCCATGGGCCGGCCGAGGACGGGGGCTGGATCCGGGTGGGCCAGGACTACTCGTCCTCCCGCTACCGCGGCCTCGACGGGATCGCCGCGGCCGACGTCAGGCGGCTCCAGGTGGCGTGGACCTTCCCGACCGGCATCGTCCGGGGACACGAGGCGGCGCCGCCTACGCCGACGGCGGGGTCTTCCTCAACACGCTCGACGCCCACACGATCGGGGTGGACGGCGAGACCGGCGAGGAGATCTGGCGGAGGGTGGGGGACATCGACCAGGGCGAGTCGATGAGCATGGCGCCGCTGGTGGTGAGGAACAAGGTACTGGTCGGCAACAGCGGTGGGGAGTTCGGCGTGTGCGGCTGGCTCACCGCACTCGACGCCCGGAGCGGGGCGATCGCCTGGCGGGCCTGCGGCACCGGACCGGACGGGGAGGAAGCGGCCCGGCTCACCGGCGGCGATCGCGAGGGCGGGCGGGTCGCGATCGGGGCCTACGGGCGAGGCGCCTGCCACACGATCCCCGGCGTGCGCGGTGCCGACGCGCAGGCGGGCCC
>DATLZT010000244.1:0-2990 GCA_035573835.1 Gemmatimonadales bacterium
CTGCAGCACCTGCGGCTGGGCTTCCTGGCGCTGCGGCTGGGGGAGCTGGGGGGCAAGGCGCACTACGAGGACGCGGCGAGCGAGTTCGAGTGGGCGGCCGAGCTGGAGCCCACCTGGCCCTACCCCTGGTACGGTTTGGGCCGGGCCGAGCTCGGCATCGGCGACCCGACGGTCACGCTGCTCGCCGGCCTGCGCATGATGCTGGGTCGGGACGCGCCCACCCGCGCTGCGGCGGCGTTCGCCCGGGCCGTCGCGGTGGATCCCTCCTTCGTCCGCGGCCTGGTGGATCTCGCCGCCACCGCGCTGGGCCAACGGGTCAATGCGAGGCTGGAGGTGGCACTCCGGGCGCTCCGACTCGCCGCCCCCACCGCGGCCGGGCGGGATCCGGCCGTGCTGCTCCACCGGGGACGGGTCGAGCGGCTCGCGGGCGATCCCGACTCGGCGCTCGCCGCCTTCCTCGAATACCACACCCGCGGCGGCAAGCCGGGGCTCGCCCTGCTCGAGATCGCGCGAACCCGGTTCCTCCTGGGCCAGGTGGCGGACGGCGCGCGGGCCTACTACGAGGGCGCCGGCTGGGACGACCCGGAGAGCGTCGCCGAGTACCGCAAGGACCTCGAGCCGCTGGCCGCCGACAGCGTGCTCCGGGAGCTCGACGCCCAGCGGGGCGGTCGACGCGTCGCCTATCTCCGCGCCTTCTGGCGGGAGCGCGCCGCCCTGTCGCTCCGGGGTGAGGGGGAGCGTCTGGCCGAGCATTACCGGCGCCTGCACCGCGCCCGCGTGCAGTACGCGCTCGGGCCGTGGCGCCGGCGCTACGATTACGTCGAGCGGTACCGCTCGGGCAGCCGGGACTTCGACGACCGCGGCGTCATCTACATCCGCCACGGCGAGCCCACCGAGCGGGCCACCCTCCCCGATCCCGGCGCCGACGGGACCTACGGCAACGAGTCGTGGCGGTACGCACGGGAGGACGGCGACTTCATCTTCCACTTCCACGCTCGCGAGGACCCGGACGACTACCGCCTGGTCGAGAGCCTCTTCGACATCCCCACCAGCGCCCCGGCCGACCTGCTCGCCTCCCGCAGCGGGTTCTCCCCGCTCTACTCCCGGTTGACGGTGGCGGGCGGGGCGAGTCGCGCGCGTTACCTGGCGGAGGAGCGGGAGCGGGGCCGCCGGAGCATCGCGCTCGGTACCACGACCGACAGCCACGAGCTCCGCTTCGCCGCGCCGCTCACGGCGCGGACCCAGGTGGTCGCGCTGGGCGGCGACGACGGCCGGCCCCGGCTCCAGGTGGCCTATGCCGTGCCGGCGGGGGAGGTCACGCCCGACTCCGCGGGACCGGCCCACGTCTACTCGATCCGGCTCCGGGCCTCCGTGTTCGACTGGCGGGGCGAGCCGGTCGGCGCGATCGACACCACCCTGACGAGCACCCTGCCGCGTCCCCTCGCGGCCGGCGAGCACCTCACCGGCCGGGTCGGCGTGCCGGCGATCCCGGGCCGGCTCACGTATCGGGTGGCGCTCGAGCACGCGGGGGGCCGGGGCCGGGTGTCGCCGCTCGACAGCGCGAGCGCGCCCGCCACCGACGCCGACGGGCCGGCCCTGAGCGACTTGGTCCTCGGGGCCGCGAGGGTGGGCCCCCGGTGGCAGCCGACCCCGGACGACACCGTCTACTTCAACCCGCTCGGCCGCTTCGACCGCGGCGAGCCGCTGCGCCTCTACTACGAGGTGTACGGACTCGCGCCGGGCACGAGCTACGCCACCCGCGTCGTCGTGTCCCGCCAGGGCGGCGGGTTCTTCCGGCGGCTCTTCGGCGGCCGCACGGTGGCGGTGAGCCTCACCTTCCGGGAGCCGGCGACGGCGCCCGTGACCCGGGCGCACCGGAGCCTCGACCTCCGCGGGCTCGACCCCGGTCGCTACCGGATCGAGGTGCGCGTGACCGACCACCGGGGCCGGGAGGTCCGACGGGAGCGGGCCTTCGACGTCCGGGATTGAATTGCCCCCGGCGAGGGCGTAGCTTGCGCCCATGTTCTGTTCCCGCTGCGGCACCGAAACCCAGGACAACGCCCGCTACTGTCCCTCCTGTGGCCTGGACCTCCAGGCCACGACGCCGATCCGCGCCGTCGGCACCGGCGAGCTCACGGAGCTGGACATGGTGCGCGAGGCGCTCGCGGGCGAGTACGAGATCCTGGAGGAGCTCGGCCGCGGCGGGATGGCGATCGTCTACCGCGCCAGGGACCGGCAGCTCGAGCGGGAAGTGGCCGTCAAGGTCCTCCCGTTCTCGCTGGCCTTCGACGCCGAGTTCGTCGAGCGCTTCCAGCGCGAGGCGCGCACCGCGGCCCAGCTCGAGCACCCCAACATCATCCCGATCTACCGGGTCGGCCGCTCCGGGCGGGTGATCTACTTCGTCATGAAACTCCTGCGGGGGCGTTCGCTCTCGCAACTCCTCGCGGAGCGGAAGCGGCTCACCCCGCCGGAGATCCGCCGCATCCTGCTCGAGGTCGCCGGCGCGCTCGGCTACGCGCACAGCCGCGGCATCGTCCACCGCGACATCAAGCCCGACAACATCATGTTCGACGAGTTCGGGCAGGTGGTGGTGTCCGATTTCGGCATCGCCAAGGCGGCGAGCGGGCAGCGCCTCACCGGTACCGGGATGTCGATCGGCACGCCGCACTACATGAGCCCGGAGCAGGCGCGGGCCCAGACCATCGACGGGCGGAGCGATCTCTACAGCCTCGGGATCGTGGCCTACCAGTGCCTGGTCGGGGAAGTGCCCTACGACGGCGATGACGGGTTCGCGATCGGCTACAAGCACATCATGGAGCCGATCCCGATTCCCTCGCTCGAGACGCCGGACGAGCGGCGGCTGTTCGAGGTGGTCAAGAAGCTCATGATGAAGGAGCCGCACTACCGGTACCAGGGCGCGGAGGAGCTGGTTCGCGCGCTCGAGGGACAGCCGGTGGCCGCGGCCCTCCCGGTGATGGCGCCCGCGCCGG
>DATLZT010000245.1:0-2010 GCA_035573835.1 Gemmatimonadales bacterium
GGCGGGTGATCGCCTGCATCCCGCCCGATCGGCTGGAGTGGACCTACCGCCCCGGCAAGTTCACCTTGGGCGACCTCGTCCGGCACCTGGCGGCGATGGAGCGCTATATGTTCGCCGAGAACGTGGCGGGCCGGCCCAGCCGCTATCGGGGATGCGGGCGGGAGCTGGCCGACGGATACGACGCGGTGGTGGGGCTCTTCGATCGACTGGCCGGCGAGTCGCTCGGGATCTATCGCTCGCTCTCCGACGCGGACCTCGAGCGGAAATGCCGGACCCCGGCGGGGGTCGAGATCACCACCTGGAAGTGGCTCCGCGCCATGGTCGAGCATGAGGTCCATCACCGGGGCCAGATCCACTTGATGCTGGGGATGCTCGACGCGCCGGCACCGCCGCTCTACGGCCTCACCGAAGAACAGGTGAGGGCGCGATCCGGCTGAGCCGTCCCCGGCCGCAACATCTCGCCGCGAACGACGTATGGTCGGGCACCGGAATCCGATCCCCCACCCGTCATCCGAGGTAGCACCATGGCGATCCGCGTCATCACCGCCACGCTCCTGATGATCTCGATCCTGGCACCGGCGGTACCCGCCTGCGGCCCGCGGGAGCGCCCCGCGAGCGCGTCCGATCCGGCCCCGTCCGACACGACCGTGCTCGCGGGTCCGATGACTTTCCCCAACGGCGAGGCGACGATCAACGGCTTCCTCGCCCGGCCGCGAGGCGAGGGAGCATTCCCGGCGGTGGTGCTCACCCATGGGAATCCCGGGATTCCCGACGACATGCGGAGCCTGGCGCTCGAGCTGGCGCGGCAGGGCTTCGTGGCCCTGGCGGTGGACGCCAACTCCCGGACGCCGGATCATTCCAAGCTCGAGCTCCATGTGATCCGGAGCTATACCTTCCACCGCCAGTGGATGAGCGACATCCGGGCCGGCATCGAGTGGCTGGCCGGCCGCCCGTTCGTGCGCGACCGGCGGGTAGGGATGGTGGGTTTCTGCGGTGGCGGGGTGGTCAATCTCCTCCTCGCCACCCAGTCGCCCGACGTCGCGGCGGTGGTGGCGCTCTATGCGGCGCCGCGCTTCCCGCCGGAGCGGAACTCGCCCACCGACCCGAAGCCGAGCCTGCTCGACTTCGTCGACCGGGTGCGGGTGCCGGTGCAGTATCACTACGGCACGGCGGACCACATGATCCCGCTGGCCGACGTGCGGCGGCTCCAGGACACGCTGGCCCGGCTCGGGGCGCCCGCCGAGGTCCATCTCTACGAGGGCGCCGACCACGCCTTTTTCGGGGAGCGGTCCCCGAATTACGACTCGGCCGCGGCGACCCTCGCCCGCGAGCGCCTCATCGCCTTCCTGCGGCGCCACCTGGGCTGAGCCGCCTCGCGCCCCCTTTGCGGAGATCGACGATGGACGGACGGTACGTGGCCGGCCTCTTCGGCTACAACCTCATGGTGCTGGAGAAGAACACAGCCGGGATCACCCACGAGATGAGCCTCCGGACCCCGCCGGCGGGCGGGAACTGCATCAACTGGATCGTGGGGCACATCCTCTTCTACCGGAACGCGGTCCACGCCATGCTCGGTCTGCCGCCCGCCTGGCCGGGTGCGCGGCAGGAGCAGTACGGCACCGGCGCCACCTTGACGGGCGACGCGGAGCCGTTCGGGCAGCTCCTCGCCATGTACCAGCGCTCGCAGGAGCGAGTCGTGCCGGCGATCGCCGCGCTCGACGCCGCCGGGTTGGCGCGCCGGATGGAGGCGATGGGCCCGCTGGGCCCCGGCTCGCTGGGCGACCGGCTGGTCTTCTTCGGGTTCCACGAGGCCTATCACTTCGGCCAGATCGGCATCCTGCGGCACGCGGTGGGGCTCACGGGCGCGATCGGCTGAGGTCGACGACCCGTGGAGCCCGGCGTCATGCTGCTGCTCGGGATCGTCTCCGGCGCGTCCGTCGCGGCCGCGCTCGGCTTCGCCTGGCGGCGCGCCGCGGCGCGGGTGCGGGAGCTCGAGCGGCGGCTCGAGGC
>DATLZT010000246.1:0-15187 GCA_035573835.1 Gemmatimonadales bacterium
CGAGGGGGGCAGGGCGAGCCAGGCCGCGACCGCCAGCCCCGCGCCGGCCATGGCCCCGGTGGCCGTCAGCGCCACGCGGCGGAATCGGCGGGCGCGTCCGGGAGCGTCCGTCACCGCTCGACCACCACGCCGGGCTCGGGCACCACGATCTCGCCGGCGTAGCCCGACTGCCGCAGGCGAAGTTGCCAGCGGGCGAGCTCGTCGCGGACCGCGGGATCGGCCTCCGCCCGGGGGATCGCGATCACCACCGCCGGGGCGAAGGCCGCGACGACCCGGAACGGGTCCTCCCCCGGGGCCTCGAGGACGAGGAGATCGGCGTCGACCACGAAGTCGCGGATCTCGGTGATCGCGTCGAACCAGGCGGTGTCGCCGGTCCAGTAGGCGGCGTAGACCGAGTCGCCCACGGAGTGCTCGAGCACGTAGCCGTTGGAGTCGCCGGAGGCGCCGGGCCGGCGGCGGGTCGGCACCGCCGTGATCGAGAGGCTCTCGCCCTCCCGGGCGAGCCGCACCTCCGACCACCACCCGAGCCCGACGATGTCCTCGAACCGCATCGCCGCCAGCGTGGCGAGGAACGCCGGGGGCGCGATGACCGGCGTCGACCGATCGGTCCGCCGCGCCCCGGCGCCGTCGCGGTGGAGCGGCGGGCAGCGGCTCACCAGCAGCCGGTCGGGCTCCTCCTCGCGACCCGGGATCGGACCGGTGGTCCCGGCGTCGAGCAGCAGCGGATCGCCGAGGAGGCGGAACCGTCCCAATTCGAGCGCGAAGCTGGTAGCGCCGAGCCACTGGAATCGCACCTGGCCTCCCTTCGGCCCGGCCCCGCGAGGGCGGCCGGGTGTCGCGGTCGCGCCCACCGTCACGGGCGCGCCGTCACGGTGAAGACGCCGCCGTCGCTCCGCCCGTGCACCGCGGGGTTGTACATCTCCTCGGCGTGCGCCGGCGGCCGCACGAACACGCCCGGCGTGGTGGCCCGCGCGAGGTAGGTGGCGGTGTAGGTCCCCTTCCAGAGCACCGTGGCGAAGTAGACCACCCGATCGTCGCGCATCTCCCGGTGATCGAACGGCGACCACCAGCCCGCGTCCCAGGTCCCGTAGCGCCAGCGGAGCCCGTCGTCCTCCGCGCCGCCATCCTCCGCCGCCCGCTCGCCCTCCGCCGGCTCGTCGGCGTTCGGCAGCCCGGTACCGGGCCCCGGCACCCCGCCGGCGGTCCGGAGGCTCAGGTCCACCGCCTCGAGCCCGGCGGGCAGCGGATCGTCGAGCACCACGAAATGCCGGTCCGCGGGCACCGTGATCCGGAGCCGTACCCGCACCAGCTCCCCTTCGGGGGCGCTCACCACCGGCCGCCCCGAGTCGAGCCGCTCGTACCACCGTTCCACCTGGATGCCCGCCTGGTCGGGACGCGTCGGCGGCTCGCCCGGTACCTCGCGCACCGTGAGGAAGTAGTAGACCGGTCCCGCGCCGGGCCCCGCGGCGAGTCGGAGGGCGAGCCGCTTCGATCCCCCGGGTCCGGGCTCGAGGAGCCCGGCGAGCGACACGCTCGAGTCGCGCCCCGCCGGGCCGCTCCGCGCCCCGATCAGTGTCCGCCCCCGTGCTTGCACCCCGACCGGACGCTCGCCCAGCCGACCGAGCCGTTCGTGATACCCGACCAGCGCCGCGACGGTGAACGCGTAGTCCTGGGTGTTCCAGATCCATCCGTCGGCCGCGTCGACCCGTCCCTGCTGCACCAGCGTCTCGACCAGCGGGCCCACCAACGGATGCTCCGGCTCGACCGCCAGGGTGGCGAGGAGGAGTCGAGCCGCCGGCCGCTGGCGCGACGCGAAGTAGAAATCGTAGCCCTCGGCCCGGGGGACGACGGCCGTGCGTCCCTCCACCCGAACCGCGCTCCAGATCGGGGCGAGGAGCCGCCGCCCGGCGTCCGGCGCCTTCCTCCGCGCCAGCACCTCCGCCAGCCAGGCCCGGTCCTCCCACGCCATCTGCGGCGCGAGCCGCAACAGCTCGTTCTCGGCCGCCGCGTCGGGCCGGCCGAGCCGGCTCAGGAAATCGACCGCGGCGATCCGATCGGCCAGCCGGAGCCGCGCCGAACCGTACCAGAGCGCCACCGCCGAATAGACCGGCGTCTCCCGCCGGAGCGAGGTCGTGAGGTACTCGGCGAGCCGGCCCAGCGCGGAGTCGCTCACCGCGATCCCCGCGTCCCGCGCCTCCAGCAGGAAGGCGCCGGCGTACGCGCTGAGCCAGGGGGTGCTCCAGTCGCCGGTGCCCCAGTAACCGATCCCGCCGTCGCCGCGCTGGCGGCGGAGCAGGATTGCCGCCGCGCGCTCGAGCTCGGCGCGCGGATCACCCTCGAGAAGCGGCGTGCCGAGCGCCCGCTGGGCCCGGTACAACGCCACCAGCGCCCGGGCGGTGCTCGTCACCTGCTCGGTGCAATGGTAGGGATACACCCGGAACCGACGCTCCACCGCGCGGATCGCGCCGAGAGGCGAGGTGCCGAGGCTCAGCTCGAGGGTGGAGCGCGAGGGGTCGATGTCGCCGGGAAGGGTGAAGGTGGCACTCGCGGTGTCGCGCAGCACGCCGGCGATCGTGTGGGCCCGGGGCGTGTGGGCGGGACGGATCGGGAGCCGATGCTCCACCGCGTCGGCCTCGCCCCCGCCCTTCACCCCGAACCGGAACACCGCCGTGTCGCCCGGCGCGCCGGCGAAGTCGAACCGCACCTCACGGCCCCGCCCCGGCGCCAGGTCGACCGAACGGGCACGCTCGCCCTCGAAGCGCACGCCCCGCGCCTCCGCGCTGACGCTCACCCGCACCGGCCCGGGCGCCCGCCGGTTGACCACCACGCCGGCCGCGAACCGGTCACCCTCGCGGAGGAAGCGCGGGAGTGCCGGCCGCGCCACCAGCGGCCGGGTGACCAGCAGCGACGACTGGCCGCTGCCGTAGCGATCCCCCGCGGTGACGGCCACCGCCATCACGCGGAAGGTCGTCAGGTTGTCGGGGAGCTTCGCTCGCGCGAGTCCGACGCCGGCGGAGTCGGTGAGCACCGAGCCCAGGAAGAAGGCCGTGGGCTGGAACCGGGAGCGGAGGACGTCCGAGCCCTCGAGCCCGCCCCCACCGCCGGCCTCCCGGCGCCCCTTCTCCCCTTCCGGCACCTGGGGCGCCACCGACACCAGGTTGCTCGCGAGCCGGAGGCCCAGACCCCGCCGACGGTAGAGCAGATCGAGCGGGTCGGGCGTGCGGTAGCCGGTGAGCGCGAGGACGCCCTCGTCGACCGCCCAGAGCGTCACCTCGCTCGCCGCGCCCTTCCCGCGCCGGTCGCGCACCCGGATGCGCACCGTGGCGGTGTCGCCCGGCCGGTACTCCGCGCCCACCGGTTCGAGCGCCACCTCGAGCCGCTTCACCTCGGGCGTCACCCTGAGCTCGGCATACCCCACGCGGATCGTGGGTCGGCCGGGATCGTCCAGCGGGCCGGGCGGCGCGCTCCGCCCCCGCGCCACCAGCACCGAGACGTAGGCGTTGGGCGCGAATGCCTCGGTGATGGGGAATCGGAGCCGGGTGGCGCCGTCGGCGATCCGGATCCGGCGCTGCGCGATGAGCCCTTCCCGCTCGACCGTCACCCACGCCTCCACCCCGGTGAACGGCGACGCGAGCAGCACCGTGGCGGTGTCCCCCACGCTGTAGCGCGCCCGGTCGGGGATCACCTCCATCTTGAACTGGGTCTCGTCGTTCCAGGGAACCCAGCCGGGCCCGGCGGCCCAGCGGAGGAAGCTGGTCGAGGTCTCGCGCCCCGCGGCGTCCCGGGCCGTGAACCCGACCAGGTACTCGCCGCCGAGCGCGGGGGTGAACCGACAGGCCGCCGGCTCCGCCGTGGTGGTGAGCGAGCAGCGCGCCACGGTGTCCGAGACCCATTCGCCCACCAGTTCCGGGAGTCCGTCCCGCTCCCGGCGCACCTGGTGCCATTCGCGCCGGACCACCGCGCCGCGCACCGCCACGCCCGGTACCCGCCGGCCGTCGGGTCCGAGGGCGATCACCTCGACCGTGCGGGGCCGGCCCGCGGTCCAGAAGTAGTCGTCCCCCTTGGCCCGCGCGCCGAGGTAGAACGCGGCCGGGTGCACCACCACCGACGCGGCGGCCGACACGGTCCGGCGGTTCACGTCGGTCACCGTGGCCTCGACCGTGACCCGTGCGGGCCGGCCGCGCGGGGGCTGGGTGACGGGGAGCGCCAGCGCGGCGCGACCGGCGGCGTCGAGGGTGTCGGCCCCGCTTGCCAGGAACTCGACCCGGGAGCCGCCGTCTCCCCATGCCTCCCCCCAGAGCCCGGTCTCGCCGATGTACCAGTCCCCGGCGTCGGGGATCTCGAGCTCCCAGGGGGAGAGCGACTGCCGCCGGGCGCTCCAGGTCATCGCCGCCCGCGCCATCGGCGCGCCGAAGAGATAGCGCGCCTCGACCGCGGTCCGGAGCGAATCGCCGGCGAAGCGCGGCGCCGGGTCGGCGTGCACGTCCACCAGGAACTCGGGTGGCCGATACTCCGCCACCCGGTAGCCCGCGCTGGCGATCTCCTGCCAGGCGCCGCCGTGCTTCGCCTGGATCTCGACCCGGTAGTGGCCGAGCGGCGCCGACGTCGGCAGGCTGATCGAGTGGTCGGCGGTGCCGAAACGCGAGAGCGCCACCGTCGTATCCCGGAGGACGCCGCCGTCGCGGGCGTGGAAGATCCAGCGGACGGAATCGGCCCGCCCCGGCGGCCGCAGGGTGCCGAGCGAGCCGCGCCGGACGATCGCCTTGGCGTGGAGCGGCTCGCCCGGCCGGTAGATCCCGCGCTCGGTGAACACCGCCCCGGCGAGCGGCATCCGCTGCGCTCCCCAGGCGCCCGAGACGTCGAACCGCCAGGGGCTCAGGTCGGGATCGTACTGGCTCACGCCGACCAACGCCCGGTCGCCGCCCGACCGCACCGCCACGTAGCCGTCGAAGGACGCCGCCTCCCAGTCGTCCTCGTCGTGCGGCGGCCGGCGAAATCCCGAGAGCCGCGCCAGCCCCCGCGCGTCGGTGCGGGCCTGTCCCAGGGTCCGGCCGTTCGCGTCGTGGAGCGTCACCAGGGCGCCGGGGACCGGCGTCCCCTGCCGGGCGCTCGTCACCCAGACGGCCCCCTCCTCCAGCCCGATGCGGGCGTGCACGCCGAGGTCGGTCACCTGCACCAGGGCGATGGGCGCCGCTTCCCGCGCCGCCTGGCTCAGCGTCGGGCTCGTCACCTTCACCGCGTACAACGTGGGTGCCCCCGGCCGCGAGGCGTCGGGCGCGGGGAGCCGGACCCCGTAGATCTTCACCCGATCACGCTCGTTCCGGACGGCGATCTTGGTCCGGGTGGCTCGAGGCGCCACCGCGCCCCAGAGATCGCCCCATCCCCAGGGGGAGCGCGCCAGGAATCGCGCCTCCATCGAATCGGTCACCGGTGCCGCGATCACCTCGAGGGTGTCGACGTTCACGTGCTTGACCATCAACGTCCGGCGCCCGTCCCGCTCCACCACCAGGCGGCCGAACGGATACTCGACGCCCGGCTCGTAGCCGGTGGTGAGGAAGGTGGCGACGGGGTTGCCGCCCAGCGGCTGGCCGAAGACGTCGCGCAGGGCGGTGTCCGCCACCACCGCGTAGGCCGTGCGGGGGCGGAGCGGCGGACCGCGCCGGCCGGCGGAGTCCGCCGGGCCCACCGGATCGAGCACCCACTCCGCCAGCACCTCGGAGGTGTCGCGCACGGTGAAGGGCACCGCGGGCAGGATGCGAACCCGTCGCTGCACCTCGGCGCCGCGCACCGGCGTGGTGAAGTGCACGACCACCGGTCCCGTGGGGCAGACCGATCCCCAGCCGCAGGCGGCCCGCGCCAGCCGGAAGTCGCCGTAGGTGTGGAAGCTCCAGCGCTCGGGGAGCGCGGCGTCGGCCAGCCGGTCGAGCCGAGCGGGGACCACGAGCTGCCCCTCGCAGCCCCGGGGAAGCGGGCGCTCCGGGGCGAGCTGCACCACCCGGCGGAGCGAGTCGAGCGCACGGTCGCGATCCCAGCCGCCGGCCTCGCGGATGTCCCACGGATCGCGCTCGGTGATGCGCCGCTGGCCGGTGGCGCGGAGCCGGACGATCCCCGCCTGGGGGCACCCCGCCAGGAAGTCGAGATGAACGGTCCGGGCAACGACCGCGAGATCGGCCGGGGCGCTCACCACCAGCTCGAACCGCTGGTCGGGGGTGAGGAAGCGGGGAACGTTCCCCTGCCGGACCGGCGCGCCGGAGAGCACCCGGGGACCGCGAACCCGGAACGAGAACCGGTACGGCTCCTCGAGGCGGCTCCCGTCCATCGCCTCGAAGCCGTCGGCGATCGTGACCACGTACTCCGTGCCGGCGGCGAGCGGCGCGGCCGGGGTGAAGCGGATGGTGATCGGGTTCTGCCACTCGATCCGCCCCGCCACCGCGGGCTCGATCCGGAGGATCGCCGCCGGGTCCACGGTGCGGTCGAGCGATCCCGCCACCGGTCGGTCGAACGTCACCATCACCCGGGCCGTGGGGTCGGCATCGCCCGTGGGCACCACCCGCAGCACCCGGAGCGGCGGCGGCCGGTCGGCGATCACCGCACCGGCGAGGAGCACCGCGGCCAGACGGATCGAGAGCATGACGCGCTCCGTGGTCGAGGCGGATTCAGCGGAACGAGATCTTCGTGATCCGGCCGTTGGGCCCGACCGCCCACCCGACCCGCCGGGACGCGAAGCCGACACCCCAGTGCGGCAGCGTGTCGAGGCTGGTCCAGGTGGTACCATCGTCGGGCGAGTAGTCGATCCCGCCGGGCCCCACCGCCACCACCATCGGCGCGCCGTCGCCCGGGAGGTAGGCGCCGCCGTACACCGCGCCCTTCATCGCGGGCCGGCCCGCCGGGCGCCAGGTGCGGCCCCCGTCGTCGGTGACCGCCACGTAGTCGCCGCGGCCGTCCGGCTTGCCGAGCTCGCCCCCCAAGACGATCCCGTGGCGCGTGTCGCGGAACGCGATGCTGGTGATCCCCGCCGCCTGCCCGCCCGGGAGCGGCGTCGGCGCCACCGACCAGCTGCGACCGCCGTCGTCGGTCCGGAGCACCCGGGCGGTGTCGGCGTTCCCCATCCCCACCCAGGCCCGGCCCCCCGGTCCGGTCACGAGGCAGGTTCCGCTCGCCGCGAAGCCGCCCTCGCCGGGCAGCGCGGGAGGCAGGCGGTCGGCCGGGACCGGATCCCAGCGGGCGCCGCCGTTCTCGGTCCGGACGAGGAACATCCGCCCGCCCACCGCATCGCTGAACGCCAGCCCCCGCTCGGCGTCCCAGAAGTCCATGCAGTCGAAGAAGCCCTCGGGCTCGCGGTTGGTGAACTGGAGGGTCCAGCTCCGCCCGCCGTCGGTGGTCTTGTAGATGCGCGAGAGCTCTCCCGAGCCGGCGCTCATCAGGTAGGCCACGTCGGCGCTCACCGCGTGCACGTCGCGGAACTGCAGCGTGTCGGCGCCGGGCACCCTCCCCGCGCCCCAGCGCGCGCCGCCGTCGACGGTGCGGGCGAAAGTCCCCCGGTGTCCACCGATCCAGACCACCCGCTCGTCCACCGCGCTCACCGCCTGCAACAGCGCCGTGGTGCCGCTGGTCTGCGGCGTGAGGCTCGGCGCGGCGGAGGGAGCGGGCGGCGGCGCGGGGCCCCGGCCACAGCCGAACGCGAGCACGAGGACGGAAGCGAGCGCGGGGAGCGAGCCGAGCGCGCGAGTCGGGAGGGCACGCCGATTCATCGAGCGGTTCTCCGGCATCGGGGTTGCAGCGGATCGGTGAGGGGACGCGGCACGCGGGGCCCGGGCCGGTCGGGTCTCGTGCAATGCGCGAGCGTTCTCGAAGAATAACCGATCCGAGGGGTTGTCTTTCGTGGTCGGCCTGTCGTTGTTTCCCGGCGTCCCGCGCTCCGGCGGCCGCTCGCTTCCCCTGGGGACGGGCCGCGAGGGGCGCCGCCGTCCAGGAGCCTGGTGAGCCGAATGTTTCCCTGGTGTCTGGTCCTTTCGTCCGTCTGGCCGCTGCTGCTCGTCTTCGGCACCGCCGGGTGCCGTGACGCCACCGCCCGGGGTGCCGACTCGACGGCCGTCGAGCGTGCCGCCGCGCCCCTCCCGCCGGCGCTCGCCTGGAAGCCGTCGACGGTGAAGGCTCCCCCGGGCGCCGGGAACTCCCGGCGTCGGCTCGATCGACCCGCCCCCCCGGCGCGACCCGTCACCGGTCGGGCGGACTCCGCGGCCCCTGGCTCCGCTCCCCCCGACAGCGCGCGTGCGGGCGGCGCTCGGGCCGTCAGCGCCCGTCCCAACGGGCCGATCTGGCCGGTTCGCTTCCCCGATCCGCTCCCCGGGACGCTCCTGCCGCGCTACCGGATCGTGGCCTACTACGGCAATCCGCTCTCGAACCGCATGGGGATCCTGGGCCAGCTCCCGCCGGAGCGGCTCCTCGAGCGGCTCGAGCAGGCCGCGCTGGAATGGGCGATCGCCGACCCCACCCGCGAGGTCATCCCGGCGCTCCATCTCATCGCCACCGTGGCCCAGGGGAGGCCGGGGCCCGACAAGAAGTATCGGCTTCGCATGAGCGACAGCCTCATCGAACGGGTGGCGAGCTGGGCCGAGCGGCGGAACTGGCTGCTCTTCCTCGACATCCAGGTCGGCCAGAGCACGGTGCGGGACGAGCTTCCCCGGCTGCTGCCCTACCTCAAGCGCCCCTACGTGCACCTCGCGCTCGATCCCGAGTTCGCCATGTTCCGCAAGCCGGAGGGGCGGCGGATCCCCGGCAAGTACATCGGGACCCTGGACGCCGCGGACGTGAACTGGGCGATCGACACGGTGGCGACGCTGGTCAGCGAGCATCGGCTCCCACCCAAGGTCCTCGTGGTCCACCGGTTCACCCGGGAGATGCTCACCAACGCCCGGCAGATCACGCTCGACCCCCGGGTCCAAGTGGTGATCGACATGGACGGGTTCGGCTCGCCGGCGCTCAAGAAGGCGACCTGGCGCTCGGTGATCCTCCGGGAGCCGGTGCAGTACACCGGGTTCAAGCTGTTCTACAACCCGAAGAACGACCGTCCGCTGATGACCCCGGAGCAGGTGCTCGAGCTCTTCCCGGCGCCGGTCTATATCCAATATCAGTGACGGAAGGCGCGCTCCCTCGGCCCCGTTCCTACGTCCTCCGCGCGAGCAGCAGCCCGCCCACGATGAGCGACGCGCCGAGCAGGGCGAGCCCGGTGGGGGCCTCCCCCAGCGTCGGCCAGGCGATCAGCATGGCCACGAGCGGCACCGCGCAGACATAGACCGCGGTTCGACTGCCGCCGACCTGCCGCACGCTCTCGTTCCAGAGGAAGTACGCCAGGATCAACGCCAGGACGGTCGAGTAGCCGAGGCCCAGCCAGCCGGCCGCGCCGATGCCGGCCCACGCGACCCCGTCCCACTCGGGGAGGGCAGCGAGCACGAGGCCCGGCGTGCCGGTGATGGTGGTGAGGGTGGTGACGCGAAGGGGCGAGACGTCGCGCCCGAGCTTGCGGAGGCCCAGGGTGTAGGCCGCCCAGCAGGCCGCGGCGCCCCAGACGAGGAGATCCCCCAGGATCGTCTCCCGGCCGATCGCGGCGCCCCGACCCAGCAGGATGACCGAGGCGCCCGCGAAGGCGAGCGCGATGCCGGCGGCCACCTGGCGCGAGACGCGCTCCACCCGGAGGAGCCCGGCTCCCAGCGCCACCATCACCGGCGAGGTGGCGAGGAGGAGCGAGGCGTTCGCCACCGTGGTGCGGGCGAGCCCGGCGACGAACAGCGTCTGGTAGGCGGTGTTCCCCACCACGCCGAGCCAGACCATCCGCCAACCCGTGCCGGGCGGGAAGCCGGCGCTCCCCTCGCGAAGCCTGAGCAGTCCCCAGAGGGCGACGCTGGCGAGGGTGAAACGGATCGCGGTGAAGGTGAGCGGCGGGATCTCGTCCAGCGCCACCCGGATGGCGGTGAAGTTGGCCCCCCAGAGGAGCACCACCGCCGACATGGCGAGATCGTTGCGGGTGACCCGGGGAGCCATGGGGTGGAATCATAACCGGGCTCCTCCGGCACCACCCCGAGATCGGAACGACGCCCGCGCTCAGCCGCTCCCGGGTACGGGCACGGCGCCGCCCGCCGCTGCCGTGAGCACCTCGTAGTGGGTGACGGTCGGCTCCAGCTCGAGCAGGTACTCGGCGTCCTCGGGATAGTACCGGGCCCGCGCCACGTCGTCCCCCGCGAAGGCCCGGATCGCGTCGAGCGAATCCCAGAGGGAGACGAGAAGGAAGTGGGCCCGGTCCCCCTCGAGCCGCCGGAGCACGTACACCCCACGGTTGCCCGGTGTGCGGCGGTAGTCCGGCACGCCGGTGCGGAGGAGGTAGTCGTGATAGGCATCGGCCTTGGAGGCCGGGACCACGCCGTGCCAGGTGCGCGCGATCATGCTCCCTCCGGGTTCTCGCTGTCGTCCGACCGGCTCACGCCGCCTCCTCGGCCCGGGCCCGTCCGCCCGAGGCGGGCTGCCGCAGCGGTGCCGGCGCGGCGTCGACGTGGCGCCGGGCGGCTTGCGCGGTGGTGATGAGGGCGACGGCGCCCACGATGATCGCGGCGGCGATCAGGGTGCGGGGAGTGAGCGGCTCCGACGCCAGCGCCCAGCCGAGCAGGACGGCCACGACCGGATTGACGTAGGCGTACGTGGCCACGCGCGCGGGGCTGGTCACACCAAGGAGCCAGATGAAGGAGGTGAACCCGACCAGAGAGCCGAAGACCACCAGGTAGGCCAATGCCCCGGCCGACCGGACCGAGATCCCCCCGAGGTCGAGCCGGCCCCATTCCCCCGCGACCGTCCCCGCCAGGAAGAGCAGGGCCCCGCCCGCCAGCATCTCCATGCCGGCCGCGAGGAACGGCGAGGCCGGGAGCGGCGCCGCCCTCGAGTGGATCGATGCGGCGGACCACGACAGCGAGGCGAGCGTGAGCACCGCCGCGCCCGCCAGGTCCACCCGCGCGCCGCCCACCACCTCGCCGGGCGCCACCAGGAGCCCCATCCCCACGATCCCCACCACCAACCCGACCACCAGCCGACCACTCGGCCGTTGACGCTGGCCGCCCGGCCAGATCGCCTGGAGCAGCACGGTCCAGACCGGCACCGTCGCCACCAGCAGCGCCGCCAGCCCGGACGGCACCCGCTGCTCGGCCCAGACCACCCCGCCGTTGCCGCCCAGCAGGAGGAGGCCGCCGATCACCACGGCGGCGCGCCAGTTCCGCGTGGTGGGCCGGGGGGCGCCACGCGCACGGCTCCAGAGATAGACGATCCCCCCGGCCGCCACGAACCGGCAGCCGGCCATGAGCATCGGGGGAATCGTCTCGATGGCATAGCGAATCGCGAGGTACGTCGATCCCCAGATGAGGTAGATCGAGGCGAAGGCCAGCGCCACCGCCCAACGCGGCGGCCGCCGACCGGACCCGTCAGTCATGGTTCCCCCGATCGGGATCCTCCGGAGCCACCGCCGGCAGCGGCAGCTCCCCGGATTCCTTCACGGTTTCGAGGACGATGGTCGTCCGGGTGGAGCGGACGGTGTCGATCCGGCCGAACTCCTCGCGCAACAGCCGCCCCAGCGACTGCGTGTCGGGGGCCCGGACCTTCACGATGAGGCAATCCTCGCCGGCGATGTGGTGCACCTCCTGGACCCCCGGGATGCGGGCCACCAGCTCGCTCGTCTTGGTTTCTCCCACCCGGTCGTCCACCCGCACGAAGACGAACGCGACCAGGCCGAGCCCGAGCGCCTGGGGGTCGATCCGGGCGTGATACCCGCGGAGGACACCCCGTCCCTCGAGCTTCCGCACCCGCTCGAGAATTGCCGAGGGGGCCATGCCGACTTGCCGGGCGATCTCGGCGTTCGGGGTCCGGGCATCCCGCTGCAGCATCGCCAGGATTTGGAGATCAATTCCGTCCAGATGTTCTGCCAATGGCGACATGATAAGAATATCATTCGGTAACATTCGCATGTCAACGGCGAATATTCCGACGGGGCGGACCCCGGGGCGGCGGATCCGGCGGGCCTGGGTGATCGCGGCTCGAAGGTTGCTACTGCGTCACCGCAGAGGGAGCGCGGCACCTCGGCCGCGGACAAGCTGGAAGGGAGTCGAGGACGTTGGCCATTCCGTTCCAAACCGGTCCGGTAGTCTGCGGCACCGTGCTCGCTAAGCTCGAGCTCCTGGGCGGGCGCGCCTTCCTGCGCCGGCTGATCGACACGTTCCTGGAACAGGCGTCGGCGCACCTCGCCCGCATGCGGCAGGCGCGCGAGACCGGTGACCTCCACACCGTCGGCCGCAGCGCCCACGCCATGATCTCGAGCGCCGGCAATCTCGGCGCCACGGCCCTCTCCGACTGCGCCCGCGATCTCGAGCGCCTGGCCGACGAAGGCCGGACCGACGCGGTCGACGAGCGCCTGGAGGAACTCGAGGCGCTGTTCACGCTGGTCCGCGCCCGGCTCGAGTCGGTTCGCCGGGAGCTCGCGACCTGACCGTCCCCCGCCGGCGCCCGGCATCGCGCTAGATTCCTGCCGACGCTCCCGGGAGGCGGACGCGATGGCCTTCGAATCGGTGGTCGAGGATCTGGTTCCGCTGCTGGTGTCGCTCCTGCTGGGCACGATCGTCGGGTGGGAGCGCGAGTCCGGTGGCAAATCCGCGGGGCTCCGCACCCACACCCTCGTCTGCCTCGGCTCCACCCTCTTCACCATCCTCACACCCCACACCGCGCGGGTCTTCAGCGGCGGCGACTACGATCCTACCCGGGTCGTCTTCGGGATCGTGACCGGCGTCGGGTTCCTGGGCGCGGGTACGATCATCCGACAGGACGGCGCGGTGCACGGCCTCACCACCGCCGCCAACATCTGGATGGTCGCGGCGATCGGGGTGGCGGTCGGGGTCCGCGCCTACGCCACCGCCGGGTTCGCCACGCTGCTGGCGCTGCTGGTGCTCCGCGGCTACCGGATCTTCGACCGCTTCCTCGAGCCCGAGCGCCGACAGCGCTCCACCCCCCGCGAGCCCGCCTCGCCCGTCGGCGGTCGCTCGGACTGAGCGGGGTCCCGTTCCCCCGCCCCGGGCTCGATCCTATCTTCTCCCGGTGCCCCCCACCTCGCCACCGGTCGCGTACGCCCGCCGCCTCGGCCCGTTCTCCGCCACCATGGCGGTGATCGGCGGCATCATCGGGTCGGGCATCTTCCTCAACCCCGCCATCGTCGCGCAACGCGCCGCCACCGGGCGGCTCACGCTCTTCACCTGGCTCCTGGGCGGTGCGGTGGCCGTGGCGGGCGCCTTCTGCTTCGCCGAGCTCGGACACCGGCGGCCCCGCGCCGGCGGCGGCTACGTCTACCTGCGGGAGGCGTTCGGCGGGCTTCCCGCGTTCCTCTATGCCTGGGCGCTCCTCCTCATCATCGCCACCGGCGCGATCGCCGCGGTGGCCGTGACCTTCGCCAGCTACGCGGCACCGCTCCTGGGGCTGGGCGAGCCCGCCGTGCCGGCCCTCGCGGTGGGCGCCATCGTCGTCCTCTCCGCCGTCAACTACGTCGGCGTCGCCCCCGGCGCCACGGTGCAGAACGTCTTCACCGTGCTCAAGATGGCGGCCCTGCTCCTGATCGTGGTGGCCGGCCTCGGCCTCCTGGGGGCGCCGGACCCGCCGCTCGCCTGCACCCCCTGTCCCGAGACCGTCGCCCCCCGCGGCGTCGGTGACACCGCGCTCGCCGTCGGCACCGCGCTGGTACCGGTCCTCTTCGCCTATGGCGGTTGGCAGCAGACCAACTACATCGCCGAGGAGATCATCGAGCCCCGCCGCAACCTGCCGCGGGCGCTGATCCTCGGCGTGGGCGTGGTGGTGACGGTCTATCTCCTCGCCAACTTCGCCTACCTCCGCACCCTCGGCACCGACGGCCTGGCCGCGAGCAGCGCGCCCGCCACCGAGACGCTCGAGGCGTATCTGGGCGCGGCCGGACGCACGGTGATCGCCGCCGGCATCGCCGTCTCCACCTTCGGCTTCCTCGACCTGGTGATCCTCGTCTCGCCCCGGGTCTACCAGGCGATGGCCAAGGACGGGCTCTTCTTCCCGGCCCTCGCTCGACTCCACCCGAGGTTCCGCACTCCCGCCACCGCGATCGTCCTGCAGGCCGCCTGGGCGGTGCTCCTGCTCCGGTCGGGGAAGTACGGCGAGTTGCTCGACTGGGTGGTGTTCGGCGACTGGATCTTCTTCGCGCTGAACGCCGCGGCGATCTTCGTCTTCCGCGCCAGGGACCTGCGCGCCGGCATCGATCCGGCGCCGCCGGGGCAGTTCCGGGTCCCGGGCTACCCCTGGACTCCCGCCTTCTTCATCCTGGCCTCGGTGTACGTGCTCGCCGGCTCGGTCGCCTCCAACCCCCGGAACGCGGTGCTCGGCACCCTCCTCCTCGCAGCCGGCGTCCCGGTCTATCGGTACTGGAGCCGACGGCGGGCCGGTCCGGCCGGCTGAGGAGCCGGCACCCCACCCCGGACCGCGATGCCCGGAACGGCGGACCGCGGGGATCCGCTCGCCTCGCTCACGGCCTTCGAGCGTTTCGCATTCCGCCTCACCCATCGCATGAACCGCGGGCGCTGGAAGGCGCTCTGGAGCCGGTGCCAGCGGGCGATCGGGGCCCGGTGGATCGGGCTGGCGAGTTCCCGGCTGCTCCGGGTCCATGGGCTCGAGCACCTCGACGCGCTGCCGGCCGACCGGCCCCTGCTGCTGGTGGCGAACCACCGTTCGTTCTTCGATTTCTACGTGATCGCGAGCGTGCTGCTCCGCCGGCTCCGGCGCCCGGTGCGGCTCTACTTCCCGGTGCGGGGGCGGTACTTCTACCAGTCGCCGGTCGGGCTGCTCATCAACTTCCTGATCGGGTGGTGGTCGATGTTCCCGCCCCTCTTCTCGAGCGAGCGCAGGCGGCGGTTCGACGCCCACGCACTCGGGGTGCTGATCGAGCTGCTCCGCGACCCCGCCACCGTGGTCGGGCTGCACCCGGAAGGGCGGCGGAACCTCGGCCCCGATCCCTACCAGTTCCTCCCGCCGCAGCCGGGCGTGGGCCGGCTGATCCACCAGGCCCGACCGGCGGTGGTGCCGGTGTTCGTGGCGGGGCTCGGCAACGACCTCGTCCGCCAGCTCGCCGCCAACTGGCTCGGCGGCGAGC
>DATLZT010000247.1:0-9733 GCA_035573835.1 Gemmatimonadales bacterium
GGGAAGCTCCAGGTTCCGGCCCGCCGTGACGGTGAACACCCCGGAGAGCGTCGACTCTCCCTCGACGCTGAGGGTGACTTGGTCTCCCACCTGGAGGTCCCCCTCCTGGAGTCGCTGCCGGAGGAGGCCGGCCTCCCGCTGACTCTGGACCCGAACCTCCTCCGGCTGGCGGCGGTCGGCGGCGAGGCGCTCCGCCTCCGCCAGGCTCGCCTCCAGCTCCGCCCGCGTCGCCTGGGCTCGCCGGGGATCGAGGGCCGCGGTCGAGACCGCAGTACTCTCACCCACCTGGCCCCGGAGCACCCCGGGGCCGCCCAGCTCGGGCGGCCCGGCCATCACCGCCCCCATGGTCGCGGCGGCGACCAACATTGTCCGGAGGCGATACCTACTCATGAGGGTCATTAGCACCCCTGATGTGCACGCACTATGCTAAGTAAACCACGGACACGGATTCGTTGCTGACTTCGTAAGTTGCTGCCACGAAAGAGCTTAACGCCGTGCTCCCGGTCGCACTCGACCGCTGGCCGGCCCTTGTTGCTTTGGAGACGCAGGTCTTGATGCTTCTCGACAACAGTTGTGGTCCCGGTTCATCGGCCCTTCAGCCGTCGGTCGTGGCCTCGGCGCCGATTCGGGGCGCGTCCCGCGGGAGTCGACCAATAACCACGCGAATCCCAGGCCACGCCCGACCCACTCCCGACCGCGCCGCCGGACGATCCCGGCGCTCGGGTGTATCACATTCACCAATCCTGCTGTAGCGCCTATGCTTCGCTCCCGCTGCGTCGTGACCGGGCCCGGCTGGTCAATGCCATGCGCCGCATAGCGTTAGGCTTCCGGGAGCCGGCTGCATGACTCCTGCAGGCAGGATGACGGATCGGCCCCCCGCTGGTGACCCGTCCTCCATCTCGGCGGCTCGAACCTATGAACGACCGCGGCCAGGCGCCCCGCCCCCCACTCGTCCTCATCGCCAACGACCAAGAGTGGTCGGCACGTTCGCTCGAGAGCATCCTCGTCCCCAGCGGCTACTCGGTGCTCCGGGCCTACACGGGGCGGCAGGCGCTCGAGCGGGCGCGGGCGGCCCAGCCCGACATCATCATCCTCGACGCGCAGATGCCCGACCTCCACGGCGTGGACGTCTGTCGCATTCTCCGGGCCGATCCCCGCTTCGGCACGACCACGCCCATCCTCATCACCACCGCCGGTCCCTCCGGTCGGGCCCAGCGCCTCGAGGCCTATCGCTGCGGCGCCTGGGAGTTCCTCGGCCAGCCGATCGACGGTGAGGCCCTCCTTCTCCGGCTCCAGGTCTTCCTCCAGTGCAAGCTCGCCGTCGATCGACTCCGGGACGAGAGCCTCCTCGACCCCACGACCGGCCTCTACAACATGCGCGGACTGGCCCGCCGGGCTCGCGAGATCGGCGCCGAGGCCACCCGCCTCCACCAGCCGCTCAGCTGCGTCGTCTTCGCCCCCGATCCCGAGCGCCAGGAGGAGCGGACCCCCGAGCCCGACGAAGTCGAGGACCTGTTCAACCGGGTGGCGGAGCGGGTCGGCGAGGTGGTGCGGCGGACGAGCCGAAGCTCCGACGCGGTCGGGCGGCTGGGACAGACCGAGTTCGCGGTGATCGCGCCGGCCACTCCACCCAATGGCGCGGTGCGGCTGGTGGAGCGCCTCGGGGCGTCGCTGGAAGCCTCGGCCATCCCGCTGGGGGGCGGCGAGCGCCGCCTGCGGCTGCGGGCGGGCTACTGCGCGGTGCCCGACTTCGCCGACTCGCCGGTCGACGCCGTCGAGATGCTGCTCCGCGCCACCACCGCTCTGCGCGACCTGCGCGCGGAGGGCGATGGCGAGCGCATCCGGGCCTTCGACCAGCCGCCGGTCAGGCCTCTCGGCTAGGCTCCCCGGTGCCGGCCCCGATCTGGGGGGCCTCCTCCTCTTCCGTCGTGTACCCGTAGATGTACGAGTAGTACCGGTAAGTCCCGTCGCCGGGTCGGATGTCGTTGAGTACCGCGCCCAGCACCCGGATCGGCAGCCGGTCCACCAGGCGAAGCTTCGCCTCCGCCATCTGCCGGTCGGTCTCCCCCGAGCGCAGCACCAGGAGCATGTGCCCGGTGGCGGTGGCCAGCACGAACGGGTCGATGCCGGCGCCGAGCGGCGGGCTGTCGACGATGATCACGTCGAACTGGGCCTTCATCTCCGCCATCAGCTGGCTCATCGCGGCCGAGCCCAGGAGCTCGGGGCCGTGATACCGGCGCACGCCGGACGGGATCACCGTCACCCCCCGCGGCCCGGGCCGCAGGATCTGCTCGAGGGTGGCCCCGCCCGAGAGGTAGTCTACCAGCCCCGGCCGCCGGTCGAAGCCGAAGACCTTGTTCAGTTCGCCCCGCCGGATGTCGCCGTCGATGAGCAGCGTGCGGTAGCCGGCCTGGGCGAAGGAATTCGCGAGGTTGGCGGAGATCAGCGACTTGCCGTCGCCGGGGCCCGGGCTCGTCACCGTGAGCATCACCGGACCGGCCGCCCCGTAGGAGTGGGCCAGATTGAGGCGGATGGTCCGGAACGCCTCGCTGACCTGCGCCATCTCCTCCGGGTCCTGCTTGACCCGGCTCCGGTCGAAGCTCGGGACCGCCCCGAGGATGGCGAGCCCGAGCTCCTGGCTCACCTGCTCCGGATAGCGGAACCGCTTGTCGAGCTGGTCGAGGAGGATCGCCAGCGCCACCGCGGCACCGAGGCTCCCCAAGAACGCCATCAGCATGATCCGGGGCGCCGTATTGCTGGTGGGCGTCTTGGGCGCCACCGCCTGGTCCATCACCCGCAGGTCGGGAAGCGCGCTCAGCTCGGCGAGCCGGTTGGACTCGTAGCGGCCCTGCAAGTCCTTGTACAGCGCCTCGAGGCTCGCCATCTCGCGGGAAAGACGCTGCTCGGTGATGGTCCGCTGCGGGATCTGCCGCAGCTCCTGCGCCGTCCGGTCGATCTGTCCCTGGAGCTGGTTCTCCTCGAGCCGCAGCTGGTCGATCAGCGCCCGGGCGTAGGTCGGGATGGTCTGGCTGCGGAGCGTCTGCATCCGCTCCTCCACGTCCCTCACCAGCTTGTGCTCCGGGGTGTAGCGCATGAGCAGCGCCCGGAGCTCCGCCTCGTAGGTGGCCAGCTCCTTGAGCGCGCCGGCGAGGTTCACGGAGCGCTGGACCGCCGGGATCGTCTGGAAGGCGTCGACCGCGTTCTCCCCGCCGGTCCCGCTTCGGGCCAGGACGTCGGCGATCGCCTGCCGTTCCCGCCGGAGCTGCTCGATCTGGGTCTTCAAGGCGAAGTAGTTGCCCTGCGCGGTCGGGGTGGTCTGCCCCAGCCCCGCCGGGACCGGGGGCCCCTCGGTCGGCTCGGTGATCACCTGCACCCGGTAGCTCTGCAGCCGGTTCTCGGCCTCGCGCAGCAACTGGTAGGTGGTGTCGAGCTGCTGCTTGAGCAACCGCGAGAGCTCGCTCAGCTTGGCGCGCTTGAGCTCGGCCGCGACATTCACGAACTGCTCGCTGATCGCGTTGAGCGTGGTGGCCAGCTCCTGGGGGTCGTGCCCGGTGAGCTGGATCCGGATGAAGTTGCCGTCCTCGGCCATGGTGGGCCGGAGTCGGCTGAGGATCTGGTTGGAGACCTCGCGCGGCGTCGTGAGGGCGAACTCGATCGTCCGGTCGCGGCCGAGCTCCTTGGCCGTGGGAGCCCACCGGAATCCGACCGGACGGCCGATGGAATCGCCCACCACGCCCTGCTCGACCAATGCCCCGTTGCCGCGCACCAGCCGGTATCGCCGCCCCTGCTCGTCGACCTCGAGGACATAGCGCCCCGGCATGAACCGCTCGGCCAGCGAGAAGCCCCGGAATACCGGCCGGTCGGCCGGCTCTTCCGGACGGAGGTAGAGCCTGAGCTTGAGGGCGACGGAGTCCAGCACCACGTTGGTCCGCAGGAGCTCGAGCCAAGCATAGGACTGCAGCAGGCCGCCGGGCCGGACCGGGCCCTGCTTCGTCGCCCCTTCCTCGATCCAGATGGTGGCGCTGGTGATGTACTCCGGTTTGAGGAACCGGGTCACCACGTAACCGGCCACGGTGCCGAGGATGACGATCAGCAGCATGAGCCACTTGAACCGCCGCAGCGCGGCCAGGTAGCGTCCCCACTGGACTCCCTCGACCGTCGGCGCGGCGGGCGTGATCGGCGCCCCGGTCATGGGCGCCGGGACCATTCCGCGGAGCGGTTCCGGGGAATCCGGGTTGGAGGACGAAAGGAGCTTGCCGGCCATACGCTACGACTCCCGATCCGGGTCAGTTCGCAGGGGGGATCCCCGCCGCAGGGCACGCAAATGAGATACCGCACGGCCGCCACCGGCAATCCGGCACCGATTCCCGGACCGGTGGCGCCCCTCGGCCCCCACGGAGCCGCCACGCCGGCTCGGTGTGACCGGCATCACCGCTGGCCTGTTGCAGGGCGGCGACATTGGTGTTTCGACCGAACCCCAGGGTTCTGTTGTTTTCCTCACACGGATTTGGTTGACAGACGCCGCAGTCTGTGGTATCAAAGGTGCTACGAATGACCACCGTCCGCCGGAAAGGCTCCCCTTTCCGCCCGATCACTTCCTCAGTACCCCCGAGCGGCCCGGGTGGCCGAGCCTGACGCCTCGGCTCGGCGTCCCAGGGCAGACGGCGTTCGCAAGGAGTTGACCATGGGCTCCTCACTCGCGCAGCCCTCCCGCCCGGCCGGCGAGACGGGCGACGTCGCCGGGCGCGATCCGCTGGCCATTCCCCCCGAGGTCAAGGCGAGCATCCGGATCCTGGTGGTGGACGACGAGCGCACGCTCCGGGAGAGCTGCGCCAGCGTGCTCCAGATGGACGGCTACAACGTCACGCTGATCGGTCGGGGCGAGGAGGCGATCGAAGCGGTCAAGCGCCGCAAGTTCGACATCCTCCTCGTCGACCTCTACATGTCCCAGTGCTCGGGGATGGACATCCTGCGGGCGGCGCTGGAGGCCAACCGGGACACGATCGTGGTGGTGATGACCGGCAACCCCAGCGTCGCGAGCAGCATCGAGGCGCTGCGGGCCGGCGCCTGGGACTACCTCCCCAAGCCGTTCTCCGCCACCCACCTGCAGGTGCTGGTGGGACGGGCCTCGCACGCCGTGATGGTCGCCCGGGAGACCCGCGACCTCCGGCTGCAGCTCATGCAACAGAACGGCCACAGCGACAAGATCGCCCTCATCGGGATCTCGCCGCTCTTCCGCAAGGCGGTCGACCTCGCCCGCAAGGTGGCCGCCACCGACGCGTCCGTCTTCATCAGCGGCGAGAGCGGCACCGGCAAGGAGCTGATCGCGCAGTTCATCCACCAGCACAGCCGCCGCGCCGCCCGTCCGCTGGTCCCGATCAACTGCGCCGCCCTCCCCGAGCCGCTGCTCGAGTCCGAGATGTTCGGGCACCGCAAGGGGGCGTTCACCGGCGCCGACCGCGACAAGCCCGGGCTCCTGGAGACCGCCAACGGCGGCACCCTCTTCCTCGACGAGCTCACCGAGATGTCGATGCCGCTCCAGGCCAAGCTCCTCCGGGTGATCCAGGACGGGGTGGTCCGCCGGGTCGGGAGCGAGCAGCAGGATGCGGTGGTCGACGTGCGGTACATCGCCGCCACCAACCGGGATCCCCAGGAGGCGGTGAACGCCGGGCTCCTCCGGAGCGACCTCTTCTACCGGCTGCGGGTGGTGCCGATCAAGCTGCCGCCGCTCCGCAAGCGGCTGGAGGACATCCCGCTCCTGGCCAACCACTTCCTGACCCACTACTGGCAGCGCCACCGCCAGCTGGGGGACCGCTGTCCCAAGCTGAGCGAGGCGAGCATCGCCTTCCTCCGCTCCCGGCCCTGGCGCGGGAACGTGCGCGAGCTCCAGAATGTCATCGAGCACGTCGCCGTCCTCGCCGAGCCGGACCAGGTCATCCAGCCCAACGACATCCCGATCTACGAGGACGCCGCCGACTGGCCCACCGACGGCGGGCTCCCGACGGGGCTCATGGACGAGCCGTACCACCCGGCCAAGGACCGACTCGTGGCGCAGTTCGAGAAGGAGTATCTTACCCGTCTCATCGGACGCGCCGGCGGCAACATGTCCAAGGCCGCCCGGCTGGCCAATATCGACCGGACCACGCTCTACCGGTTGATGGACAAGCACAACTTCCATCGGGACGAGCTCTCAGGGCCGCTGGAGTGAGCGTCAACCCCCGTCTGACCGACCAGCCGGCCGACCCACGCCGGCTGGTCGGGGTCCAGCCGCCCGGGCAGCCCCCGGGCGAGCCCGCCGGCCTGGCCGCGGGGAGTGCGGGGCCGCTCGCCGCCGCCCTCGCCGCCGCCCTGGAGCAGACGGAGGCCGAATGGGAGCGGCTGGCCGAGGACGCCCCGACCCGGGAGGAGGTGGCGGCCCACCTCGTCCAGCTCGGACAGGCCATCCACGCGGCCGGGCGCGGGGCGGAGCTTCCCGACCTGCCGCGCACGGTGCTCATGCGGCGGCTGCTCGAGCTCGTGCGGCGGGCCTTCCTCCAGCGAGTCGCCCAGCTCGCCGCACCGCCGGGCGGCGCGGAACTGCTCCAGGTCCTCCAGGCGATCGAGCGGGTACAGGCGGGCATCGAGCCCGACTGGGCCCAGCACTTCGCCGACCGGCTGAGCGGCCCCGACGGCATGGAGCTGGTGGTCGAGGTGGCCCACGACCTTCGCTCCCCGCTCACCTCGATCCTCTTCCTCGCCGAGACGCTCCAGCGGGGCCGGAGCGGCCCGGTGAACCCGGTGCAGGAGCGTCAACTGGGGCTCATCTACAGCGCCGCCTTCGGGCTGAGCTCGCTCGCGAGCGATGTCATCGAACTGGCCCGCGGCGGCGACCGCCTGGTCGACCTCGACCCGATCCCCTTTTCCATCACCGACATCCTGGAGTCGGTCCGCGACATCGTCCAGCCGATCGCCGAGGAGAAGGGGCTCGAGATCCGGCTCTCCCCGCCCGAGCGGGATTTCCGGATCGGCCATCCGGTGGCGCTCAGCCGGGTGCTGCTCAACCTCACCACCAACGCCCTCAAGTTCACCAACGAGGGCTACGTCGAGGTCACCGGCGTGAGCATCGGCCGGACCGAGGTGGAGTTCGCCGTCCGCGACACCGGCCGGGGCATCCCGCCCTCGGCCATGCTCACGCTCTTCGAGCCGTTCCGCCGACGCCAGAAGCCCGGCGAGTACGCGTTCTCCGGCTCCGGGCTCGGCCTCTCCATCTGCCGGAAGCTGGTCGAGGCGATGGGGGCCGAGCTCAAGGTGGACACCGCGCCCGACTACGGCACCCGGTTCCACTTCGTGCTCGACCTGCCGCTGGCGGACCAGTCCTGAGCGATGGCCCGGGCGGTCCCGCCGCACCCCCGTCCACGCCCCCTCCCGGCGTCCCGGCACGTTCTCCGTCCCAAGTGATCATGGCGCGTCTCCTCCACGTCGTCGGCGCCCGTCCCAACTTCATGAAGGTCGCCCCCGTGCTCCGCGCCGCCCGCGCGTGGGCGGGCGTCGAGCAGGTGCTGGTCCACACCGGCCAGCACTACGACGCCGACATGAGCGACAGCTTCTTCGCCGACCTCGGGCTCCCCGCGCCGGACGTCAACCTGGGCGTCGGCTCCGCCACCCACGCGGTCCAGACCGCCCGCATCATGATCGACTTCGAGCCGGTGCTGGAGCGCTACGCGCCCGACTGGGTGGTGGTCTACGGCGACGTCAACTCCACCATCGCCTGCGCCCTGGTCGCGGCCAAGAAGGGCGTCCGCGTGGCGCACGTCGAGGCCGGGCTCCGGAGCCGCGACCGCGCCATGCCGGAGGAAATCAACCGCATCCTCACCGACCAACTCGCCGATCTCTGCCTCACGCCGAGCCGCGACGGCGACGCCAACCTGCTGGCGGAAGGGATCCCGCCGGCCCGGATCCGCTTCGTGGGGAACGTGATGGTCGACACGCTGCTGGCGCTCCGGGAGCGGGCCCGTGCCCGGCAGGCGCCCCAGCGGTTCGGCGTCGCCGGGCGTCCCTACGCCTTCGTCACGCTGCACCGCCCCTCCAACGTCGACGTGCCGGACACGCTCCGCGAGTTGCTGCTGGCGCTGGACGACCTGGCCGGGTGCGTGCCGGTGGTCTTCCCGATCCATCCCCGTACCCGGCAGCGGATCGAGAGCTTCGGGCTCGCCGGGCTCGCCCGGCGCGTGACGATGGTCGACCCGCTCGGCTATCTGGACACCGTCTCGCTGGTCGAGGGGGCGGCCCTGGTGCTTACCGACTCGGGGGGGCTCCAGGAGGAGACCACGGTGTTGGGCGTCCCCTGTCTCACGGCGCGGCCCAACACCGAGCGGCCGGTCACGATCACCGAGGGTACCAACCGGCTGGTGGCCTCCACCCGCTCGGCGATCGGCGCCGCGGTGGCGGAAGTGCTCGAGGCGCGCTCCAGCGGACGCTATCGCCCCGGGCGACCGGAGGGGTGGGATGGTCGCGCCGGGGAGCGGGTGGCGGCGGCGCTGCTGGGCGGCTAAATTTCGAGGCTATCGAGGCTTGGCGCCCCGGGGCCCGGGCCAGGGCGGGCTGGCCGGCCACCCGCCGGGCGCGTCTCGTCGGGTCGGCGACCGCGCGGTGAATCGCCGACTCTCGCAACGGCACCGCGCAAGGAGTCCTGCTCGGCATCCGCCCGACCGCCGGGAACCGGCTGGTCGGCGGCGCCTCCGGCCGAAGCGCTCGGGGAGCCGACCGACACGGGCGCGGTGCGGAGCAAGGACGGCACGTCGAACCTGAGGTGGCTCGCGGGCCGCCCCAGCCGGGACGGGGTAAACCCCGTCCCGGTTGGGGCGGGTCGGGGAGCGCCTGGAGCCAAGCGCCACGTGAACCAGTCTTTGCAACGCCCCACCCGGCACCTGATGGGCGAACCCTACTTGCACGCGCCCAACGCCGCCCTGCTCATCGACTTCGACAACGTCACGCTGGGGATCCGCTCCGACCTCACCAAGGAGCTCAAGACCCTCCTCCAGAGCGACATCATCAAGGGGAAGGTCGCGGTCCAGCGGGCCTACGCCGACTGGCGCCGGTATCCGCAGTACATCGTCCCGCTGTCCGAGCTCTCGATCGACCTCATCTTCGCCCCCGCCTTCGGCACCAACAAGAAGAACGCCACCGACATCCGCCTCGCCATCGACGCGATGGAGCTGGTCTTCACCCGCCCCGAGATCGGGACCTTCATCCTGCTCTCGGGCGACAGCGACTTCTCGTCGATGGTCATCAAGCTCAAGGAGTACGGGAAGTACGTGATCGGGGTGGGGATCCGGGAGAGCGCCAGCGACCTCCTGATCCAGAACTGCGACGAGTACTACTCGTACAGCGACCTCGCCGGGCTCGCGAAGGAGGTCGACACCCCGTCGATCCAGCGCGATCCCTGGGAACTGGTCACCGAGGCGGTGGACCAGATGGCGCGGGGCGGCGACGTGATGCGCTCCGATCGCCTGAAGCAGGTGATGCAGCAGATCGACCCCGGCTTCGACGAGCGGAACGCCGGGTTCAGCCGCTTCAGCAAGTTCCTCCTCGAGGCTGCCCACCGCGGCCTGCTCAAGCTCCACAAGCTCGAGAACGGGCAGTACGAGGTGGCACCCACGGGAGCGCCCGTCGGGGCGGTGGCGCCGGCGGTGGCGGCCGAGCCGCCGCGGGAGGAGGTGCGCCGGGGCCGCCGGGGGCGGGGGCGGGGGCGGGG
>DATLZT010000248.1:0-30507 GCA_035573835.1 Gemmatimonadales bacterium
CGCCGGGGCCGGACTATCGCGGCGCGCCGATCGAGTCGGTCGCCGCCGTGTCGGGAGCGGGGGTCGTGTCGGGGGGCACCGCCGAGTCGTCGGGGATCGGCGTCGAGCGGCGCGCCCGTCCCGCCACCCGGGCCCGCTCCCGCTCGATCAGGCTCAGCTTGTCGCCCCAGTCCTGCGTCGCCCGCACCCCGTAGGTCACCTCGAACCGCTCGTACACCGGGATCTCCTGCTCGAACACGTAGATCGCGCTGGCCCGCTGGCGGAGCCCGAGCTGCTGGGCGCCGAACCCGGGGCTGAGCGGGATGATGCCCACCGGCCGGAGCAGCCGGTTCCGGATGGTGAGCTGGAGATCCTGGGCGTCGAACCGCGCGTCCCGGAAGCGGGCGAAGAAGCTCACGTGCACGAGCCCCGGGGTGGAGAGGCCGAAGCGGCCGGCCACCGAGTCGATGGCGGCGCGGCGGGCGCGCACCACCCCGCTCAAGGAGGCGTAGGCGTCGCGGGCCAGGAGGCGGAGCACCCGCTCGTCGAGCGGGAGCACCCGGATCTCGAGCTCCTCGGTGCGGAGCACCATCGCGAGCTCGTCCTGGTTGAGGGTGCCGAAGCCGGCCGGGGGCAGCTCGCCGCTCCCATCCCGCTGGGCCCGGACGGCGGGGGTGGCGGCGCAGCCGAGGAGGCAGAGGGCGCCGAAGGCGAACAGGAGTCGTTTCACGGGGTCTCCCTGGGCTGGATCGCGGCCAGCACGCTCTCGGCGAGGTCGGCGATGCCGAGGCCGGTGGCGCTGCTGGTGACCTGCACCTGGTCGTCCTGCAGGCCGAGCGCGGCGCGGATCGCGGCGCGGCGCCGGAGCTGCTGCTGCCGCCCCAGCTTGTCGGCCTTGGTGAGCGCCGCGAGCACCGGCACCCCGCGCTCCGCGAGGCGCCGGTGCATCTCCCGGTCGTCGGCCGAGGGGTCGTGGCGGATGTCGAGGAGCCAGACCACGCCGACGAGCCGGGGCCGGGCCAGCGCCTCCCCGATGAGGCGGCGGAACGCCGCCCGCGCCGTCTTGCTCGTCCGGGCGAAGCCGTAACCGGGAAGGTCGACCAGGTAGAGCTCCGGCAGCCGGAAGACGTTGAGGAGCTGGGTCTTCCCCGGCGTGGCGCTCACCCGGGCCAGCCCCGGGCGTCCCACCAGCGCGTTGAGCAGGCTCGACTTCCCGACGTTGGAGCGGCCGATGAAGGCGATCTCGGGGTGCGGGGGCTCGAGCGCGACGCTCCCGGTGGGGAAGCTGCCGACGAACTCGACGGCGCGGGCGGAGAGGGGGGAGGGCGGCGGGGGGGAGCGGCGGAACGACGGCTCCAACTACGCCTCGCGCTTCTGCCGGGCCCGCTCGGTCACCACCAGCGGCGGCTGGCCCTCGTTGACGCACTCCGGCGTGATCACGACCTCGCGCACGTCCTCCCGGTTGGGGAGGTCGAACATGATGTCGGTCATGATCGTCTCGAGGATGGCCCGGAGCCCGCGGGCGCCGGTGCCGCGCTTGAGCGCCTTGTTGGCCACCGCCCGGAGCGCGTCCTGGTCGAAGGTGAGCCCAACGTTCTCCAGCTCGAAGAGCTTCTTGTACTGCTTGGTGAGGGCGTTCTTCGGCTCGACCAGGATCCGCATCAGCGCCTCCTCGTCGAGCGGGTCGAGCGCCACCACCACCGGGAGCCGGCCCACCAGCTCGGGGATGAGCCCGTAGCGGAGCAGGTCGTCCGGCTCGACCTCGGCGAAGAGGTTCTTCTTCGGGTCTCCCTTGGGGGCCGGCCGCCCGTTGGGGGAGAACCCGATCTGCTGCCGGCCGGTGCGGGCCTGGATGATCTTCTCCAGCCCGTCGAAGGCGCCGCCGCAGATGAACAGGATGTCCTTGGTGTTGATCTGGATGTATTCCTGCTGCGGGTGCTTGCGGCCCCCCTGGGGCGGCACCGAGGCGATGGTGCCCTCGAGGATCTTGAGCAGCGCCTGCTGCACCCCCTCGCCCGAGACGTCCCGGGTGATGCTGGGGTTCTCCGACTTGCGGGCGATCTTGTCGATCTCGTCGATGTAGACGATGCCCCGCTCGCACTCGGCCACGTTGAACTCGCCGGCCTGGAGCAGCCGCACCAGGATGTTCTCCACGTCCTCGCCCACGTAGCCCGCCTCGGTGAGCGTGGTGGCGTCGGCGATGGTGAAGGGGACGTCGAGGATGCGGGCGAGGGTCTGCGCCAGGAGGGTCTTGCCGACGCCGGTGGGGCCGAGGAGCAGGATGTTGGACTTGTCCAGCTCGACGTCGCCGTCGCGACCGCTGGAGGCGTTGATCCGCTTGTAGTGGTTGTACACCGCGACGGCCAGGGTGCGCTTGGCGCGCTCCTGGCCCACCACGTACTGGTCGAGGACTTCCTTGATCTCGCTCGGGGTGGGGACCTGCGTGATGGTGTCGGCGACCTCCCGCTCCTCGTCCTCGGCCAGGATCTCGTTGCAGAGCGTGATGCACTCGTTGCAGATGTAGACCGAGGGGCCGGAGATGAATTTCCGGACCGAATCCTTCGACTTGCCGCAGAAGGAGCAGCGGAGGTGCTTGTCGGTGGACATGGAGGTCCCGCGCGGTGGTAAGGTCAGCCCGTAGCCCTAAAGTGCCGCCGCCTCAGGAGCCCGTCAAGGCTTTGGCCGCCTCGGGGAGGTCGCGCCGGGTGAGCACGTGGTCGATGAGCCCGTAGGCCTTGGCCTCCTCCGCGCTCATGAACCGGTCCCGGTCCATGTCCCGCTCGATCGTCTCGATCGGCTGCCCGGTGTGGAGGGCGTAGAGCGAGTTGATCTTGGAGCGGAGGTAGAGGATCTCCCGGGCCTGGATCTCGATGTCGGCCGCGGTGCCCTGGGCCCCGCCCGAGGGCTGGTGGATCATGATCCGGGCGTGCGGCAGCGCGCTCCGCTTCCCCTTGGTGCCGGCCGCCAGCAGGAACGACCCCATCGACGCCGCCATCCCCATGCACATGGTGTTGATCGGCGCCCGCAGGTACTGCATGGTGTCGTAGATCGCCATCCCGCTCGAGACCTGCCCCCCCGGCGAGTTGATGTAGAGGTAGATGTCCCGCTCGGGGTTCTCCGCCTCGAGGAACAGGAGCTGGGCGATGATGATGTTGGCCACATCGTCGTTGATCGGCGCGCCGAGGAACACGATGCGGTCCATGAGCAGGCGGGAGAAGATGTCGTACGTCCGCTCGCCGCGGCTGGAACGCTCGATGACGTAGGGAGGATAGATCGTGGGCATCGTCAGGACGCGACCTCTTCGACGGTGGACTGCTGGAGGAGATGGGCGAACGCCTTCTCCTCGGTGATGGCGCGCTCCAGCTCCCGGAGTCGGTTCGACTTCTGGAGCGAGGCGTAGACCTGGTTGACCGGCAGGTCCCGGGCCCGGGCGATCGCCGCCACCCGCTCGTCGACCTCCGCCTCGGTGGCCTGGAGCCCCTGGGCCTCGATGACGGCGGCGAGCACCAGGTCCCGCCGCACCTGCCGCTCGGCCACCGGCCGGAACTGGGCGGCGAACGCGGCGAACCGCTCGTCGTCGACCTGGTAGAGCTGGGCGTAGCTCCGCAGGTAGCGCTCCAGCCAGGTCTCCGGCGCCTCGACGCCGTTGGCCTCGATGAGCTGGTCGAGCAGTGCTTCCCGCACCCGGGCATCCGCCTCCCGGGCGGCGTCCCGCTCCAGGTCGGCCCGCACCGCGGCGCGGAGCGCCTCGAGGCTCTCGAAGTCCCCTACCTCCCGCGCGAAGGCGTCGTCCAGGGGCGGGAGCTCCTGGCGCTTCACCTCGTGCAGGGCGAGGTGGACCCGGCGGGACTGGCCCCGCTTCGACTCGTCCGGGTGGTCGTCGGGATAGCGGACCTCGGTCTCGGTCGACTCGCCGGGGAGGAGCGTCATGATCCGCTCCTCCAGCTCGGGGAGGGCCTGCCCCTGCCCCAGCACCAGCGAGTAGGGCTGGGCCGGACGCCGCTCGCCCTCCTCGATCGGGGCCACCTCGACCACGACCATCTGGCCCGGGGCGGGGCGCTCCCCCTCGACCGGGAGCCAGGCGGCCTTCTGCTCCCGGAGCCGTTCGAGCGTCTCCGCCACCTGCTCGTCGGTGACCGGGGCGACCTCGCGCCGGACCACGAACCCGCCGGTCCGCTCGAGCTTCACCTCGGGGCGCACCTCGACGTGGAACTCGAACTCGATCGGGCCGCCCTCGGTGAACTTGAGGTTGTGGATGTGCGGCTCGCCGATCGGCTTGAGCGAGGTGTCGGCGACGGCCTGCCGCCAGCTCTCGCGGATGACCTCCTCCAGCACCGACTGGCGGATGGCCTCGCCGTAGCGCTTGCGGACCACCGCCTCCGGGGCCTTGCCGGGGCGGAAACCGGGGAGCCGGGCGTGCCGGGCGTACTGGCGGACCGCGCGATCCTCCGCGGCGCGCACCCGCTCGGGCGGGACGGTCACCTGGAGGGATCGGGAGGCCGCGTCTTCTCTGGTGGTCTGAACCGTGATCTGGGACATGCTGCGCCGCCAAAGGTCCAGCGGGGCGGGCGACCCGCGGCCGGCCCGCCCCACGTCAACGTCGGGGGAATCTACCCCGGTGCCGATGCCAGGGTCAAATCGCGCGAGGCACCTTGACGCGGCGGGGCGATCGGATAGCCTTTCTGCGTGCCTACCGTCCTGCTCGTCGACGACGAGCCCGCGATCCGGCGGGTCCTCCGCGCCCTCTTCGAACGCGCGGGGCTCGCCGTGCTCGAGGCCAGGTCCGGCTCCGACGCGCTCGCGCTCCTGGCCGAGCGCGCCGACGTCGACGCGGTGGTGAGCGACGTCGTCATGCCCGAGGTGAGCGGACTCGCCTTCTACGACCGCCTGATCGAACGGCTCCCCGGGCTCGCCGGGCGGGTCGTCTTCCTCACCGGCGCCGCGCGGGACCCCACGATCCACGGCCCGATCGAGGAGCGCGGCGTGCCGCTGGTCTCCAAGATCGACGACCTGCGCATCGTGGTCGACGCGGTGAAGGTGGCGTTGCTCCGGCCCGCCGCCCGCCGCGCCGACGGCGGGGCGGGGAGCTAGTCACCGGCCGCGACCGGCGCGTCGTCCCGGAAGCCGCAGGTGTTGTGGCGGCCGTCGCAGAACGGCTTGCGACGGGAGGCACCGCAGCGGCAGAGCGCCACCGAGGTCCGCCCGCCCAACCCGTAAACCCGTCCCCGCTCGTCCACCAGCTCGAAGTCCCCCTCGATCCGCAGCGCGCCGTGGGGGTTCACGGTAATGCGGCAGCGCGGCCGCTCCGCCGGCGCGCTCACCCGGCGGCCGGCCTGGGCGGGAGGTCCCGCGCCTCGCCCTCGTCGCGGAAGCCGCAGGCGCCGTGGCTCCCGTCGCAGAACGGCTTGCTCGCCGACTGGCCGCAGCGGCAGAGGGAGACGACCCGCCGGCCCCCGAGGCCGAAGGGGCGCCCCTCGCGGTCGACGATCTCGAAATCGCCCTCGACCCGGAGCGGACCGTGGGCGCGGACGGTGATGCGACAAGCGGGCATGGGTGGTCGCGACGCGCGTCTGGCGCTGATGCATCGGATGCCGGGAGGCTCGGCGCCGGGAGGCGGCCGATGCGAACGCCGGGAGTCGAACCCGGACCCCTCGCGGGACAGGATCCTAAGTCCTGCGCGTCTGCCAGTTCCGCCACGTTCGCGCGGGTGAATTATAGCCGATCGGCCCCGGGGCACGCACGACCGCGCCCCGGGCTCCCGAACCGACCGGAGCCCGGCCCGACACCAACGCTTCACGCGCCCGGGTGTTGCGGGTCTTCCCGTGGACCAAGCGAAGCCGCGGGAGCCGGCCACGTGGCCGACGCGAGTCCCCTGCGGGACCCTCGGCCGCCGCGTTGCGTCACCCTCCCCGCGCGCACCCGGCACGACCTGCGATCTCCCGCGGCGGCTCGCCCTACGCCGGTCCGCTCACGCCGTGACGGACTCCCGCCGCGGCCGCGACGCCCCACTTACGGTGTGTAGGTGACCCGCAGCACCGGCCGCCGGCCTGCGGTGCCCTCCCTCGAGTGGTACGCCGCGCCGTCCTGCGCCGCCGAGCGCAGCACGAACGTGAACCGCCCGTTTCCATTCACCACACCGGCGAGCCCACCCCAGGTGTAGCTCGAGCCCGCGCTCACCGGCCCCACCGTGGCGAGGTCGGGTGAGGCGTCGCTTCCTGCGATCGGGTTGTTCCAGGTGGCCAGGGTCTCGCTCCA
The DNA here is from genome assembly GCA_035573835.1 of Gemmatimonadales bacterium. Lineage (GTDB taxonomy): Bacteria > Gemmatimonadota > Gemmatimonadetes > Gemmatimonadales > GWC2-71-9 > DATLZT01. The sequence continues at coordinate 6,235 of DATLZT010000248.1, forward strand.
CTGGATGGTCGTCGGCGCGAACCGCCGCAGCGTGCCGCCTCCGCCCACCGCGGCCGAGGAGTTGGTGGCCCAGAGCACGAGCCGCGCGTCCGTCACCGTCGCCGTCGACGGCAGCCCGCTCACGTTGAACCGCAGATACGCGTCGCGCCGGCCCGGCGCGCCCCCCACGGCGAGCGCCGTGGCGGGGCCGAAGTTGGTTCCGGGATTGGCCGCGTCGAGGTAGAGATCCGCCTCCGCCGCCACGTCGATGGTGGTGGATCCGCCGCCACCGTTGACCGCGGCGCCGTAGAGCGAGTAGCGCCCAATTACCCCCGGCACCTGCTCGCTCGCGGTCCAGAGGTAGCCTCCCTGCACGATCCCGAAGTGGAGCTTGTCGGTGTTGGTGGCCTGGGTGTGGACGATGGCCAGGGTCTGCGGGTCGAAGACCCGGATCGGGCCGGGGGAGACCCAATCGAGGGCGTAGATCCACTTCGAGTCGGCGGCCAGCCAGTGGAGCGGCCGGCTCGAGGTGGTCTGGAACGCCGACGCCCCGCTCACGCCGAACGAGCCGGGGGAAACCCGGGTCACCCGGCCCGGGCTGGTATAGATCGAGCCGTTCCCGGGGAAGTACAGGTTGCCGCCCAGGTTGCCGTTCCACGAGAAGGTGATGCTGCCCAGCAACGCCAGGGACGGGGAGACCTTGAAGTACCTGGCCGGGGTGGTGCCCCGGGTGGGCACGCCCAGCACGAAGAGGTTGCTCCCGTCGGTGGTGAGCCCGTGGTTCTCGATGCCGTTGGGGAGGGGCCACTCGCCCAGTCTGGCCATGGTGGCCCGGTCCAGTTTGACGATCTTCCCCGGCGGCCCGCCCACCGCGGCGAACAGCGATCCGCCCAGGACGACGAACCCCTCCGGGCTCCCGGCGCCACCCAGGCTGGGGGAGACGGCGATCACCGCGAGCGAGGCCGGGTCGATCTTCAGGACCTCGTGCCCGTTCGCGTCGAGGTGGACGTAGAGGTGGGTGCCGTCGGAGGTGAGCTGGTGGGCCCGGCCGCTGCCGAGCCGCGTGGTCCGGAGGAGGGCGAGGGTGCCGGGGTCGAGCTCGAGCAGGTATCCGGCGTTGGTGCTGGCATAGATCCGCCCGTTGCCGGAGTGCCGGACCACCGAGGCCGCGCCGCCCACCGAGTCGGGGAGCCTACGGCTCGCCACCGTCATCTGGACGGTCGACGTGGAGGGGTCCGGGTCGGGCCCGAGCGGCGGCGAGTCGGGGGAACCGGGAGTGCAGGCGGCCGCCAGGCCGCCCAGCAGCACCGCGACGGCGGATCGGTGCGCTCCGCGCATGGCCTCACCCATCCCGGGCACGACTCCACCCGGCGTGCAGGTTGACGCCTGACCGGCGTTGTCAACCAACCGCGATCGATCGGAGTGGTCCCGCGCGACCGGCGCCCGCGACGGCGGTCGGCGACAGGGTGGATCGTGAGGCTGGTGAAGGGCGGCGTATCCGGCGGTTGACCTACCGACTCGATCTCACCGCCTCATACGCCGCACGAGGTAAGAAGATCCTTCCGGGCCTAACGGTCGAGGCCGAGCACCACCTCGCCCTGTTCGAAGACGACGTCGACCGGGATGCGGGCGGCCGCCAGCCGGTCGAGGTCGCGCTGGAGCTCGGGGCCGATCCGCCCAGTCTCCTCCATGAACCGCCGGACGCCCTCGTAGTCGCCGTCGCCCTGGAACCGGAGGATCGTCCCGGAGAGCGCGTTCATGGCCGCCCGCATCCGGTCGGCGTCGACCCGGTAGGTGCCGGTCCGCTGGTCGCGGGTGAAGGCGCCCTGCCGCTGGAAGTAGTTGAACCGCGCCATGTTGGCCCGGCCGTGGGCGCTCGAGGCGCCGAACCGCACCGAGCGGAAGATCCCGGCCAGGAAGGTCACGTAGTTGTCCCGCAGGTCGGCTTCCCCGAGCTCGCCCCGCTCGTGGAGCTGGGTGACCATGTAGAGTCCCAGCACGTCCGCCTTCCCCTCCTCCAGCGCCGAGGCCTGTTCCTTGAGCGCCTCGCGGACGGTCCTCCGGCCGTCGATGGTCTTCTTGATCCCGAGGCCGTGCGCCACCTCGTGGAACATGGTATTGGCGAAGAAGGCGTCGAAGGTGACGTGCCGCCGCTGGTCCTCGGCGATCAGTCGCTCGGCGATCGGAACCAGGATCCGGTCGAACTTGGCCCGCATGGCGTTCTTGAGCTGGAGCCGGCGGGTGCCCTTCCGGAGCTGGACCTCCTCGTCGTTGGGGAGGTTGATGGCGATGGTTTTCGAGCCGGCGTTCGCGTCGCCCGCGTAGTAGACCACGTCGTAGGCGTTGAGGTCGGAGTCGGTGCCGGGGGCTTCCCGCTTGTACGCCTCGGGGACCGGGAGCCCCCGCTGGAGCTCGGGAAGGAGCGCCGCGTAGCGGGCCAGCCGGCCGCTCCACTCCCGGTCCCTGATCAGGACGAACGCCTCGTGGGCCGCCTTGGCGCCGAGGAGCTGGTCCTCGTAGGTCTCGATGGGACCGATCACCAGCTCGATCGTGTTGGTCTTCATGTCCAGCCAGGCGAGATCGCTGGGCTGGTACTCGTCGCTGAGGAGGGCGGCGGCGCGCAGCTCGAGGTAGCGCCGGAGTCCGGGATCGTCGGCCAGCGCCGCGGCTTCCCGGAGCCGGGCGGCGGCCCGGGCCACCTGGGGAGCGAACGCCTCGTGGTACGGGACGGCGCGGAGCCGGCCGTCGGGGCCCCGCCGGACCATCGTGTACTGACCCCGGAGCATCGCCCCGTCCGGGGCGGCTTCCAGCTCCTCCTTGGTGGCGTCGGCGGGATAGAAGTTCGCCCCGGGGGGCTTGGGGCCCACCCCCGGGACGAACGGCTCGTTCCCGCGGAGCCGGTCCCAGGGGCCGTAATTGATCTCGACGTACCGACGGAGGTCGGGGTCGCCCAGCGAGGCGAGCAGGCTGTCGCGGTTGCCGTAGGCCTGCTGCCAGAAGATCTCGTCCACTGCCCGCGCCGCGTCGAGGAGCAGGGGAAGCATCCGGCGCTCCCGCTCGGAGAGCGCCCCGAGGTCGGCGGTGAGGCGGACGGCGGTGTATTGGGCCAGCCGGTCGCGGATCGTGGGCATGGCGGGGTCGGCTGCGGCTCCGTCCGACGGGGCACCGTCCTGGGCACGCCGGTCGGCGGCGCACCCCAGTGCGGCCGCGCCGGCCAGCGCCAGGGTGCCGAGCGCGGCGCGCATCATTCCTCCAGCGCGATCTCGCCGTCGGCGAGGACGGCGTCGACCAGTCCGTCAACCGTAAGCCGGGCCCGGGCCCGTAGCTTCTCGCGGCCGGTGAGCCGTCCGCTCCGGATGGCGTCGCCCACGGCCTTCTCGATCTCGCGCTGTGCGGTGACCCCGAACTGCTTCAGGAACTTGCGCAGGTCCCGGTTGAAGACCTCCTCGTTCATGGCGTGCCTCGGGGGTGCGGGGTGGGACAGGGTGATGGTGCCAACGCTATGGTGCAACGCTATCGCGCTGCCAGGGGGCGGGCCAGGGCCCGGTCGGCGCCGGTCCGGCACATTCGGCCCACACGGTTTCCACACGCCGTCCCCGCCGGACGATCCGGCGGGGCATCGGCTCCGGGCTCGCTGTGGAGATGTGGATGGTGGGGATTCCACGATCCACACGGTTCCCGGCCGCCATGCCGGAATGCGCGCGTCCCCGGGGCGACCGGCGCCGGTCGCCCCGGGGACGCGTCCTCGCGGGCTCAGCGGCTCTCGAGCCGGAGTCGTTCGATCCGACTGCCGCCGAGCCGCGGGTTGAAGACTCGCAGGCTCACGATCCCGTTGGGCCCGGCCTCCTTGAGGGCGGCCCGGAGGTCCCCCTCGGTGCGCACCGGCTTGCCCTCGACGGCCTGGATGATGTCGGGGCCGTTCTGGCGGTCGTCCAGCGGGAAGAGTTGCTCCCAGGCGGGGCCGGTCGGGTCCACCTCCGTCACCAGCAGGCCGCGGGTGTCCGCCTCGAGCTGGAGCTCCTCCGCCAGTTGGGGGGTGAGCGCCTGGACGTCGACGCCGAGCGCCTTGATGCTGGCCCTGCCGTCGGCGGTGTCGTCGTCGCCGCCGCCGGTGTCGGCCGCCGCCAGCTCCGGCTCCTCGGTGAGCTCGGCGAGCCGGACTTCGTACGTCTTCCGCAGGCCGCCCTTCCGGGCGACCGTGACCTTCACGGTCTCGCCGGGGCGCCGGAAGCCGATCAGCTGCTGGAGCTGGGCGGTGTGGGTCACGACGCGGTCGTCGACCCGGATGATGACGTCCCCCTCCTGCAGCCCGGCCCGCTTGGCCGGCGAGTTCTCGGCGAAGTTCTGGATGATCACGCCGTAGACCGAGTCGAGCCCCACGTAGGCCGCGTCGTTGGCGGTGGCGTCCTCGATGTGGATCCCGAGCTGGGCCCGGCTCACCTTGCCGGTGGCGATGAGCTGGTTCATCACCGCGGTGACGAGGTTGATCGGGATGGCGAAGCCGTAGCCCGAGTAGAAGCCGGTCTCGCTCGCGATGGCCGAGTTGATGCCGATCACCTCGCCCCGGGTGTTCACGAGCGGCCCCCCCGAGTTGCCGGGGTTGATGGCGGCGTCGGTCTGGATGAAGTCGTGGATGCTCCGGCGCAGGTCGCGCGAGGGAAGCCCCTGGAGCCGCCGGCCCTTCGCGCTCACGATGCCCGAGGTGACCGTGAAGGTGAGCGCGTCGCCCAGCGGGTTGCCGATGGCGAGCACCCACTCGCCTACCCGGACCTCGTCGCTGTTCCCGAGCGCGGCGGGCTGGAGATGGTCGGCGTCGATCTTGAGGACCGCCACGTCGGTGAGCGGGTCGGTGCCCACGACCCTGGCCCGGAACTCGCGCTTGTCGAAGAGCCCGACGGTGATCTGCTCGGCGCCCTCGATGACGTGGTTGTTGGTGAGGATGTAGCCGTCCCGCGAGACGATGAAGCCCGAGCCGCGGCCCTGCTCCACCTCGGGCCGCTGGCGGAACCGGGGGAAGAACTGCTCCATGCCCGGGACCCGGCGGGCCCGCTCGGTGCGCTGCGACTTGATGAACACCACGCTGGGCCGGACCTGGGCCACCAGCGCGGCGAAGGCGTTGCTGATCTCGCCGAGGGAGCGGGCCTCGGGGATGTCGGGCGCCTGCACCGGCGCGAGCGCGGCCGTCCGGAGGTTGCCCCGCTCCTGGGCGGAGGACCGGTGGGGGAGGTCCAGCAGGCCGGCGAACATGAGTCCCAGGGCGAACGCCAGCGCGACCAAGCCGCCGAACTTGATCCAGTTCATGGTCCGAGCGGACATCGAGCCGTCCTCGAGCTTGCGGTTACGGAGGTGCATGCTGCCTCGGTGTTCTAAGATACCCCGGATGCTTGGCGGGCGCCGCCCGTCGCGGCGGAGGGCACCCAGGGCGGCGGCGCCCCGGATGCCCTCCCCGCCACGGCCGGTGCGCGACCGGCCGGGTCACTTCTTGTCGTCGACGATCTCGTAGTCGGCCTCGACGACGTCCTCCTTGCCGCCGGCGCCGCCCGCCGCCTCGCCCGACGGCTGGGCCCCGGCCGCCTGGCCCTCGGGCCCGCCGGCCTGCGCCGCCTGGTAGAGGGAAGCCCCGGCCGCCGAGTAGGCGGCGTTGAGCTCGTCCAGCGCCCGCCGCACCATGTCGGCATCGCCGGTGCGGAGCGCCCCCTTCCCGCCCTCGATCGCGTTGTTGAGCCGCGACTTGAGCTCGGGCGAGAGCCGGTCGACCCACTCCTTGCTGTCCTTCTCGACCTTGTAGACCAGCGCGTCGAGCTGGTTGCGGGCCTCGATCTGCTCCCGCCGCTTCCGGTCCTCCTCGGCGTGCTGCTCGGCGGCCTTCACCATCCGCTCGATCTCCTGCTCGCTCAGCCCGCTCGAGGCCTCGATCCGGATCTTCTGCTCCTTGCCGGTGGCCTTGTCCTTGGCCGAGACGTGGAGGATGCCGTTGGCGTCGATGTCGAAGGTCACCTCGATCTGCGGCACGCCGCGCGGCGCCGGCGGGATCCCGGTGAGCTGGAACTTGCCGATGGTCCGGTTGTCCACCGCCATCTGGCGCTCGCCCTGGAGGACGTGGATCTCCACCGTGGTCTGGTTGTCCTCCGCGGTCGAGAAGACCTCGGACTTCTTGGTCGGGATGGTGGTGTTCCGCGGGATCAGCACCGTGGTGACGCCGCCCAGCGTCTCGATGCCGAGCGAGAGCGGGGTCACGTCGAGCAGGAGGACGTCCTTCACCTCGCCGCCCAGCACGCCGCCCTGGATCGCCGCGCCGATCGCCACCACCTCGTCGGGGTTGACCGACCGGTTCGGCTCCTTGCCGAAGAAGTCGCGCACGATCTGCTGGACCTTGGGGATCCGGGTCGAGCCGCCGACCAGGATGACCTCGTCGATGTCGGAGGGCTTGAGCCCGGCGTCCTTGAGCGCCTGCTCCATCGGCGGGATGGTCCGCTGGATCAGGTCGTCCACCAACTGCTCGAACTTGGCCCGGGTGAGCGTGTAGTTGAGGTGCTTGGGCCCCGACTGGTCCGCCGTGATGAACGGCAGGTTGATGTCGGTCTGCTGCAGGGTGGAGAGCTCCATCTTGGCCTTCTCCGCGGCCTCCTTGAGGCGCTGCAGCGCCATCGGGTCCTTGGAGAGGTCGATCCCCTGGTCCTTCTTGAACTCCGCCACCAGCCAGTCGATGAGCCGCTGGTCGAAGTCGTCACCGCCCAGGTGGGTGTCGCCGTTGGTGCTCTTGACCTCGAAGACGCCCTCGGCCAGCTCCAGGATCGAGATGTCGTAGGTGCCGCCGCCCAGGTCGAAGACGGCCACCCGCTCCTCCTTCTTCTTGTCCAACCCGTAGGCCAGCGCCGCGGCGGTCGGCTCGTTGATGATCCGCAGCACGTCGAGCCCGGCGATCTTGCCGGCGTCCTTGGTGGCCTGGCGCTGGGCGTCGTTGAAGTACGCGGGCACCGTGATGACCGCCTTCTCGACCTTGTGGCCGAGGTAGTCCTCGGCGGTCTGCTTCATCTTCTGCAGGATCATCGCCGAGATCTCGGGCGGGGTGTACCGCTTCCCGGCGATCTCCACCACCGCGAGCCCGTTGGGCCCGTCCGTCACCCGGTAGGGCACCCGACGCGCCTCCTCGGTCACCTCGTTCATCCGGCGACCCATGAAGCGCTTGATCGAGAAGATGGTCTGCTTCGGGTTGGTGACCGCCTGCCGCTTGGCGACCTGGCCCACCAGCCGCTCCCCATCCTTCGTGAAGGCGACGACCGACGGCGTGGTCCGCCCACCCTCGGCGTTCGGGATGACCACCGGATCGCCACCCTCCATCACCGCGACGACCGAGTTGGTCGTCCCCAAATCGATGCCAATGATCTTGGAGGCCATGATCGCTCCTTCAGGGCGTGAAAATGAAGCCGGCTCGCTGATCGCAAGCCGTCCCGGCAAAGCCGCTTACATTCCGGCCCCCGTTCCTAGCAAGGCCCGTACCGGGATTTCCTGCCGTTTTGGCATGACTGCCATGGCCCCGCCGACCAATGGCCCACCCTCCCGCGGCCCGGTAGCTTATAGCCCATGTTCCCTTATCGCGACGACAACCCGACCTTCCGCACCCCCCTCGTCACCTACGCGATCATCGCCGCGAACGTGGCTGCCTGGCTCCTCTGGCAAGGCGCCGGGAGCGAGCCGGCGCTCTCGGCCTCGGTGTGTGAAAAGGGGCTGATCCCGGGCGAACTCTTCGGCCTCCTCCCAAGCGGCACCCGGGTGCCGATGGGGCAGGGACTGGTCTGCGTCCTGGGCGATTCGGAGTGGTATACCCCGCTCACGCACATGTTCCTGCATGGCGGATGGTTCCACCTCCTCGGCAACATGTGGTTCCTCTGGGTCTTCGGGAACAACGTCGAGGACAGCTTCGGCCGGGGCCGCTTCCTGGCGTTCTACCTCCTCTGCGGACTCGCCGCCGCCGCCACCCAGGCCTTCTTCAACCCCGCCTCCCGGATCCCGATGGTGGGCGCCTCCGGCGCGATCGGCGGCGTCATGGGGGCCTACGTGCTCCTCTACCCGATGGTCCGGGTCCACATGCTGGTCTTCTTCGTGTTCATCTTCCGCGTCGCGGTGCCGGCCTACCTGATGCTCGGCTACTGGTTCCTCCTCCAGGTCCTGGGCGGCCTCCCGCAGCTCGGGGTGGACCGGGGCGGCACCGCCTTCTGGGCCCACGTGGGCGGCTTCCTGGCCGGCATGTTCCTCATGCCGTTCTTCCGCGATCCCGAGCTGGTGGCCCGGCACCGCGCCTACGTCCGCCGCCTGGTGGGCCACTACGGGCTCGAGCGGTGAGCCCCGAGTCGCTGCTCGAGCGGGCCCGGGAGGTCGTCGAGGCGCCGCTCGCGCCACCCGCCCATCCCGAGTGGCTCGGCCCCGGCTGGGAGGGCATCCGGGGGATCGGCCGCTTCGTCGACCACACCCTCCTCGCCCCCACCGCGGCGCGCGCCGACGTCCTCCGGCTCTGCGACGAAGCCGTCCGGTTCGGTGCGGCGGCGGTCTGCGTGAACGGACGCTGGGCCGCCCTCTGCGCCCGGCGGCTCGAGGGAAGCGGCGTGCGGCCGGCGGTGGTGGTGGGCTTCCCGCTCGGCGCCATGCACCCGGAGGTCACGGCCGGCGAAGCGGCCCGCGCGGTGGCGGACGGCGCGGCCGAGCTCGATCTCGTCCTCCCGCTCGGCCTGCTGAAGGCTGGGGAATGGGAACAGGCCGGTGACGAGCTCCGCCGGGTCATCGCCGCGGCGGGCGGCGTGCCGGTCAAGGCGATCCTCGAGACGGCGGCGCTCACGCCGCTCGAGGCCGCCGCCGCGGCACTGCTCGCCCGCGACGCCGGTGCCCGCTGGGTCAAGACCTCCACCGGCTTCCATCCCGCCGGCGGAGCCACCACCGCCATGGTGGCGCTCCTTCGCCGCGCGGTGGGGTGCGAGGCCGGCGTGAAGGCGTCGGGCGGGATCCGCACCGCGGAGGACGCGCTGCGCCTGCTCGCCGCCGGGGCGGATCGGCTCGGCACGTCCCGCGCCGTGGCCATGGCCGAGGTGATGGGCGAGGCCGCCCCCCCGCTGGGGGAGCTCCTGGCGCCGTATCTCGGGGCCGCATGATCCGGCCGATCGCCGCCTTCGGCCGCGGCTTCCTCCTCCACGCCGAGGCGCTGCGGCTCCTCGCCCGCGATCGCTCCCTCCGCCGACTGGCGCTGCTCCCGCTCCTGCTCTCGATCGCGGCCCTGCTCCTCGCGGGGATCGCCATCGTGGCCTACGCCGGCGAGCTCGAGGCGTGGATCTCGTCCTGGTGGCTCGGGGTCGGGAGTGCGGAGGGCGGCTCCGGGAGCTGGCTGGTCCAGGCGCTCGCCGCCCTGGCCACGCTGCTCGTCTTCCTGCTCGTGGCGGGGGCGGGGCTGGTGCTCGCCTTCCTCCTCGCGGGGGTGATCGCGGCGCCGGTCCACGAGGCGCTCTCGCAGCGTGTCGAGGCGGTCGTCGCGGGGGCGGGATCCGCCGGAACGGGGGGCGGGCTCGGGCGGATGCTGGCGGAGGGGGGCCGGGCGATGATCGAGGAGCTCAAGCGGACGCTGTTCTTCCTCGGCGTCTCGGCGGCCATCGCGCTGGCCGGGGTGGTGGTCCCGGGCGGGCAGCTCCTGGCGCCACCGGCGCTCGCGCTCTTCACGATGCTCTTCCTGCCGCTCGACTACGCGAGCTACGCCCTCGACCGCCGCGGCGTCGGGTTCCGGGGGAAGCGCCGCTGGGTCCTGGCACATCGGGCCACGATGCTGGGCTATGGCGCCGGCGCCTTCGCGACGCTCCTGGTCCCGGGGCTCAATTTCCTGGCGATGCCGGTGCTGGTGGTCTCGGGGACGCTGCTCGCGGTCAGGCACGGGCCGCAGGCTGCGGCCCCGTCGTCCCGGGCGCAGGGACGATGACCACCTCCCGCCCCAACAGCTTGGCGAGGAGATCGGCCTTCTCCTGACCGCCCCAGATCTCGAGTGAGAGGTCGGCCCCGGGCTCGCGGGGGCGGAGGTGGAGCGTGGCGCGGGCGGGATCGAGCTCGACCCGCACGTCGTCCACGGCGCCGGTGTGCCCCCGGTCGAGGCCCACCGCCACCCGGAGAAGCGCGGCGAGGCGGCGCACCACCGCCTGGTCGGCGGCGTCGAGCGCGGCGAACTCCTCGTGCTTCCGGCGGGGCGGCTTCCCGGTGTGGTAGCGGCAGAGCAGCGCGACCAGGGTCCGGTCCCGGGCGCCCAGGTTGAGGCGGTCGGCGTGGAGGACGATCTGGTAGCTGTGCTTGTGATGCCGCCGGTAGCTCACCAGCTGACCCACGTCGTGGAGGAGGCTCGCCATCTCGAGCAGGTGGCGCTCCTCCGGGGAGGCGCCGAGCGCCGGGCCGAGCTGGGCGAAGAGCTGGAGGGCGAGCTCGCGGGTGCGCTCGGCGTGGAGCCGGTCCACCCGGCAGCGCTCGCCGAGCTCGCGGGCGAGTCGGAGCGGGTCGCGCGTCGGGGCGCCGCCGTCCCCCGCGACCATCTCGAGCAGGATCCCCTCGCGCAGGCCGAAGGCGCTCACCGTGACCTCCCGGGCCTCGACCCGCTCGAGCAGTTCGGCGGTGACGGCGAGTCCGGCCACGATGATGTCGGCGCGCTGCGGGTTGAGCCCCGGCACCTGGCGCCGGCGCTCGGGCGGGAGCGTGGCGAGCCATTCGAGGAGATGGGTCACCTCGGCGGCGGCGACGCGGGTGCCGTGCACCTGCTCGATCCGGCCCCCGCCCCGGCGGGCCAGCACCATCCGGCCGAGGCTGGTGAAGGTGCCGCCGGAGCCGATGACCGTGGCGGCCGCCCAGTCCCGGAGCGGGAGGCGGCGGCGGAACTGGCGCCGGAGGCGGGCCCGGAGCCCGGCCACGGCGGGCCGGGCGTCCCCCTCGACGCCGTGGAGGTGGAGCTCGGTGAGCCGGACCGCGCCGAAGGGGAGGGAGAGGGTCAACTCGACGACCCCGTCCACCGCCCCGATCAGCTCGAGGCTCCCGCCGCCGATGTCGGCCACCACGGTGCGTCCCCGCTCGAGCGCGAAGTGGTGCGCCACCGAGCGGTAGCTCAAGGCGGCCTCGGTCCCGGCGTCGATCACGCGGATCGGGAGCTCGAGCTCCTCCCGCACCCGGCGGGCGAACTCCTCGCCGTTCGCCGCGTCGCGCACCGCGGCGGTGGCCACCGCGGCGATCCGCCGCACCCCGCGGCGTTCGCAGACCTCGCGCATGCGGCGGAGCGCCTGGAGCGCCCGCTCCACGGCGGCCGGGTCGAGTCGTCCGGTCGCCGCGATGCCGGCGGCGAGCCGGGGCTGTTCCTTCACTTCGTCGACGATCGTGAGCCCCGCCACCGGATCGTAGTCGGCCACGACCAGCCGGATCGAATTGGACCCGACGTCGATGGCGGCGAGCCGCTCCGGTTCCCCGCCGGACACCGCGGGGGCGGCGAGGTCGGATCGACTCGCCCCGCTCATGGCCGGGCGCCCAGCTCCTCGGCGTGGTGCTTGATCGTCTTCCCCTCCACCAGGTACACGACGTCTTCCGCGATGTTGGTCGCGAGGTCGGCCACCCGCTCGAGGTTCCGGCTCACCAGGAAGAGCTCCATCCCGGCCCCGATGGTGTGGGGGTCCTCCATCATGTGGGTGAGGAGGATGCGGAAGACCGAGCGGTGGAGGGCGTCGACCTTGTCGTCCCGCAGGCAGATCTCCCGGGCCGCGGCGGCGTCGCCGCGGATGAACGCCTCCAGCGCGTCGGAGAGCATCTCGCGGGCCAGGCGCGCCATCTCCACCACCTCGGGCTCCGGCGCGATCGGGCGGGCCTGGTTGAGCCGGTCGGCCGACTGGGCGATGTTGACCGCGTGATCGCCCACCCGCTCGAGGTCGTTGGCGATCCGGAGCGCCATGAGGAGCATCCGGAGGTCGCGCGCCATCGGCTGGTGCAGCGCGAGGAGGTTGATGCAGCGCTCCTCCAGCTCGAGCTCCATCCTGTCGACCACGCCGTCGCCCTCGATGACCCGGCGGGCCTTGTCGCTGTCGCGCTCGAGCAGCGCCTCGACGGCGAGGCCCAGGGCCGCCTCGGCCTCGCCCGACATGGTGAGGAGCCGGACCTTGACCTGGCTCAGCTCGTCGTGGAAATGCCGATGGTCGCCGAGGCTCATCCGAATCTCCCGGTCAGGTAGGCCTCCGTCCGCGGCTGGGTCGGCGCGGTGAAGATCCGCTCGGTCTCCCCCACCTCCACCAGCACGCCCCGGTCGAAGAACGCGGTCCAGTCGGAGACCCGCGCCGCCTGCTGCATGTTATGCGTGACGATGACGATCGTGTAGTCCCGCTTGAGCTCGACGATGAGCTCCTCGATCCGCTGGGTGGCGATCGGGTCGAGCGCCGAGGCGGGCTCGTCCATCAGCAGCACCTCGGGTCGGTTGGCCAGCGCCCGGGCGATGCAGAGCCGCTGTTGCTGCCCGCCCGAGAGGCTGGTGCCGGGCTGGTCGAGCCGGTCCTTGACCTCGTCCCAGAGCGCCGCCTGGCGGAGGCAGCGCTCCACCAGGTCGGGGAGGTCGCGGCGGGGGACCAGGCGGTTGAGCCGGGGCCCGTAGGCGACGTTGTCGAAGATCGACGCGGGGAACGGGTTGGGCCGCTGGAAGACCATGCCCACCCGCTGCCGCAGCGTCACCGGGTCGGTGCCCGCGGCGTAGATCGACACCCCGTCCAGCAGCACGTCCCCTTCATGGCGGGCGCCCGGGATCAGCTCGTTGAGGCGGTTGAGCGAGCGGAGGAAGGTGGACTTGCCGCATCCCGAGGGGCCGATGACGGCGGTCACCGCGCGTCGGGCGATCGCGAGGCTCACCCGGTCGAGCGCGCGCTGGGGGCCGTAGTAGAAGGAGAGCTCGCGCGCCTCCATGGCCGGGGTGGCCGCGGGGTCCGCGGCGGGCCGGGCGCGGGGCGCCAGGGTGGGGCGAGCCAGCGGCGCCGGGGACGCGGTGGGAGCGGTGGCGTTCATCCGAACCGTCCGGTGATGTAGGCCTCGGTCTGTTCGCTCCGGGGCGCGGTGAAGAGCTGGGCCGTCGGTCCGGTCTCCACCACCGAGCCGAGATAGAAGAAGCTGGTGGTGTCCGACACCCGCGCGGCCTGCTGGAGGTTGTGGGTCACGATCACGATCGTGAAGTCCCGTTTGAGCTCGACGATGAGTTCCTCGATCCGCTGGGTGGCGATCGGGTCGAGCGCGGCGGTGGGCTCGTCGAGGAGGATCACCTCCGGGCGGGGCGCGATCGTCCGGGCGATGCAAAGCCGCTGCTGCTGCCCGCCCGAGAGGGCGAGGGCGCTCCGGTGGAGCCGGTCCCGCACCTCGTCCCAGAGCGCCGCCTGGCGGAGCGCCGCCTCCACGCGCCCGTCGAGTTCGCTCCGGGGGATCCGGCCGTTGACCCGGAGCCCGGCCGCCACGTTGTCGTAGATCGACATCGTGGGGAAGGCGGTGGGGCGCTGGAAGACCATCCCGATCCGGCGGCGGACCTGGATCGGGCTCACCCGGGGGCCGTAGATGTCCTGCCCGTCGAGCAGCACCCGGCCGGTGATCCATCCCCCCTCGGACAACTCGTGCATCCGGTTGAGGCAGCGCAAGAAGGTCGACTTGCCGCAGCCGGAGGGCCCGATCAGCGCGTTGACCGTGTTGGGCGCGAAGGTCAGGGTGACGTTCTTCACCGCCGTGAACTTGCCGTACATGGCGGTGAGCTTGTCGCTGGCCAGGCGGGGCGACGCGTCAGTCATGGCGTCCGGTCATCCGGCGGGTGGCGAGCCGCGCCGCCAGGCTCAGGAGGAGCACCACGAGGATCAGCACCAGCGCCGCGGCCCAGGCGAGGCGGTGCCATGCCTCGTAGGGACCGGTGGCGTACTGGAAGACGACCAGCGGCAGCGCCGCCATCGGCCGGGTGGGATCGGTGCTGAGGAACTGGCTTCCGAGGGCCGTGAACAGCAGCGGGGCCGTCTCCCCCGCGATCCGGGCGGTGGCGAGGAGGCTGCCGGTCACGATGCCCGGGAGCGCGGTGCGCAGGACCACGGTGAGGCTGGTCCGCCAGCGGGGGTATCCCAGCGCCAGCGCGGCCTCGCGGAGGGAATGCGGCACCAGTCGGATCATCTCCTCGGTGGTGCGCATCACCATCGGGATCATGAGCATCGCCAACGCCACGCTGCCGGCGAACGCCGAGAAGTGCTTCTGGGTCGCCACGATCCAGGCCCAGGCGAAGACGCCCACCACGATGGACGGGGTGCCGTTCATGACGTCGGCCACGAACCGCGTCGCCTGGGCGAGGCGGGTCCCGGGGAACTCGGCGCAGCAGACGCCGGCGGCGATGCCGAGCGGGAGCCCGAGGAGGGCGGCCAGGCCGACGATGATGAGCGTCCCCACGATGGCGTGGACCACGCCGCCGCCGGTCTCGCCGGCGGGAGCGGGCCCCCGGGTGAAGAACTCGAGCGAGAGGCTCCCGGCGCCCTTCGCCACCAGGTCGGCGAGGATGAACCCGAGCGGGAGCACGGCGGCCACGACGGCGGCCAGCACCAGGCCGACCATCAGGCGGCTCTTGGCGCGGCGGAGGGCCCGGCGGCTCACAGCGCCTTGCTCCCGATCGCCGCGCCGCGGGCGACCCGCCAGATGAGCAGCCGGGCGCCGGCGTTCACCAGGACGGTGAGGACGAAGAGCAGCAGCGCCACGTAGGCCAGCGCCGAGAGGTGGATGTCGGCCACCGCCTCGGCGAACTCGTTGGCGATGACCGCGGACATCGTGTAGCCGGGGGCGAAGAGCGAGGCCGCGATCTCATGCCGGTTGCCGATGACCATCGTCACCGCCATGGTCTCGCCCAGGGCGCGGCCCAGGCCCAGGATGACGGCTCCCACGATGCCGGAGCGGGCGTAGGGGAGCACCGCGGTCGTCACCGCCTCCCAGCGGGTGGCCCCCAGGGCGAGCGCCGCCTCGCGCTGGCTCGGTGGCACGGCGAGCAGCACCTCGCGCGACACCGACATCACGTACGGCATGACCATGATCGCGAGCAGCACGCCGGCCGCGAGCATCGAGGGGCCGTAGATCGGGCCCTGGAAGAGGGGGAGGAAGCCCAGGGTGTCGCGGAGGAACGGGAACACGGTCGTCCGGAGGAAGGGGACGAGCACGAAGACGCCCCAGAGACCGTAGACCACGCTCGGGACGGCGGCGAGGAGCTCGATCACGAACGCGATCGGGCGCCGGAGCGGCCGCGGCGCGAACTCGGTGAGGAAGATCGCGACGCCGAGGGAGAGCGGCACCGCGATGAGGAGCGCCAGGAACGAGGAGGCGAGGGTGCCGAAGATGAGCGGGAAGGCGCCGAACTCCTCGGCCACCGGGTCCCACGCCGCGTCGGCGACGAAGCCGAGTCCGTAGCGGTCGATGGCGAGCCGGGCCCCGGCGTGGAGCTCGTACACCAGGAAGCCGAGCAGGAGCGGGATCGCGGCCGCCGCGGCGGCGAGCGCCAGCTTGAAGACCCGGTCGCCGGTGAGGCCGCCGTGCTCCAGCGCGGTCGCGGCCGCCGTGGAGCGGGGCTCGACGGGGGCGAGTGTGCCAGTCATAGGCCGAGGAGTGTAGCGGCGGCCCGCCGGAGGGCGGTAACGACGATGTAACGGCCGTGTCACGGGCGCCGGGGCGGCCTTGGCCTAGAGCGAACGGCCGGCGCTCGGCCGGCCGTTCGATGATCCGGTGTGGTGGCTCGGGCTCAGCGCAGGCTGAGCGCCCGGCCGCCGGCCCGCAGGGTCCGGATGCGTGCCTGCACCAGCGTCCGCACCGCCGCCGGGAGCGGGGCGTAGTGGAGCTCGGCCGCCATCCGCTGGGCCTCGTCGCCCGTCATCCAGACCAGGAAGTCCCGGATGAGCCGGGCCTTCTCGGGGCTCGGGTTGTCCTTCCGGACCAGGAGCCAGGTGAACGACGCGATCGGGTAGGCGTCGGCCCCCGGCGGATTGGTGATCGACACCCGGAAATCGGTGTCGGGCGTGAGTCGGGCGCTCGCCGCCGCGGCGGTGACGCTCTCGAGGGTCGGCTCGACGAAGTTCCCGGCGGCGTTCCGGACCAGCCCGTACGGGAGGCCGTTCGAGACGGCGTAGATGTACTCCACGTAGCCGATCGCCCCCTCGACCTGCTTCACCTGCTGGGTCACGCCCTCGTTCCCCTTGCCGCCCAGGCCGACCGGCCAGTCGACCGCCGTCGCGAAGCCGACCTTGTCCCGCCACTCGCGGGAATGCTTCGTGAGGAAGTCGGTGAAGATGTAGGTCGTGCCGGAGCCGTCCGAGCGGTGCACCACGATCACGTCGAGGTTCGGCAGCCGCACCCCGGGATTGAGCGCCGCGATCCGGCGGTCGTTCCACTTGGTGACGCGTCCCATGAAGATGTCGACCAGCAGGGTGCCGTCGAACCGGAGCTTGGTGGCGCCGAGGGAGGGGAGGTTGTACGTGACCACCACCGCCCCGAGCACCGTGGGCACGTGGAGGACGTTCTGGTCGACCGCTTGGAGCTGCTGCGCGGTCATCGGGCCGTCGGTGGCGCCGAAGTCCACCGTGCCCTCGGTGAACTGCCGGATGCCGCCCCCGGAGCCGATCGACTGGTAGTTGATCCGGACGCCCGTCCGCTTGGCGTAGGCGTCGAACCACTTGGTGTAGATCGGGTTGGGGAAGGTGGCGCCGGCGCCGGTGAGCTGCTGGGCCGGGGCGGTGCCGGCGCCCAGGCCCAGCAGCGCGAGGGCCAGCGCCGACAGGCGGCGGATCGGGGGGGTCGGTGTCTGCATCATCGTGCCTTGGTCCATGGTTTCGGGGATACGGCGTCAGAAGCTCACGGCCATCTGGCTACGCACGCCGCTCACGGCGTCGACGCCGGCGGCCTCGAACGCCTGCCGCTCGTAGGCGAGGCGGAAGTGGGCGCGGCTCGAGACGTAGAAGCCGAGTCCGGCGGTGACGAGGGTGGCGCCGTCGTCGTCCGTCCCGGTGTCGGGATCGGCGTAGTCGAACCGGGCGAACGGCTCCACCGCATAGAGCCAGGCGCCGGGACGCTTCATGCGCACGTGGTACGCGCCGACCAGCGAGAGGCCGCGCATGTCGACGGTGCCGGTGCGGTCCTCGCCCTGCATGAAGTCGCCGACGAGGAAGAGTCCCTCGTCGCCGGGCTTCTGCCATTGGAAATCGATCCCGAAGGCGGTGTTCCGGGCGGAGGAGTCGGCGCCCACGACGGCGTCGTGGGAGAAGACCGAGCCGCCGACCTCCAGCTTGCCGACGAGGCCCACGGTGAGTCGGACGCCGAACGACTTGGCGCCGTTCACGTCATTCAGGCTCTCACCCTGGCCGTTGTAGACCCCGGCCTGGAGCGTGAGGGCGCGGTTGCCGCCCAGGGAATGGGCCACCGTGGCCGAGGCGCCGACGTCGTGGGAGAGGTAGCCGGCGCTGGCGAACAGGTCGTTGGACGCCGCGGCGAGGAGCCCCGCGCCGGCGCCCCGCTCGATCGAGGGGAGGTTGGTGGACGAGATCAGTTCGTAGCGCCCGAAGGGCCGCTTCTCCTGTCCGAAGCGCACCGTGACGCTGGTGGGCGCCTCGGCCCGGGTGAGCCGCACGTCGATGTAGGCGTCGCGCAGCCGGAAGCCGCTCCGGCCGCCGCTCAGGCTCACGCTGCTGTCGGGGCGGAGCCGGCCGCTCCCGCTGAGGTTCCGTCCGCCCTCGAACGAGGGCTGCAGCACCAGGAGCACGTTCTCGGCGATCTGGACGCTGGCGCCGATCCGGGCGCGGCGGGTGAGCACGTTGGAGGTCGGGCCGACGCCGAGGCCGTCGTTGTCGAAGTAGTAGAGGTGCTCCTGCAGGCGACCGTTGATCTTCACGCTGGGATAGGTGGTCTGCGCCGCGAGCGGTGCTCCGGACGCGGCGGCGGCCAGGACGAATCCGAGGAAGCAACGGGACGAGCGGGACATCGACGCTCCTTGACTGGAGGTGGGTTGGAGCCCGCCGCGGTCGGCGGGCGCGGTACGGCCAGGAATCAACCGGCGGCCGGTCACGCGGCGGTCACGCGGCGCGTAACGGCCCGGTAACGTCCCGGGCCGGTGCCGCGTGCCGGTCGCCCTCAGCGCGGGCTGGCCATCCCGGGGTCGCGGAACGGATCGGTGAAGACCTCGTCCTCGCTGCCGAGGAACCCGGCCAGCGGATGCCGCCGGAGGCGGCGGACGAACCGCTCCGGCAGGTCGACCAACCGGACTCGGTGGCGTCCCGAGGCGGTGACCTCGCGGCACCAGAGCCAGAGGCGGGCGGCGCCGACCGGGTCGACGGCAGTGACGCCGGCGCAGCGGACCAGCAGGTCGCGGCCGGCCTCGGGGTGGCCGGCGAGCTGGCGGCGGAGGTCGTCGACGGCCCCCGGATCCACCGGGCCGCGCAGGCGGAGGAGGGTGGGGCGCCGCGGCGGCCGCGGTCCCACGGCGACGGGGTTGGTGGTGTGCGTCATGCCGGTAGATACCCGGCCCGTGTGACGGCCGGCCCACCGGCGTGTAACGGATCGGTCGAGCTATCCGGGGAACCAGCACCACACCGTGGTGCCGCGTCCCAGCTCGCTCTCCGCGCCGACCCGGCCGCCGTGCGCCTCGACCAGGTGCTTGACGATGGCGAGGCCGAGGCCGGTGCCCCCCCGATCCCGCGAGCGGGAGGGGTCGGCGCGGTAGAACCGCTCGAAGATCCGGGGCAGATGCTCCCGCGGGATGCCGCCCCCGTTGTCGCGCACCGCGAGCCGGACGCCGCCCTCGACCCGCTCGGCTCGGCAGACAATGCGCCCGCCCGGCGACGGGACGTGGCGGAGCGAGTTGTCGAACAGGTTGGTGAGCACCTGGCGTACCGCGTCGGGGTCGGCGTGGAGCGTGGTCGCGTCGGGCGCCACGTCGATCTCCAGCGCCGCCTCACGAGCCGCGGCCCGCCCGGCGAGCCCGCTCCAGGCCTCCCGGGCGAGCCCGGCGACCGGCACCGCCTCCCGCCGCGGCTCCCAGCCGCCGGACTCGATCCGTGAGAGGTCGAGGAGGTCGTCGACCAGCCGCTGCATGCGGCGGGCGTTGGCGAGGATCACCTCGACGAAGCGGCGGGCGGTGTCGCGGTCGGGCTCGTCGCCCAACAGCGTTTCGGCGTAGCCCGAGATCGAGGTGAGCGGGGTCTTGAGCTCGTGGGAGACGTTGGCCACGAAGTCGCGGCGCACCGCCTCGAGCTGCCGCATCTCCGTGAGGTCGTGCATGAGCAACACCGCGCCCCCCGCCGCGAGGGGACGGCCGCTCACCAGCAGGGTGCGGCCGTCGAGCCGGAGCTCGCGGCCCGCCACCGGCGCGCCCCGGAGCAGGGCATCCACCACCGCGCGGGCGGGCTTGGCCCGGAAGAGCTCCGGCAGGTCGGGCAGGGGCGCGTCGGGGGCGTACCCCAGCAGGCGGCGGGCGGCCGCGTTCGCGGTGACGACCCGACCCCGCGGGTCGGCGGCGATCACCCCCTCCACCATCGCGTCCACCAGCGCCGCCGTTTCCGCCTTCTCGCGCTGCAGGTCCCGGAACCGCGCGGCGAGCTGGTCGTGCATCGCGCGCAGGGCCGCGACGAGGGCGTCGATGTCGGGGATGCCGGCATGGGGGAAGCGGGGCGTCTCCCCGGCCGCGATGGCCCGGGCGGCGGCGGTGATCGCGGTGAGCGGGCGGGCCACTGACCGGCCCGCGAGGAACGCCACCGCCGAGCCCACCGCGATGGCCAGGAGCGCGGCCCAGAGCACGGCGCCTTGCGCCCGGCCCACCACCTCGTCCACCTGGTCGAGCGTCGCGGCGAGCCGGACCACGCCCGGCCCGCCGGGGACGGCGACGTAGAGCAGCGGCCGGCCGATCGTGGCGCTCCGTCGGCGCGCGACGCCGACCCGACCGGCGAGCGCCTGGCGCACCTCGGGGCGGTCGGCATGGCTCTCCAACAGATCGAGGGAACCCTCGCCCGCGTCGCTCTCGGCCCGGACCCGGCCGCCGCGGTCGATCACCGTGATGCGGTGGCCGCTCGCCTCGGCGAAGCGCCGGACCGCCGCCTGCCACTCGAGGCTGTCGGCTGGAAGGGCGGCGCGCACCAGCCGGGCCTCCCGCTCGAGCACCCGCCCGATCTCCGCCTCGAGGTCCCGCCGGAGCGAGATCTCGGACGCGCCCACCAGGATGGCCAGCGCGCAGGCGAGGATCGCGACCGTGCCGGCGACCAATCGGCCGGCGAAGGTCACCGCGACTTGCCTCCCCGGTCCGTCGCCCGGAACCGGTAACCGAAGCCGCGCACCGTCTCGATCAGCGAGCCGGCGTCGCCCAGCTTGGTCCGGAGCCGCTGGATGTGCATATCCACCGTGCGGGTCTGGATGTCGGGCTGGGCTTCCCACACCGTCTCGAGGAGCTGGGGACGGCTCTGCACCCGGCCCCGGCGCTCGACCAGCGTGAGCAAGAGCTTGTACTCGGTGGCCGTGAGCTGGATCTCCTCGCCGTGCACCGTGACCCGGTGGGCGGAGCGGTCGATGGTGATGGGGCCGGCCACCAGGGTGGAGCCGGCGGCGACGGCCGGCGCGCCGAGACGCCGGAGGAGCGCGCCCACCCGGAGCGCGAGCTCGTGGGGGGAGAAGGGCTTGGTCAGGTAGTCATCGGCGCCGAGCGAGAGCCCCCGGATCCGGTCGGCCTCCTCCCGGCGGGCGGTGAGGAGGATGACGCCGACGTCCTTGGTCTCCTCCCGCCGACGCATCTCGGCGAGGATGTCGTAGCCGGAGACTCCCGGGAGCATGACGTCGAGGATGACGATGTCGGGCCGCTCCTCGCGCGCGGCCTTGAGCGCGTCGGGACCGTTGGCCGCTGTGGAAACCCGGTACCCGCCCTTAGCCAGGTGGTAGGCCACCAGGGCGGTGATGTCCGGCTCGTCGTCCACGACCAGTACTCGGTGCGTCATGGCTGCTCTCGTCGCAACGGCGTCGGGCCCGGGCGTCGGTGGATCGAGCGCCCGACCGCGGCCGACCCGGGCGGGAGCCGCAGCCGAGTGTCCGCGCGGCGGCGCGCCACCGCCTCCTCCCGCTCGCGCCGGAGCCGCTCGTCGTGGGTCACCGCCTCGAGGATCGCCGAGAGGAGGCGGCCCCGCGCGTCGCCGTCGCGCCGGAGCCGGTAGAGCACGAATCGGGCGATCGGGGTGTCGCGCACCACCCCGGCCTCTCGCAGCACCTTGAGGTGGCGCGACACGGTCGGCTGGGGGAGCCGGAGCAGCGCCTGGAGCTCGGAGACGAAGAGCGGGCCGGCCGCGAGGCAGTTGACGATCCGGAGCCGGGTCGGTTCGGCCACGGCGAGCAACAGGTCGGCGGTGGAGGGATCCGGCGGCATATGCGCGAAAACGAATACATGACCGGGCCCGCCGGCGCAAGGGCGCGGCGCAAGGCCGCGGCCCCGGCCGGCGCCCGGCGTTCCGTGACGCCGGTCACGGCGGCGGGCGCGGCGCGACCCCGGTCACAGCCCTCCGACCGCGCCGGGTCTACCATAGGCACCGCACTCGAGACGGACGCTCACCGATGCTCCTCGAGCACCTGTTGCTCGCGGCCGGGTTGGCCTTCGCCCCGCAGGACACGGCGCATGTGGTGGTCGTCGGCACCGCCGAGGTGCGCGGACGCGCCACCGACTGGGACTACGCCGAGGACGGCCCCTATCCCGGCGGCCTGGTGCGCGCCGCCACGATCGTCGACTCGCTGCGGCAGCGCCACCCCGACCAGGTGGTGCTCGTCGACGCCGGCGACGCCCTCCAGGGCGACGCGTTCGCCGCCTTCTTCGGCCGGGTCGAGCCGCGGGATCCCCACCCGATCGTCGACCTGATGGGCGCCATCGGCTACGATGCGGCGACCCTGGGGGTCCATGACTTCGACTTCGGGGTGGCGGCGCTCCGGCGCGCGCTCGCCGGCGCGGCGTTTCCCTACGTGAGCGCGAACCTCCGATCGCTGCCCACGGACACCCTGCTCCTGCAGCCGCACGTGGTGGTGCGGCGGGGCCCGGTCCGCGTCGGGGTCGTCGGCTTCACCGCGCCGGACCCCACGTCCCCCGGCCCCGACCGCCTCGAAGGCCGGGTGCGGCTCGCGCCGGTCCGGCCGGCGGCGGACGCCGCGATCCGGCGGCTACGGGGCGAGTCGGACCTCGTCATCGCGCTCGCCCACGGCGGGATCGACCCGGAGACCTTCGCCGGCTCGCCCACCGACCGTCCGGACCTGGTGGTGCTCGGGCACGCCCACCGGGTGGTCGGCGACACCGTGATCGGGGGCGTCCGCTGGGTCCAGCCGCCGGGCCAGGCCCGTGGGGTGGCGGTGGTCCACCTCACGCTGGCCTGGAAGGATGGACGCTGGCGCCCCGTCGAGGTCCGGGCCGAACTGGTGCCGCTGGCGGGGGTGCCGGCTTCACCCCGGGTGCAGCGGCGCCTCGCCGCGGCGCACGAGCGGGCCCGGGGATGGGCGGCCCGGCCGGTCGGCGTCCTCCGGGCGCCGATGTCGGCGGTCACGGCCCGCATCGAGCCGACCGCCCTCACGGGCTTCGTGACCGAGGTCCTGCGGGCGCGGGCCGGCGCCGATCTCGCGGCCACCGCGGTCCACTCCCCCCGGGGCCTCGACGAGGGGGAAGTCACCCTCGGGCGCCTGTTCGCCGCGTATCCGGAGGAGCACTCGCTCCGGGCCATCCGCGTCTCCGGGGCCCAGCTGGTTCGCTTCCTCGAGCGGAGCGCGTCGGTCTACCAGCTCGACTCGGCCGGCCACGCCCGGCTCGACCCGGACCTGCCGGCCCGGGCGCACGAGATCCTCTCCGGGGCCGAGTACGTGATCGACCTGCGGCTCCCGCCGGGTCGGCGCATCCGCGACCTGCGGGTCCGGGGCCGGCCCGTCACCGAGCGCGACACCTTCACCCTCGCGCTCGCCGGTCCCCGCCGGCTCGGCGAGTCGGATCCGGTCGGCGGGGCGACCGTGGTCTACGATCGGGGCGAAAGCGTCCGGGAGCTGTTGGCCGCGGAGCTCCGCCGCCGGGGAGAGGTCGATCCGGGGGAGTTCCATCGTCCGAACTGGCGGATCGTCCCCGACGAAGCGGCGCGCTCGCTCCTCGCACGGTACGCCCCCGAGCGGGTCGCGCCCAAGCCGGCGCCGCAGGACACGCTGCTCCTGCGAATCCTCGTGACCGGCGGGCTCCCGGCGTCGCTCGACGGTACCCCCGAGCTCGCCGCCGCGCTCGACAGCGCCGAGGCGGGCTGCCGGTGTCCCACCCTCCGGCTGGACGCCGGCCCGCTCGAGTCCGGCGCCCGCATCGGGGTCGAGGCGCTCAACCACCTGCGCATCGCGGCGCGTGCCGTGGGGCCGGAGGAGACCGAGTGGCCGACCGACACCGTCCTCCGGCGGATGGCCGAGTCCCGCTTCCGCTGGCTCGGCGCCAACCTGCTCGACCCGTCGACGGGGCGGCGGCCCGACTGGGCGGTGCCTTTCCACGTCGTGCCGGCCGGCTCGCTGCGGCTCGGGGTGATCGGGTACGTTCGCGCCGGGGAGGGCTCGGCGGCGCGGCCGGCCGGCACGACGCGGCTGCCCGTGGTGCGTGGCCTCCGGGGCATCGAGGAGGCGCTGCGCGAGCTGTCGGCGCGGCGTCCGGACCTGGTCGTGCTGCTCACCCAGGCCCCGGCGAATTGCGAGCGCGGGGGGTGCGGCGAGCTGGTGGAGCTCGCGACGACGCTCGCCCCGGGGAGCGTGGATCTCGTCGTGGCGGGGCCCGGCGCCGGCCCGACGGGCACCATCCTCGCCGGAGTCCCGGTCGTGCAGCCGGGACCGGGTGGAGGCACGGTCGGGATGGTGGACCTGGTGCGCACCGCGGTGGGCGAGCGGGAGCTGCGGGTCCGGATCGACACGGTCCGGGCCGCATGGGTGAGCCCCGACTCCGCGCTCGCCGCGTTGGTGGAGCGCCATCGGCGCGCGGGGAAGACGATCGCCGCGCAGGTGGTGGCGCGGCTCGAACGGCCGTTGGTGCGGCGGGGGCCGCAGCATCCGTTGGGGAATCTGGTCGCCGACGCGCAGCGAAACGCGCTGCGTACCGACTTCGCGCTGGTGGCCGGCTCCAGCATCGCAGCCGACCTGCCGGCTGGGTCGGTCACGCTGGGCCGTCTCGCCGAGGTGCACCCCACCACCCGGCGGCTGCTCCGGACCACGGTCACGGGCGAGGAGCTGCGGCGGGTGCTGGAGGAGGTCGTGGCC
>DATLZT010000249.1:0-2696 GCA_035573835.1 Gemmatimonadales bacterium
CCCGCCCGGGCCGGGGGGCGAGTGAGGCCGCCCCGATGGGTCGTTAGGCATCCGTTCCGCGCCCGGCGGGGTAGCATGGAGGACATGGACCCCACCGTCTGGACCGTCGGCCACTCGACCCGTCCCCTGGAGGGGCTCCTCGACCTCCTGGCGCGCCACCGGATCGAGGCGGTGGCCGACGTGCGGCGCTCCCCCGCCTCCCGCCGTCTCCCCCACTTCGGCCGCGACCGGCTCGAGCCCGCGCTCCGCGCCCGGGCCATCGAGTACGTCTGGTTCCCCTCCCTTGGCGGCCGGCGGTCGCCCCGGCCCGACTCGACCAACACCGCCTGGCGCAACGCCGCCTTCCGGGGCTACGCCGACCACATGGAAACCGAGGAGTTCGCCGAGGGGCTCACCGGGCTGTTGCACCTCGCCTACGCCCACCCGACGGCGCTCCTCTGTGCCGAGGCGGTGTGGTGGCGGTGCCACCGGGCGCTCATCGCGGACGTGCTGCGCTGGCTGGGCTTCGAGGTGGTCCACATCCTGGACGCCGGATCGAGCGTGCTCCATCCCTACTCGACGGCGGCCAGGATCCGGCGGGGGCGGCTGAGCTACGCCGACGGGGGTGGATCGTAGCCCGGTGGCGGGGGTCCCTTGCTCCCGGGCGGCCGTACCCCCATGCTTAAGGGTAATCCCTAACGAGGTACCCGGTGCCCGGACGCGCCCGCTCAGGCTCCGCCGGACGGACCAAACGCACTCGGAAGCGCACCCAGTCCAAGCGCGCGACGGCCAAGCGTGCCGCGGCCAAGCGCCCCGGGACCAGCGGCGGCGCCGCGAAGCGTCTCCCCCCCGGCATCAGTCGGATCGACCAGGCCTCGACCCGGACGCACGGCTACTTCGTCCGGGTGGGCTACGCGAAGGACCCCGCCGGACGCTACCGGCCGCGCTTCCAGGGGTTCTTCGGCGACGCCAGCCACGGCGGGAAGCGGGGCGCGCTCCGCGCCGCCACGGCCGCGGCCGCCAAGTGGCGGGCCGAGCTCGAGCGCGGCCGACGACGCCGCGGGTGAGGGCCGGGGGTCCGGGGCGAACGATGTCGCCGCGCGTGCGTGGTCCC
The DNA here is from genome assembly GCA_035573835.1 of Gemmatimonadales bacterium. Classification (GTDB taxonomy): domain Bacteria; phylum Gemmatimonadota; class Gemmatimonadetes; order Gemmatimonadales; family GWC2-71-9; genus DATLZT01. The sequence goes on from DATLZT010000249.1 coordinate 1,094, forward strand.
GCTCCCCACACCGCGGAGGACGCCTCGCCCGACGAGCTCCGGCGAGCGAGCCTCCGGCTGTCCCTCGGCCTCGTGTTGCTCGGCGTGCTGGCGCTCCCGCTCTTGCATGAGCTGCCGCTGGGCCCCACCGGACGCACCGGGCTCCTCGCCTGGCTCCTGGTGGCCGTGGCCCTCTACTGGCTGTATGCCGGGCTTGGCTACCGTCCCCTGCTCCTGCTCCAGCTCGGGCTCTTCTCCACCGCCGCCGCCCTCTTGAGCGGCAAGGCGCTCCTGGTGCTCCTGGGGGTGCGGCAGTTCGGCATCCTGCGGGAGGCGGCCCGGGGGCTCGTCATCGCCGGCCTCGCGACCGCACTGGCGAACTGGGGCGGGATGCTCTTCGCGCTCTACCGCCGTCGGAAGGGGCCGAGGGCCGCCTGAGGGCCCCGCGCGCCGCGCCGCCACGCCAGCCATTCCTCCATCGATGCCGCAGCTCGCCGACGCGCTGATCTACTACGTCGTTTTCCTCTTCTCCACCACCCTGCACGAGGCGGCGCACGCCTGGGCCGCCCAGCGAGGCGGCGACCCGACCGCCTACCTGGGAGGCCAGGTCTCGCTCGATCCGCGGCCCCACATCCGCCGGGAGCCGTTCGGGATGGTGATCCTCCCGATCCTCACCGCGCTCGTGTCGGGGTGGCCGTTCGGGTTCGCGAGCGCCCCCTACGACCCGCAGTGGGCCCAGCGCTATCCCCGCCGCGCCGCGCTCATGGCGCTGGCCGGCCCGGCGGCGAACCTCCTCCTGGTCCTGATCGCGGCCGGCTGCCTCAGGCTGGGCGCGGCGTCCGGACTCTTCTTCGCCCCCGACTCGGTGCGGTTCGGCCATCTCGCCGGCACCGAGGCCGCCGGGCTCTGGCCGGGGATCGCGTTCTTCCTGAGCGTCGTCTTCTCGCTCAATCTGCTCCTCGCGGCGTTCAACCTGTTGCCGCTGCCGCCGCTCGACGGGAGCGGGGCGATGCCGCTCCTGCTCACCGAGCGGGCGAGCCGCCGCTACCAGGAATTCCTCTGGGGCAGCCCCGGGGTGAGCTGGCTCGGGATCCTGGTGGCGTGGCAGGTGTTCGACTTCGTCTTCGACCCGATCTTCCTCGGCGCCGTGAACCTGCTCTACCCGGGAGTGGTCTACCGGTGAGCCGCCGGTTCGGAGCGGTCTTCGTCCCGGTCTTCATGCTGCTCACCGGGCTCCACGGGCTCCGGGAGGGCGCCGTCGGCCTGCGCACGGGCGGCTCCACGCTCCGGCAGCTCGCGGCGTACGTGGAGATCGGTTACGGCATCCTGGGCTTCGTGGCGGTCGTCGTGCTCTGGACCCGACCCCGCTGGGCCAGGATCCCGGTGCTCGGCTGGGCCGGGGCACTGATCGCAGCCGGCACCCTGGCGCCGATCGCCCGAGGCGGGGGCTCGGTACTGGCGGGGATCCTCGTCGGGATGGTCACCGCGCTCCTGGTCGGCCTGGTGGCCCGGATGGCCCTGCTCCCGACCGGGGCCGCCGACGCGCCCTCACCGACCGTGCCGCCCCCGGCGCCGCCCCACGCCTGACCCGGCTCGGCCGGACCGCTCCCGACCCGCGCCCGCC
>DATLZT010000250.1:0-9781 GCA_035573835.1 Gemmatimonadales bacterium
GGCGGGCGCGGCCGGCGCTGCCGCCGGAGCCGCCACCGGCATCGGGACGGGTGCCATGTTCACCAGCGCGCCCCCGGTCCGCGTGATGACGATACCGGTGCCGAACAGGCCCTTGACCTCGATGGAACCGACTTCGGGGAATTCCTGGAGCAACTCGGCGAGCCGGCGGACGTCCTTGCCGTCGGGCGCCCGGATCCCCGGGACCTTGTTGAGGAGCTGCGCGAGTTCCTGGAGTTCTTTGGCGTTCATAGGGTAGGGTGCGGGGAGGCGGGTGCGGGCGGCCGGCGGCGCGCGACACCCTCCCGTTTACACCAGTTCCACGAGCTCCACCTGGTTATCCGACAGGAGCACCGGTCCGTCAACTCCCAGATACACATCGTCCTCGAGCCGGACGCCACCCCAGCCCGGAAGATAGATGCCCGGTTCGATCGTCACCACCGCGCCGGCCGGCAGCGGCGCCTCAGCCGTGGGCGACAACCGCGGGGCCTCGTGCACTTCGAGCCCGAGGCCGTGGCCGAGCGAGTGCCCGAAGGCCTCGCCGAAGCCGCGCGCCGCGATCACCTCGCGCGCGAGCGCGTCGGCCTCCCGGCCGGTGAGACCGGCCCGCACCTGCTCCAGCGCGCGGCGCTGGGCCTGACGGACCACCTCGTAGACCAGCCGCTGGCGCTCGTCGGCCGGGGCGCCCACCACCACGGTCCGGGTGAGATCGGCACAGTATCCGTCCACCTGCGCGCCGAAGTCAAGCAGGAGCCAGTCGCCCCGCGCGAGCGCCCGCCGCCCGGTCCGGGCGTGCGGCAAGGCGGAACGCGGGCCCGACGCCACGATCGTGGGAAACGGGTGCCACTCGCTGCCGCGGCGGCGGAGCGCGGCCTCGAGCGCGGCCGCGATCTCGGACTCGGTCACCCCGACCCGCACCGCCGGGAGCGCCTCCAGGAACGCCTCGCGCGCGATGGCCGCGGCCGCGCGGATCGCGGCGACTTCGTCCGGGTCCTTGACCGCCCGGAGCCGTTCCACCAGATCGCTGGTCCCTTCCCAGCGCCAGGCGCCCATGCCCCGGAGCCGCTCGTGATCCCGCACGGTGGCGATGTGCGCCTCGAACCCCGCCACCGCGGGCGGATCCTCGGCCAGCACCCGCTTGAGCCGCTCCCACACGTTGACCTGATCCACCTCGACCCGCGCCGCGCCCCCCACTTCCCGCGGGGCCTGCGCCGCGTAGCGAAAGTCGGTGACCAGCACGACGTCGTGCGGGCGCACCAGACAGAGCGCAGCCGAGCCGGTGAACCCCGTGAGGTAGCGAATGTTGGGCAGCGCCTGGACCACGAGCGCATCCAGGCCCAGCGCAGCCAGGCGCTCCCGGAGCGCGGCGACCCGCTCCGGGCGATGATCAGCCCCCACGAAGCCGGGCCACGAGGGCCTCGAGCCCGAGCAGATAGCCGCGAGGCCCGAAGCCCGCGATCACCCCGATGGCCAGGTCGGCCAGCCGGGAGTGCCGGCGCTCCGGCTCGCGAGCGAAGATGTTCGACAGATGCACCTCGACGAACGGGATCTGCACCGCGAGAAACGCATCGCGAATCGCGAGGCTCGTGTGCGTGAAGGCACCGGCATTCACCAGCGCGCCGTCCGCCGTGCCCCGGAGACCCTGGACCGCGTCCACGAACGCCCCCTCGTGGTTGGTCTGGGTCCACACCAGGCTGGTCACGCCTAACCGCTCGGCCTCGGCCCGGACCATGGCTTCGAGTTCCGCCAGGGTCGCGCGGCCGTAGAGTTCCGGTTCCCGGGTACCGAGCAGGTTGAGGTTCGGACCGTTCAGGACGGCGATCCGCATCACTTCTTGAGGCTCTTGAGCCAGTTCTGGAACTGGTCCAGATCCTCCTCGGCGCTGGGCCGGCCGCTGCGGATCGAGGGTTGGCCGGGGGCGGGCGGGGTAGAGCCGGGCCCGCCGAAGAACTGGTCGAAGGAGAAGGCGTCCGCCGGCGGGGCCGGCGGCTCCTCGGCGGGACCCGGGGCCGGCGGCATCGGCGCCCCGGTGGGCTCGTCGCCGAAGATCGCGCTCAGCGAGAGCGGGTCGGAGGCCGGCCGGGTCGGCGCACCCGCCCCCGGATCCGGCAGTGAAGCGGCAACCGGCACCGCCTCCGTGGGACCGTCGCCCCCAGGAGGCCCCGCCTCGACCAGCGCGCGGAAAAACGACTCCACCGATTCACCGCCCGAAGCCGCCGCGAGATAGCTGGGGCGCCGCCCGGCCGCCGCCGAGGACAACACCAGCTCCAGCTCGCGGATCCGGCCCCGCAGGTGATCCGACCCCGGGCTCCGGGCCAGGAGCTGCCGGTAGACCGACAGCGCCTCCTCGTGCAGCCCTTGCCGAACCAGCACCTCGGCCATGGACTCGGTGAGGATCGGCTCCGGCTCGGCCACGGGCGGTTCGGCCCGCTCGCTGTCCTGGGCCAGCACCTCCGCGGATACGCGGCGCCCGCGCGGAGGCTCCGGCGGCTCCTCGTCGGGGAAGATGAACCGGAGCCCGCTCGGCCGCTCCGGCGCCGAGTCCTCGACCGGGGGTTCTTCGGCCGGGACCGCGAACGTCTCAGTCGGCTGCTCCGCCATCGCCGCCGCCTTCGCCAACAGCTCCTCGGCGCCGCTCGGCGTCTGGTACTCCGACGCCCCCGAGGCCTCGAGCGAGAGCTCGGCGGCGGCGTCCGGCTGCTGGAACTCGCCCGTGCCGGCCCGAAGCTGATCCAGCTCCTGGGCGCTGTCGAGCACCTCGAATTCCGAACTGCCAGCGGGCGTGAGCTCGAGATGCTCGGTCTCTTCGACTCGATAGGCGAGCTCGACCTCCGCGCTGCCAGGGCCTGCCGCCTCGACAGGCAGGGCCGGAGCGGGGGGCGGTGGCGGCGGGACGAACTCCTCCTCGCGCGCCAGGCCCGCCAGCGGCTCGACCTCGAGGTCGCGGGCGGCCCGCGCCAGGTCCGCCTCCATCGGCGCGAACCCCGCCGGCGCTTCCGGTTGCGGAGGGGGCGCCACCGGCGGCGGGGAGGCGTTCAGGACCGGCGCCGCGGGCATCATGAGGACCGTCTCCTCCGCCTCCAGTCCGCTGCGATCCCCCACCGGCTCGGGCTGCGGCGGAAGTCGCACCTCGCGGATGGGAACCGTAGGGATCTCCGCCTCGGAGGCGGCCCGGGCGCCTCCCGCCGGGGCCGCCGCCGGCTCGGCCGGCGGTTCGCTCGCCACCGGCTCCGCGCTCTGCACGACCGACTCCACCGCGGCCCGGGAGGCCGATTCCCGCAGCTGCTCGACCCGAGCCAGCTGGTCGCGCGCCTCGTCGTTGCTCGGGTCCACTGCGACGAGCTGGTTGAGCCAGCTCACCGACTCGACCAGCCGCCCCTGGCGTTCGGTGATCTCGGCCAGCGCCTTGAGCGCGATCACGTTCTCGGGATCGAGCTGGAGCGCGTGGGTGAAGGCCGCTTCCGCGGCGCCGTCCTCGCCCAGGTCGAGACAGCAGCGCCCCAGGACGATGTTGCCCGGGACGTAGTCGGGGTGGAACTCGAGACCCTGTTTCAGGACCTCGCGAGCCAGGTCGAGCTGCCCGTGCTTGCGCAAGGCCTCGGCGTAGGGCGCGAAGACCGTTCCCCTGGGATTCTCCTTCCACTTCCGCTCGAGTTTCTCGATCTCGCTGGAGGTAGCCATCCCACGACCTAAGCGTAAGTTGTTGTGGGGATTGAACAAAGATTAGCAGCCGCCACCCGCACTGTCAACCAGCCGAGGCCCGGGTTCGGCTTGTCATTCGCCCCGGGCCCGGGTAGACTTCCCCCTCGTTTTCGGGTTTCCCTTGCCCTGCTCGTCGAGTCTCCCATATGCAGGCCGTCCGCAGTCTCAGTATCAAGATCGCTGCCGCGCTGTTCGCCATCCTGATGTTGGTGTTCATGGTCACCGCGGTGGACTGGAGCCAGATCACCGGCGGCTCGCGCTCCTCGGTGGGCGAGATCAACGGGGTGTCGGTCTCGTACCGGAGCTACCAGCAGATGGTCCAGCAAGCGCTGGACCGGCGGCAGCGAGAGGAAGGGCGGACGCTGAGCCAGGAGGATGTGGAGCAGGTCCGCAACGATGTCTGGGACCAGCTCGTGCAGCAGATGGCCCTGGACCGGGAGTACCGCCGCCGCCGTATCGGGGTGACCGCGGACGAGATCGCCGAAGGCATTCGCACCAACCCCCTGCCGGACTTTCTCACCGCCCCCCAGTTCCAGACCGAGGGCCGTTTCGACCCGGCCAAGTACCAGGCCTGGTTGCAGTCCACCGAGGCGGCGACGTTGATTCCGGCCCTGGAGGCCGAATACGCGGAGCAGATCCGGCGCAGCAAGCTGCTCGGCCAGGTCACGGCAGACGTGTACCTCTCGGATCCCCAGCTCTGGCAGCAGTATCGCGACCAGCACGAGAAGGCCACCATCGAGCTCGTGGCGATCGTGCCCCGGAGCGCGATCCCCGACTCGGCGGTCCCGGTCACGGACGAGGAGGTGCGCCGCTACTACGAGGCGCACCGGGAGGAGTTCTCCCGCCCGGCGACCGCCTATCTCAGCTACGTGCAGATCCTCCGGACGCCCGACGCCTCGGACACGGCGGCGGCGCGGGCGCGGGCCGAGGCGCTCCGGAAGGAGATTCTCGACGGGGCGCCCTTCGCCGAGGTCGCGCGGCGCGAGTCGGCCGACTCGCAGAGCGCCGCGAAGGGGGGCGACCTGGGCGAGTTCCGGCGCGGCTCCTTCGATCCTGCGTTCGAGAAGGCCGCCTGGAGCCTGAAGCTCGGCGCGGTCTCCGAACCGGTGCTGACGCCGTTCGGCTATCATCTGATCCAGATCGAGCGCCGGAGCGGTGACCGGGCCAGCGGGCGCCACATCCTGGTGCCGATCGAGGTGACCGGAGCGCATCGGGAGGCGCTGGACGCGCGCGCCGACAGCCTCGAGACGCTGGCGGGCGAGCGGCTGGACGGCACGGCGCTGGACACCGTGGCGCGCCTCATGAACCTCCGGATCGGCCAGACCAACCCGGTGCAGAAGGGGACTCGGGTGCAGATCGGGCTCCAGGTGATCCCGGACGCCGGGGTCTGGGCCTTCCGGGCCCGCCCCGGCGAGACCAGCCGGCTCGTCGAGGTGTCCTACGCCTACTTCCTGTTCCGCCTCGACAGCCTGCGGCCCGAGGGCGTCCCGCCGCTCGAACAGATCCGGGCCGCGGTCGCGCTCGCGGCCCGGAACGAGAAAAAGCGCGAGGCCGCCCGCCGGCTGGCCCAGGACGTGAGCAAGCGACTCGCCGAAGGGAGCACCCTGGCCCAGGTCGCGCAGGCGCTCAGGCTGCCCCACCAGGTGCTGGGTCCCTTCAGCCGGATCAACCCGCCCTTCCCCGCTCCGCAGCTCGTGGGTGCTGCCTTCGGGCTGCCGGTGGGCCAGGTGAGCGACGCGCTGGACACGCCCGAAGGGATCTATTTCGTGCGCGTCATCAAGCGAGAGGCTCCGGACTCGGCGCAGTTCGCCAAGGCGATGGACGAGTTCCGACTCCAGCAGCTCCGGCTCGCCCGGCAGGACCGGGTGCGGAGCTACCTCGCGGCCCTGCGGGACGAGGCCCGGGTGACCGACCGCCGGGATCGCCTCTTCGCCACCGAAGCCCAGGCCCAGGCAGCCCAGGACCGGCAGGGCTCCTAGCGAAGGCGGCGACTCCCCGGCCTTCCTCGCCCCCGCTACTGCGACAATCGTTTCGGGTCCCCCCCGCTCGCGGGCGGCCCCGGCGCGTCGATCTGCCGATTCGGCGGCGCCGGCGGGGTCTCCGGCCCGGTCACCGCGTCGGACGCTTCGGAGAGGCTCCGCTTGAACTCCCGGATGCCCTTGCCGAACGAGGCGCCGATCTCCGGCAGGCGCCGGGCGCCGAAGACGAGGAGGACCACGACCAGAATGAGGAGGATCTCGGGGAGACCCAGGTTGCCGAACATGGCGACCACCTTCCTAGAAGAGTGAGCGCGCGATCAGGTACGCCACGACGACGCCCAGCAACGCGAGCAGCGACACGTGGAGCCCGAGCGGCCCCAGCGTCAGGTTGACGACGAGCAGGTCGATGGAGACCGGGCCGATCGTGGGGCTCAGCGTGAAGGTGAACACCTGCTTGGCGACACTGTCGGGGGCCACCGCCCTGACCAGCGCATTCAGAAACCCGCCCACGACGAACCCGACCATGAGCACGCCGAGGTAGAAGCCGGGACGGCGGGGCCCGGCCATCAGCGGCGCCGCTCCAGGACGTAGGTGATGCTGTCCCGCAACGCCTCGCGCGCGGCGCCGGGGGCGAGCGCCTCGAGCGCCCGATCCGCCTCGGCCCCGAGCCGCTCGGCCCGTTCCCGCGCGTAGGCCAGCCCTCCGCTGTCCGCCACGAGCTCGATCACCCGGGCGATCTGGGCGTCGCTCGGCTCCGGGCTCTGCATCAACTGGTCCACTTCCCGGCGGCCGGCCGGCGTCAGGCGATCGAGCGCATAGATCAGGGGCAGCGTGACCTTGTGTTCGCGGAGATCGGAGCCAGTCGGCTTCCCCGTCACCGCCTCGTCGCCGGTGTAGTCCAGCAGGTCGTCCACGATCTGGAAGGCCATGCCCAGCAACTCCCCGAAGCGGCGCAGCGCCTCGCGCTCGCCGGCGCCGGCGCGGAGCGCCCCGCACTCGCAGGCGGCCGAGAGGAGCGAGGCCGTCTTGGCGCGGATCAGGAGGTCGTACTCGTCCTCCGTGAACCGGAGCGGCTCGTGCGCCAGGAGCTGGCGCATCTCGCCCACGGTCATCTCGTTGGTCACCCGGCTCAGCACCCGGAGCGGCTCCAGATCGCCCAGGCGGGTGAGCTCCACCACCGCCCGGGAGTACAGATAGTCGCCCATGATCACCGAGACCTGGTGGCTGAAGAGGGCGTTGATCGTGGGCATCCCGCGCCGGAGCACGGAGTGGTCCACCGAATCGTCGTGGACGAGGGTGGCGAGATGGATGAGCTCGATGACCGCAGCCAGCGATTCGGCGCGCGGATCGCGCGCCCCGCACGCTTCCTCGGCCAGGAGGAGCAAGGTGGGCCGGAACAGCTTCCCCTGCATCTGCAGCAGGTGGCCGTTCACCCGGGCGATCAGCCCGAAATCGCTCTCGATGATCCGCCGGATCTCGCGCTGCACCGCCTCGAGGCGAGGTCGGAGCCCGCTCTGCAGCGCGGCCAGCGTGACCGGGGCGGTCTGGGAACTCATCGCTTCCGCCCCAGCAGTCGGGCCATGCGCTGGCTGGTATCCTGAAACCCGATGTCCACCGCGAGCACCCGCTCGTAGTTCGGGACGGCGACCTCCACCTTGCCCTGCGCTTCCTGGGCGCGCCCGAGCCAGTACAGCAGGCCGATCTGTTCGTCGTCCGTGGCGCCCAGGCTCTCGACCCCGCGCCGGAGGATGGCTTCGGCGATCGCGTACTGACCTTTCTCGAAGAAGGCGGTGCCCAGCGCCTCGGTGGTCTTGAGCCGCACCTCGGGGGCCCGAAGCGCCTTCTGGAATTCCGCGATCGCCTCGTCGAGCAAGCCCATCTCCTTGAAGGCCACCCCGAGATCGTAGTGCGCCTGGAAATCCTCGGCAGCGATGTTCTCCTCGATGCCCCGCTTGAATTGCTGGAGCATGTCCTCGAAGTCGCGCTGTTCGTCGCCGGTCGGCTCCTCGTCCTCCACCCGCATCCGGGTGTCGCGGGGCCGGTGGTCGTCGAGGATGAGCGCGCCCAGATCCACGAAGTCGCCGCCCCCCTCGCCCGGTTCCAGCCCGGCCGCCGGCGCGGGCTCGCTCGAGCGGGACCCCCCTCCCCCCCCCGAGCGCCGGGAGCCGGCGGCCGATTCGGTGAACGCCCCTTCCAGGCCCTCCTCCAGCGCCTCGCTCGGCCGCCGGGCCGCGGGCTCGGCCGGGGCCGTCCGGCGGCCCGAGGAGCGCTGCCCGGGCTGCGGGGGCGGGGGCGGGGGCGGTTCTTCCACCGGCGTCAGGGCGTCGATCGCGGCGAGTGCCCGCGTGTTCTCCGGATCGTGCTCGACCACGCGCCGGTAGACCGCCAGGGCCTTGTCCACGGCGCCCACCCGGACCAGCGCGTCCGCCAGCTCGACGTAGGCGTCCACCAGCCGCGCGCGGTCCCCGGTGCGGAAGGCCACCTCGACCCGCTTCTGGTGGTACCGGACCCCGTTCGGCTCGAGCCGGATCAGCTCTTCGAGCAGGTCGCTCGCATGGCCCCAGTCCTCGCGCGTCTCGTATCCGGACAGGGCCAGCTCCAGTTCCTCCTGGCCGCGCAGGGTCTCGCCCGAGGCGATCAGGGCTTCACCCAGGGCCCGATGCGTCTCGGGGTCGTCCGGGTCGTCGAGCACCCGGTCTTCCAGCTCGCTGATGGACGGGGTCGGCACCGTCTCGACCTGGAGAAACGAGATCCGCTCCCCCGCTCCGCTCTCGGCGGTCCCGAACTCGGCGCCCGGCTCGATCAGCTCGAGGCCGAGCCCGTCCTGGCCCGTGTCGGAAGGCCGGGCCGGCTCCCCCTCGAGGTCGAGCGTCAGGTCGGCGGCCAGCTCGGGGGACACGTCCAGCGGGTCGGGGAGCAACACGTCTCGCACCGAGGAGGTTACCGCGAGGTCTTCGCCCAGATCCGTCGCGCGCTCCAGCTCGAGCCCCGGCGTCCCGGCGTCCAGCTCGACGTTGTCCGGGAGCGCCTGATCCAGTTCCAGGCCTTCCAGCGGGGTCACCTCCTCCACCTGGCCGGGTTCGACCCGGGTCGGCTCGAAGCCCAGCGCCCGGGCGACGTCGCCGGACGCGGTGGCTTCGAGGCGGGCCTCGTCGCTCAGCGGTTGCACCGGCTCCAGCGTGAGCGGCGTATCCACCAGGCTGGACGTCTCGACCTCGAGCGGTTCCGGCGGCACCTCGGGCGGGGAGGGGGCCGAGGGATGTTCCTCCGCGACATCGATCAGCGGCAGACCCGACGGCATGCCGGAGCCCCTGGGGCTCGGGCGCCGCGCCTCGCTCTTGCGGGGCGCCGGCGTGGGCACCGTCTTGCGCGGCGCCCGGCCGCTGCGCGGACCCGGCGCCTCCAGGCCGGTGTCGAGGAAGACGAGTTCCCCGCCCTTCGGCTTGGTGGCCGCCTTCTCCGCCCCGCTCTCCTCCTGCTCCAGCGCCTGAAGTTTCATCAGGGTCTTCCGGGCGCCGATCGTGTCGCCCCGGGCTTCGAGGTCGCTGGCCAGCTTTTCCAGCTCTTCGCGGGCTTCCGCGTTCCGGGACGAGGCCCGGAGCAGCTCGACCAGCATCAGCCGGATGTCCTTGTTCCCGGGAAACTGGTCGGCGAACTCGCGGAGCGCCTTGAACGCCGCGTCGAGCTGGCCCAGTGCGTTCATGCGCTCCAGGTACTCGAGGAGGTTCTTCTTGGCGTCGATGACGACGTTCTTGCGGGCGTGCAGGTAGGCCAGCTTGAGGTAGACCTGGATCCGGCCCGGATTCACCCGGAGGATCTTGCCGCAGAGCGCGATCGCGTTGTTGTAGAACCCCTGCTCGGCGTAGAGGTCGGCGGCGCGCTCGTAGGCTTGCACCGCCGCGCCGGGCTCGTTGGCCTTGAGGTAGAGATCCCCGATCCGGTTATAGATGGCCAGGTCGGGTACCGGATCGTGGCCGGCCTCGAACTCGCGGATCGCCTGGAGATAGACCTCGATGGCCCGCCGCCACTCCTCTTTTTGCTCGTACTTGCGCGCGGCGTCCTTGAGCTTCTCGAAGTTCATCCGGCGAGACCGGCTAGAGGGT
>DATLZT010000251.1:0-6382 GCA_035573835.1 Gemmatimonadales bacterium
CTCCTCCGCACCGGTCGGGCCGACCCGCCCCTCACGCCGGAGCAGGTCGACTGCGCGTATACCCTGGCCCGGGCCACGGCCCGGGTGCTCGAGAGCGAGCAGCGGCGGGAGGCGATCTATCGCCGGCAAGGCAGCGCCACCGCCACCGACCCGCTCACCGGCTGCGGCAGCCTCGACGCCCTCGACCGCCGGATCCGGGACGAGTTCGAGCGGGCCCGCCGCTATGCCCTCAGCTTCAGCCTGGTCCTGCTCGACGTCGACCGGATGCGGCTCTACAACGAGCGATTCGGCAACGCCGGCGGGGACCGGCTGCTGGCCGAGCTTGGCGCCCTGCTCCAGCGCGAGCTGCGGGCCCCCGATTTCATCTCCCGCTACGGCGGCGACGAGTTCGCCCTCATCCTCCCCGAGACCGACCTCGAGGGCGCCCGCCGCTCGGTCACGCGGGTGCGGCAGCGGATCGCCGCCCACCCCTTCCCCGATCTCCCGCCGCAGGAGCGGCCCCGCGTGAGCGCGGGGATCGTGACCTACCCGCACCCGTCGGCGGTGCAGATCGACGATCTCTTCGCCCTGGTCGAGGCCGCGCTCCTCCGCGGCAAGGCCCAGGCGGAGGAGCGGATCGGGACGGCGGAGTCGGTGGCACCCTGAGGCCGGGGGCACGGCGGCGCCCGCGCCGGCCTAGCGTCGCTTCCGGAGCCACTCGATCGGGTCGAGCGCGATCTGGTTCTCGCCCCGGATCTCGAAGTGGAGGTGGGGCCCCTCGTCGGAGTTGGCCCCGCCCACGTGGCCGATCACCTGACCCTTCGCCACCTCCTGGCCCGGCACCACGGTGGCCCGCTCGAGCTGGCCGTACATCGAGTAGTAGCCGGCGCCATGGCTCACGATGACGCTGAGGCCGTAGGTGCCGAGGGTCGTCACCAGCAGCACCTTCCCCGATTCGATCACCTTCACCGGGGTGCCGACCTCGGCGGCGATGCCGATCCCGTTCCACCGGATCACCGCGCCGCTGGGGAGCGTCTGCCGGCCGAAGGTCTTCACGATCCGCCCCTCCACCGGCCAGTCGAGCTTGCCGATGTCGGCGGTGCTCAGCGAGCCGCGCTCGACGTCGCCCCGGAGCGCCCGCTCGCCGGCGCCGGCCCGCCGGGAGCGCTCCGCGGCGGCCAGCACCTCGTTCAGGCGGGCCTCGTCCCGCTCGAGCGCGGTGAGCCGGGAGGCGGCCCGGCGGTCGAGCCGCTTCGTTTCCCGGAGGCGGCGGGCCCGCTCCTCCAGCAGCGCCCCGTACCGCCGGAGCTCGGCCTCGCGCTCCACCCGGCGGCGGTCGAGCTCGGCCCGCACGTCGAGGATCTCCCGCCGCTGCCGCAGCACCAGGTCGCGGAGGCGCTCGACCTCCGATACCAGCGCCCGGTCCTGTTGTCCGGTGAGGAAGAGGTACTTGTAGCGGCTCAGGAGGTCGCCGAACGACTCGGCGGCGAGCAGCACCTGGAAGGCGTAGAGCGGGCCGCGCTTGTAGATGTCCACCAGCCGTCGGCTCAGGACGGCGCGCTTCTCGGCCAGGTTGTCCTGGGCCAGGGCGAGGGTGGCGCTCACCTGGTCCATCTGGCTGTTGAGGCCGCCGATCTGGGCCTCGATCTCGTTGACGATCCGGTTGGTGGTCTGACGCTGGCGCTCGATCAGGGCGAGCTCGCGGTTGAGGTCATGCACCTGCCCCTGGAGCCGCTCCCGCTCCGCCTGGAGGCGCTCCCGCTCCCGTCGGATCTCCTCCAGCCGCCGCTGGCTCTCGCGCAGGTCGGGAGTGCGCCCCTGGGCCGCGAGCCCCGCGGCGGGCGCGGCGAGCAGGCAGACGAGTGCGACCCAGGGCCGCCGCCGGGGTACCCTCACCGCGCGCCTCGCACCGTCAGACGTTCCGCAAGTGGCGCCCGACGCTCACCAGGCTGCCGACCAGCCCGATGAGCACCCCGAAGCCGATCCCGAGCGCGATGTGTCCCGGGCGGAAGAAGACCAGGTCGGGTACCGGGAGCCCGACCTGGCCGCGGAAGAGCCGGTAGCTGAGGAACGACAGCAGCACCGCCAGCATGCCGCCGAGCAGACCCTTCAGCGCGCCCTCGAGGAGGAAGGGGCCCCGCACGAACCCGTTGGTGGCGCCGACCAGCCGCATGATCGCGATCTCCCGGGCGCGCTGCAACACCTCGAGCCGGATGGTGACCCCGATGATGACGACGGCCACCGCGGCGAAGGCGAGCCCGATCGAGAGCCCCACCACGGCGCCGAGGGTGCGGAGCCGGTCCAGCTTCTCGATCCACTCCCGGCCGTAACGGACGTCCTCCACGAAGTCGTAGCCCCGGAGCCGCTCGGCCACCGCGGCGACGGTGGCGGCGTCGCGATAGCCGTCCCGGAGCCGGATCTCGAGCGAGGCGGGAAGGGGGTTCACCGCCAGGTCCCGGTAGAGATCGCGGAACTCCACCAGCTCCGTCCGGGCCCGCGCCAGCGCCTGATCCTCGCTCACGTAGGCGACGTCCAGCACCTCCGGGAAGGCGGCGATGTCCTGGGCGGCGAGCGTCACCGTCTCCGGCGGCGTGCCGTGGAGCAGGTAGGCGACGATCTCGACCCGCTGCTCCACCGAGCGGAGCGCCTCCCGGAGGTTGATGGCCACCAGCCCGAAGAGGCCCACCACGAACAGCGCGAAGGCGATGGTGGTGACGGTGAGCGCCCCCAGCGCCGGCGCGCGGCGGAACGAGAGGAAGGCCTCCCGGAGGAGCAGCCTCACGCGCCCTCCCCGATCGGGGTGCCGCCGGGCCCGTCGGCGGCGCTGTCGTAGACGATGGCGCCCTCCCGCAGCTCGATGGTGCGGTAGTTGGTCTGGCGGACGAGGCCGAGGTCGTGGGTGGCCATCACCACGCAGGTGCCGCCGGCGTTGATCTCGCGCAGGAGCTGGAAGACACCGCGGGTGGCGCGCTCGTCCAGATTGCCGGTGGGCTCGTCGGCCAGGAGGATGGCGGGATCGTTGACCAGCGCGCGGGCGATCGCCACCCGCTGCTGCTCGCCGCCGGAGAGCTCCCGCGGATAGGCGTGGGCGCGGGCCGCGAGCCCCACCTGGGTGAGGACCCGCATCACCCGCGCCGGGATGGCGTCGGCCCGGGCGCCGGTGACCTCGAGGGCGAAGGCGACGTTCTCCTCCGCGGTGCGGTTCTCCAGCAGCCGGAAGTCCTGGAAGACGATCCCCAGCCGGCGCCGGAGCCGCGGCACGTCGGCCGGGCGGAGCCTCGACACGTTGAAGCCGGAGACCCGGATCTCGCCGCTGGTGGGGCGTTGCTCGGCGTACATCAGCCGGAGCAGCGTCGACTTCCCGGCGCCGGAGTGGCCGGTGAGGAAGACGAACTCGCCCTTGCCGACGTGGAAGGTGATGTCCTTCAGGGCCAGCTCGCCCTTGGGGAAGGCCTTGAAGACGTTACTGAAACGGATCACGCGGCAAAGATAAGCCGGTCACTGCGCCGCGGCGAGCGCCTGCTTGAGGTCGGCGATGAGGTCCTCGGCGTCCTCCAGCCCGCAGCTCAGCCGGAGGAAGCCCTCGGGGATGCCCAGGCGGCGCCGGCCGTCCTCGCCCAGGTCGCGGTGCGAGGTGAGCCGGGGCTCGGACACGAGGCTCTCGGCGCCCGCCAGGCTCGGTGCGTGGGCGAAGAGCTTGAGCCGTCGGAGCACGCGCTCGGCGGCGCGGGCGCCGCCCACGAGCTCGAGCCCGACGATCCCCCCGAAGCCGCCGAGCACCCGGCGGGCGTGGGCGTAGTCGGGATGGCTCGGGAGCCCGGGATAGAACACCCGGGCCACCGCGGGGTGCTCCGCCGCCCAGCGCGCCACCGCGAGCCCGTTGGCGTTGTGCCGCTCCATCCGGACCGCCAGCGTCCGCATGCCCCGCTCGATGAGCCAGGCGGCGTGGGGATCGAGCGCCTGGCCCCAGAGCCGCATGAGGCGGGTCACCTCCTCCACGAAGGACGCCGAGCCGGCCACCGCGCCGCCGATCACGTCGCTGTGGCCGTTGAGGTACTTGGTGGCGCTGGTGATCACCACGTCGGCGCCGTGCTCGAGGGGCCGGAAGTTGATCGGGCTGGCGAAGGTCGCGTCGACCAGGAGCGCGAGCCCGAACTCCCGCGCCGCCTGCGCGAGGGGCGCGAGGTCGATCACCCGCAGCAGCGGGTTGGTCGGGGTCTCCACGAAGATCGCCCGGGTCCGCTTCCGCACCGACTTCCGCCAGAGGCGCGGATGCTCGGGGTCGACGTAGGTCACCTCGATCCCGAGCCGGGCGAGCTCCTCGTCGAAGAAGCGGCGCGTCCCGCCGTAGATCCACTCGCTGGCCACGAGGTGGTCGCCCGGCCGGAGCACGGTGAGGTGGGCCAGCGCGGTGGCCGCCATGCCGCTGGCGGTGAACACCGCGTCCTCCGCCCCCTCGAGCAGGGCGTACTTGCGGGCCAGCTCGAGCTGGTTGGGGTTGTTGCCGTACCGCGAGTAGACGACCTCCTCCTCCGACCCGATCGGGTTGGTGAAGGTACTGCTCTGCGCGATCGGCGCGACCACCGGGGTCCAGTCGGGGCGCCGCTGCGGGACGCCGTGGATGGCGGTGGTGGAGAGGCCGTGGCGACGTTTGCTCATGGCGCGGGCAGGATCGAGTGGTAGGCCGCGACGTCCGGCCGGGCGAGCCGGCGGGCCGCCAGCGCCCGGAGCGCGGCGTCGGCCCGGTCGACCGTCCATCCCAGCGCGTCGGCGAGTCGGGGCGGGTCGAGTGGGCCCAGCCCCTGGAGCGCGTCGAAGGCCGCCCGGGCGTCGGGGGGGATCTCCCCCAGCAGGCGAGGCGCGCCGTCCTCGGCGATCGCCGCGACGGCGAGTCCCTGCCGCACCAGGATGTGGTCGATCGCCTCGGCGTGATCGTCGCTCAGCCCGTAGAGGACCAGGTAGCGGCCTCCCGAGAGCTCGGCATCCAGCAGGAGCTTGGCGACGATCTCGTCGGCACAGCTGAAGTCGATCAGGCCGACCCGGGAGAAGTCGAGCAGCAGGGTGCCGCACTCGGCCCGGGCCAGCTCGCTCCGGATCCCGCCGCGCACCGCCGCCCCGGTCGGGCGGGTCACCAGGTGGGTGAACTCGGCGCCGACGGCGTCGCGGAGCACGCGCTCGAGGTGGATCGTGAGGATCATCGGCCGGGCGACTCCTGCGCCGGGATGACCAGTTGCAGCTGGGCCCCCGGGAAGAACGGGAGGTGGTCGACCAGCGGCACGTCGTCGTCCCAGGGCGGGACGATCGAGAGCCGCGCGGTGCCGCTCCGGATCGAGATCTTGCCGCTCCAGCGGGTGAGATAGCGCTTGATGCCGGAGAGCCCCTGGCCGCGGCCGGGGTCGCGGAAGCGGCTCACCCCCTGGATGAGCGCTGCCTCGAGCGCGGCGGCATCGCCCCAGCGGTCGCCGAAGCGCTTGGCCTGGGTGGGCTCGAGCGAGCGGCGGAAGCCGATCCCGGCGTCGCCCACCGCGATGACCACCACCCGCCGGCCCAGCCGGCGACGGAACGTGTAGGCGTGCACCGCCACCCAGCCGCTGGTGCCGGCGTGCTCCACGATGTTCTGGCACGCCTCCGAGAGCGCCATGGCGAACCCCGGCGTCGCCTTGGGATCGAGCCCCAGCTCGCCGGCCAGGATCCGGGCCGCGCCCTGCTGGATCTTGTCCAGCACCGCGTGGACGTCGGCGGAGGCGCGGACCGGGGTCACGTCGAGGAGGACGTCCGAGGTCTCGTCGGCGGGGACGCGGGGTACCTTGCCGTGGATCTCGAGCAGCTCGGCCGCGTGGCGGAAGAAGCCGGCGCGGGCCCAGTAACGCCGCACGTCGTCGCTGGCCGGCACGGTGAAGAGCGGCCGCTCGCGTTGCTCCGCCCGGAGCCACTCGGCGGCGGCCAGGATCCCGACCAGGCCGTAGGGCGAGGCCCACTGCGCGGCGCGCGCGTCGAACAGCACCCGCTGCTCCGCCGGCCCCGCGGCGAGCGCGGCGGCGAACTGGTCGAAGCTCTTGTCGTCGAAGTAGGTGGGAATCTCGACGATGCGGGTCATCCAGGACTCGCGGGCGAGCGGCCGGACCGGGAGGCGGCGGCCGGATGCGGACCGGGGGCGGTCGCGCGGGCCGCGTGCTCACTGCTACCCGGTGAAAGCCGCGATGGTCGACGTGGCGCGGCGACCAACCATAACCAATTTCGGCCGCCAAGGGAACTCGCCCCACGCCTCAGCCGGCGACGATCAACTCCCCCCGCAGGTGCCGCGCCAGGCTGGAAGCGCCGCGGAACGCGGCGTTGCGCGCCGCGGCCCGGGTGGCGCGGCGCATCGCCTCCTCCACCCCGTCGCCCGCGAGGAGCCGCGAGA
>DATLZT010000252.1:0-24997 GCA_035573835.1 Gemmatimonadales bacterium
GCCCGCCTCGTGCATGAGCTCCCCCCGCCGCCGCACCAGCCGGGCCGCGTCCGTCGGGGCGAGCGCGCCCGCCACCACGTGGGCGCTGTACTCGCCGAGGCTGTGGCCCGCGGCGGCCCGCACCGCGGCAAGCTTCCCGCCCACCACGGCGAGCACCGCCGCCGTGTGCGCGAGGATGGCGGGCTGGGCGTTGTGGGTGAGGGTGAGCTCCTCCTCCGGCCCCTCCCACATGAGCCGCGAGAGGGCGGTGCCCAGCGCCTCGTCGACGGCCGCGAAGGTCTCGCGCGCCGCGGGGAACCGGTCGGCCAGGTCCTTCCCCATCCCGACCTTCTGGGCGCCCTGGCCCGGGCAGACGACGATCATCTCACCAGCGAATGACGGTGCTGCCCCAGGTGAACCCGGCGCCGAAGGCCACCAGCAGCACCAGCGAGCCCCGGCGGATGCGGCCCTCGGCGAGCGCCTGGTCGAGCGCCAGCGGGATGGAGGCCGACGACGTGTTGCCGTAGCGGTCGACGTTCACCATGACCTTGTCCATCGGCATGCCGGCGTGCTTGGCGGTGGCCTCGATGATCCGGATGTTGGCCTGGTGGGGCACCAGGAGGTCGATCTGGTCCGCGGTGACGCCGGCGCGACGCAGCGCCTCGTCACACGCCTGGCTCATGGCGAGCACGGCGGCCTTGAAGACCTCGCGGCCCGCCATCTTCATGAAGTGGGACCGCTCGCGGAGGACCTTCTCGCTGAGCGGCTCGATGGCGCCGCCGCCGGGCCGGTTGAGCAGGTCCGCCAGCCGTCCGTCGGAGCGGAGGAAGGTGGCGAGGATCCCCCGCCCGTCGGCGCCGCCCCGCCGCACCACGGCCGCCCCCGCCCCGTCGCCGAAGAGGATGCAGGTGGACCGGTCGGTGTAATCGACGATGGTCGAGAGCTTCTCCGCCCCGACCACCAGCGCCACCTCGCTCTGCCCCGAGGCGATCATCCCCTCGGCCACGCCGAGCCCGTAGACGAAGCCCGGGCAGGCGGCCGAGATGTCGAAGGCCGCGGCCCGCTCGGCGCCGAGCAGGGCCTGGAGATCGCACGCGGTGGAGGGGAGGAGGCGGTCCGGCGTGGCCGTGGCGAGGATGATGGCGTCGAGGTCCCGCGGGGTGACCCCCGCCTGGTCCATCGCGCGACAGGCGGCCTCGCGGCTCAACATGGCCACCGTCTGCTCGGGGCCGGCGATGTGCCGCTCCCGGATCCCGGTCCGCTCGACGATCCACTGGTCGGTGGTGTCGAGCATCTTCTCGAAGTCGGCGTTGGTCAGGACCCGGGACGGGATGGCCACCCCGAGCCCCGCGATCTCGGCGAACGGTCGGGGGATCATGCCTGGGCGGGGGCTTCGTGTTCGCGCAGCTCGGCGCCGATGTGCTGGCTCAGGCCCGACTCGACCGACTTCACCGCCACCTTGATGGCGTTCTTGATGGCGTTGGGGGTCGAGGAGCCGTGGCAGATGATGGCGTTGCCCCGCACCCCGAGGAGGGGGGCGCCGCCGTACTCGGAGTAGTCGAGGACCCGGAAGAGGCGCCGCACGTCGTCCCGCTCGAGCACCCCGGGCGCCTCGCGCTTCACCAGCCCCACGATCAGCCGGGCCACCGACTCATAGAACTTGAGGACCACGTTCCCCACGAACCCGTCACAGACCACGATGTCGACGTGGCCGTGGGTCCGGTGGCCCGCGACGATGTCGCGACCCTCGATGTTGCCCACGAAGTTGATCCCGGGGGCCTGGCGGAGGAGCTGGAAGGCCTCCTTCACGACCCCGTTCCCCTTCTCCTCCTCCTCGCCGATGTTGAGGAGGCCGACGGTGGGATTGGGGCGGCCCAGGATGTCGCGGACATAGACCGTGCCGAGGTGGGCGAAGCCGACCAGCTCCCGGGGGGAGCAGTCGACGTTGGCGCCGGCGTCCAGCACCAGCACCGGCCGCTCGGCGGTGGGAAAGAGGGTGGCCACCGCGGCGCGCTCGACGCCGTCGTGGAGCCCGAGGGTGAGCGTGGCGCCGGCCAGGACGGCGCCGGTGTTGCCGGCCGAGACGAAGGCGTCCGACCGGCCCGCCTTCTGGAGACCGAGCCCCACCAGGATGCTCGAGTTCGGCTTGCGGCGGAGAGCGGCCAGCGGCTTCTCGCCCATGCCGATCACCTCGGCGGCCTCGTGGATCTCGAGCCGGTTCCGGTCGATGTCGGCGTGGCGGGCGAGCTCCGCCTCGATGGCCTCGGTCCGCCCGACCAACTGGATCACGCTGCCGGTCGGCAGCTCGGCGAGGGCCCGCAACGCGCCCGCGATCTCGACTTGGGGCGCGTTGTCACCCCCCATCGCATCCAGCGCGACGCGGATCACCCTCAGGCTTCCTCGACCTCGACCAGCTTCTTGCCCCGGTAGTAGCCGCAGGTGTCGCAGACCCGGTGCGAGAGCTTGGGCGAGCCGCAGCGGGGACAGGCTTGCGGGGGAGCGCCGGCGGCGCCGTGATGCCCTCGCCGGAGGCGCTTCCGCGACTTCGACGTACGTCGCTTCGGGACAGCCATGGGTTCCTCAGGAGTGTTCGGCGGCCGACGCGCACCGGCACGGGCCGGCGTTCAGGTCCGCACCGCAGGTCGGACAGAGGCCGGCGCACTCCTCACGGCAGAGGGCGTACGCCGGCACCGCGAGCGCGAGTTCCTCGCGCACCGCTGCGCTCACGTCCACCTCCGGCGCGGAGGGCGCCAGGGGGTAGACGCTGGGATCGTCGGCGGCGTCCGGGTCGGCGCTGAAGAGCGCGCTCACCTCGGCCTCCACCGCATGGGTGATCTCCACCAGGCAACGCCGGCACTCAAGGCGCACCCGGCCGGTGAGCCGGCCCCGCCAGAAGTACTCGTCGCTGCCGGTGGCCTGGAGCCGGCCATGCACCGCGAGCGGCCCCACGAGCTCGATGCCGAGCCCCTCGAACAGCGGGTCGTCAGGCTGGACGATGCCGTCGGTCTCGACCGGCCCCCGCCTGAGCTCCCGGACTTCCACCGAAAGCATAGCCGCTTAAGCTAGCCGGGACAACGACTTAAGTCAACCTCCCGCGCCCCGTCGGTGGGGCCGTCCGGGCCGACCGACCGGCCTAGCCCCAGAGGGCGGCGAGCTCGCCCTCCGGGAAGAAGAAGCCGATCTCCCGCGCGGCGTTCTCGTCGCTGTCGGACCCGTGGACCGCGTTCTTGCCCTTGGATTCGGCGTAGAGCTTCCGGATCGTGCCGGGCGCGGCCTCCGCGGGATCGGTGGCGCCGATCACCTGCCGGAACGCGGCCACCGCGTCGGCCCGCTCCAGGGCCATCGGCAGGCAGGGTCCACTGCTCATGAACTCGACCAGCTCGCGGAAGAACGGCCGCTCCCGGTGCACCGCGTAGAACGCCTCCGCCTGGGGGCGGGTGAGCCGCACCATCCGGGCCGCCCGGATGACGAAGCCCTCCTTCTGGATGTGGGCGATGATGGCGCCGGCCTTCCCCGACGCCACGGCGTCGGGCTTGACGATCGCGAGGGTCCGATTCCCTGCCATGCCGTCTCCGTCGCTTGACGTGGTCACACCCGCGCGGCGGCGAGCCGCTCCCGGAGGAGCGACACCACCTCCGCCGGCCGCCGCATGACGGCGATCCCCGCCGCCTCGAACGCGGCCATCTTCTCCTCCGCCGTGCCGGACGAGCCCGAGATGATGGCCCCGGCGTGGCCCATCCGCCGCCCCTTGGGGGCGGTCTGGCCCGCGATGAAGCCGATCACCGGCTTGGTGACCCGGGTCCGCACGAACTCCGCCGCCTTCTGCTCGTCGGTCCCGCCGATCTCGCCGATCATGATGATCGCGTCGGTGTCGGGATCGTCCTGGAAGGCCTGGAGGCAGTCGATGAAGTTGGTCCCGATGATCGGGTCGCCCCCGATGCCGACGCAGGTGCTCTGACCGATCCCGTGGCGGGTGAGCTGGTTCACCACCTCGTAAGTGAGGGTGCCGCTCCGGGAGACCACGCCGACCCGGCCGGGCCGGCAGATGTTGCCCGGGATGATCCCCACCTTGCAGGCGCCCGGGGTGATCGCGCCGGGGCAGTTGGGCCCGATGAGCCGCGCGCCCCGCTCCCGCACGAACGGCATCACCCGGGTCATGTCCATCACCGGCACCCCCTCGGTGATGCAGACGATGAGCCGGATCCCGGCGTCGGCCGCCTCGTAGATCGCGCCGGCGGCGCCCGCCGGCGGCACGTAGATCACCGAGGCATTCGCGCCGGTCTCCCGCACCGCCTCCGCCACCGTGTTGAAGACCGGGATCCGGTCGTCGAACCGCTGCCCCCCCTTCCCCGGCGTCACGCCGGCCACCACCGTGGTCCCGTACTCGACCATCTGTCGGGTGTGGAACGAGCCGTCCCGACCGGTGATGCCCTGCACCACCAGCCGCGTCCCGCCGTCGATGAAGATGCTCATGCCGCCCCCCGCGCCAGCTGGACCACCGTCTGCACCGCCTCGTCCATGTCGTTGAGGGCCGTCATCCCGACGCCCTCCAGGATCCGGACCGCCTCGGCCTCGTTGGTACCGGTGAGCCGGATGACGATCGGCACGTGCACCTTGAACTGCTGGGTCGCGGCGACGATCCCGTTGGCCACGTCGTCGGTCCGGGTGATCCCGCCGAAAATGTTGAAGAGGATCGCCTTCACGTTCGGGTCGCTGGTGATGATCCGGAGGGCGTTGACCACCTTCTCCGGATTGGAGCTCCCGCCGATGTCGAGGAAGTTGGCCGGCTCCCCGCCGTAGTACTTCACCAGGTCCATCGTGGCCATCGCGAGCCCGGCCCCGTTCACCACGCAGCCGACGTCGCCGTCGAGCTTGATGAAGGTGAGCCCGGCCCGGCGCGCCGCCACCTCGCTCGGTGCCTCGGCGCTCTCGTCCCGGAGCAGGGCGAGATCGGGCCGCCGGTCGAGCTCGTTGTCGTCGATGACGATCTTGGCGTCGAGGGCGAGCACCCGGCCGTCCGGCGTGGTCACCAGCGGGTTGACCTCGGCCAGCGAGGCGCCGTTGCCGGTGAAGACCGCGTAGAGCTGCTCCATGATCCGGGCCGCGGCCCTCACCTGGGCGAAGTCGCGGTACAGCGTGAGGGCGAGGCCCAGCGCCTGGTGGGGAAGGAGCCCGTACCGGGGATCCACGGCGAGGCGGGTGATCTTTTCCGGCGTCTTGGCCGCCACCTCCTCGATGTCGACCCCGCCGGCCGCGCTCACCATGAAGACCGGCCGCTGCGTCTCCCGATCCATGATGAGGCCGACATAGGCCTCGGTCGCGATGTCGGCGGCCGGCACCACGAGCACCTTCTGCACCACCAGCCCCTTGATCGTCATCCCGAGGATGCGGCCCGCCACCTCCCCCGCCTGGGCCGGATCGTCGGCCAGCTTCACGCCGCCGGCCTTGCCGCGTCCGCCGGCGTGCACCTGGGCCTTGACCACCACCCGGCCCCCCAGCCGGCGCGCGATCGCCTCCGCCTCGGCGGGCGTGGTCGCGACGTCGCCGTCGAGCATCGGGATCCCGGCCGCCTTGAGGAGCTGCCGGGCCTGGTATTCATGCAGGTTCACGCGTCCCTCACGATAGTGGTCCCCGTTTCTCCCCGAAGGGCGGCCAGCCCCTCGGACAGCTTCGCGATCACGGCCCGCCCCCCGGCGGCCCGCACGAACTCCGCGGCGGCCTCGACCTTGGGCCGCATGCTCCCGGCCCCGAGCTCGCCGCCCGCCGCCAGCGCCGCCGCCTCGGCCGCGGTGAGCCGGGGGACCGGCCGGGCCGCCGGCGTGCCCCAGCCGCGGTACACGGCATCCACGTCGGTCAGGATGACCAGTACGTCGGCGCCCAGCTCGACCGCGAGGATCGCCGCCACCCGATCCTTGTCCACCACCGCGTCCACCCCTTCCCAGCCGAGGGTCGGATCCCGGTACACCGGCGGCCCGCCACCGCCGGCGGCCACGGTGATGACGCCCCCCTCGACCAGCCGCTTCACCAGCGGCGCTTCCACCACGCCGCGCGGTACCGGGCTCGCGGCGAGCCTGCGCCAGCGACCGCCGCCGTCCCGGCCGACCGGGACCCCGGCGGCGCGGAGGCGCTCGAGCAGGGTCGCGTCGAGCGGGTGCCCCACCGGCTTGGTGGGGGTCCCGAGGCCGGGGTCCTCGGGATCGACCACGGTCTGGGTGATCACCGTGGCCACCGGACGGTCGATCCCCGCCCGCGCCAGCGCGTTCTGGAGCGACTGCTGGATCATGTAGCCGATCCAGCCGGCGGTGCCGGCCACCAGGACGCCGAGCGGAAGCGGCTCGACGATCGCCCGGCCCAGCTCGTGGCGGATCAGCTCGTCGCCGACCTGGGGCCCGTTCCCGTGGACCAGCGCGATGCGCCACCCCTCCCGAGCGAGCTCCACGATCGGGGCCAGGCTCTCGCGGGTGTGGCGGAACTGGTTCGCGATGGTGGCGGGCTCGTCCGCCCGGGCGAGGGCGTTGCCTCCCAGGGCCACCACCACCGTGGGCGACCGTGGCCGCGACATGGGTTCGGTCACGAGCCCCGCAAACTATCCGCGGGACGGATCGGGGACAAGCGCGGCGGGTCCGCCCCGCGTGGCCGTTCCATCACGGCCGCTCCGGCGGCGGCAGTTCGAGCACGCGGTGCAGCGCATCATAGGCCCGGCCGAACTCGGCCCAGTCCCCGCGGAGCAGCGCGGAATCCGCCCGCCGGAGCCACCGCCGTGCCTCCTGGAGCCGGGCCGGCCGGGCCCCGCCGGCGATCGGCGGCGCGACGGCGCCCTCCAGGTTCCGCCATCCGTCCGCCAGGGTGCGCGCCGCGCCGCGCCGCTCGCCCGATGCGACACTCACCCATGCGAGCGACGCCCCGCCATCGGGATCCACCGCGAACCCCGGCTGGTACGCCCCGAGCCCCTCGCGGCCAAGCCAGTACCGCACCGGGCCGGAGCGCCAGGAGCCGCCGGCGGCGGTGACCGAGTCCTGGATCTTCTCGAACGACGGGAAGCGGTCCCACCCCTCCTGCAGCCGAGCCGGCGAGGGGAGGCTCCGGGTGGAGTCGATCCGGACCAGCACCAGTCGATCCCGGCCGTCGACCCGGCGTCCGACCAGCAGCGCGGCGATCCGGGGAGCGGCCTCGGCCTCGTACACCGCCACGGCCGTGGGGGCGCTCGCGCCCGCCTCCCAGGCGAACGTGCCGGCCCGCGGGCCGGTGTTCGCCCGCAGCGTGTCGGCCCGCGCGACGAGCCGGCCCGCGCCGTACCAGGCCCGCTCCACCACCCGGCTTTGCACCCGGAACAGGTCCGCGGGATAGCCCATCACGCGGCGGACCGCCGCCGGCAGCAGTGCGGCGGGCTCGACCACACCGCCCGCGAGCGCGGCCCAGCTCCGCGCGATCGGGCCGGCGTCGTCCCTGAGGTAGACGTGGGTCTCGCCGGTCTCGGCGACCACCGTGCCGACGAAGCCGACCCGGAACAGGCCCACCTCCCGCCCGCCCCAGTCGAGCCGCTGGACCAGCGGGAAGTGCGCCGCCGTCACGTGGCCGTCGCTGATCCAGACCAGCCGGTTGCCGATGAGCCGCGCCGCGGGACGCCCCCACACCGCGAACGGCGCGAGCCGCGCGAGCCGCTCGCCGGGATCGAGATGCCACGAGAGCCGGGCGTCGGGCGGGAGATTGCCCAGGAGCGGCGCCGCCTGACGAGCCCACGCGAGGGTGATCCGCCGGGAAGGCGAGCCCGCCGGGACGCCGTGCGGGCCGCCCGGGGTGAGCACGTACTCCGGCGCCCCGGGGCGCACCGCGTGCGGCGGGAGCGCGAGGAGCGTCGCGAGCCCCGGGGCAGCGATCGAATCGCCGGCGCGGTAGGAGAGCGCGAGTCCCAGGCCGCCCACGGTGTCGTCGGCGATCGCGCTCACCCGGGTGACCGCGCCGGCCCCGCGGAGGAGGAGCCAGGCGGGCCGCGGACGATCGCCCAGGCGGAGCGGCACCGGCTCGGCGTAGAGCAACGTCTCCGCCGGGACCGGGAGCAGCCGCCGGAGGACCTCGGGATGCCAGAGCGAGGCGGGACGATACGGCTCGGGGGCGGCCGGGTCGGCCGAGAAGGAACGCTGGTCCAGGGAGTCGAGCCCGAATGCCAGGCGCTCGAGGCGCCGCGCCGCCGCTGGCTCGACGGGCCGCGCGCCATCGGCGGCCAGCCCCGGAAGGATGTGGTGCCCCACGACCGACGTGAGCGCGAGGACCACCCACCCGGCCAGCACCAGCGCGTGGCGCGGTCTGAGCGCCCAGAGCGCCGACAGCAAGGCCACCGTGAGCGCGGTGCCCGCGAGGGTATGGGCCACCACCACCCGCACGGGCGCCGCGTCGGCGGCGGGATCGATCCCGGCGACCAGCTCGTACGGCTCGAGGAGGTAGCCCCACCCCAGCGCCAGCGCGAGGGCGGCGAGGAGCCAGCCCAGGTGGGCCCGGGCGTGGTCGCTCACCGCGGGCCGGCCCTCGATCCAGCGCACCGACCCGATGAGCAGGTACAGCGCCAGCACCCCGATGAGGGCCACCGCGACCAGCACCAGGGTCCACTCGTGGAGCTGGCGCCAGAGCGGGAGCTGGGCCACGTAGAGGCCGAGGTCCCGCCGGAGGAGCGGGTCGACGACGCCGAAGGTCACCCCCTGCCAGGCCAGCGCGACGGTGGACCACCAGTCCGCGGCCCCCGCGCCGGCGGCGATGCCCGCCACCACACCGGCCGTCACCACCAGGAGGAGCAGCGTCCGCGGGGTCATCGCCTCCCGGATCTCGAGGTTAGCGACCCGCCGGGGCACTTGCACCGAGCCGATCGCCCGGTAGACCACGAGTAGGTGCCCCACGAACCAGGCAGAGGCCACCGCGACGGCGGCCACCTCGAGGGTGAGCCGGAGCAAATGCCACTGGGTGAGGAACGCGACGGCCGCCGGGGAGATGCCGGCGGCCCACCATCGGTCGGCGAGGAGGGTGGTGAGGAAGCGGCCGGCGAGGAGCAGCCCGAAGAGGACGGCGAGGAAGCCGACGATCCGGGGGCCGCGGCCGGTCATGGGGCGCGGTGGGTCAGTGCGCCGCGGCGGTCGCCGGGTTCACCCCCCGCCCCGCGAGCCACTCCATGACCTCCCGCCGGTACGCGGCGAGCGACGCCGGATCGGTCGCCTCGAAGCGGAGCACCAGCACCGGCTGGGTGTTGGAGGCGCGGAGGAGCCCCCACCCGTTCGGGAAGGTGATGCGCGCGCCGTCGATGGTGTTCACCGGATATCGCGGCCCGAAATGCCGGGCCGCCTCCTCGGCGATGGCGAACTTGAGCTCCTCAGGGCAATCCACCCGGATCTCGGGGGTGGCGAAGGTCTCCGGGAGATCGGCCAGGAGCGCGGCGAGCCCGCCCGGCCCCCGGGAGACCACCTCGAGCAGGCGGGCGGCGGCGAAGAGCGCGTCGTCGAAGCCGAGATAATCGCCGCCGAAGAACATGTGGCCGCTCATCTCGCCCGCGATCGGGGCCCGGAGCTCCTTCATCTTGGCCTTGATGAGCGAGTGGCCGGTCCGCCACATGATCGGGCGGGCCCCGGCGGCCTCGAGGGCGCGGGGGAGCACCTCGGAGCACTTCACGTCGAAAATGACGGGAACGCCGGGGCCGAAGCGGCGCACCGCGTCGCGCCCGAGGACGACCAGGAGCTGGTCGCCGTAGACGATCCGGCCGGTCTCGTCCACCGCGCCGATCCGGTCGCCGTCGCCGTCGAAGGCGATCCCCAGCTCCGCGCCGGTGCGACGGACCGCCTCCTGGAGGTCGCGCAGGTTCTCGGGGACGGTGGGATCGGGGTGATGATTGGGGAACGTGCCGTCCGACTCGCAGAAGAGCGGCGTCACCTCGGCGCCGAGGCCCTCGACGATCGGGACGGCGATGACGCTCGCCACGCCGTTGCCGCAGTCGACCACCACCCGCACGGGCCGGGCCGGCCGGTTGCGCTCGAGGATGGCGTCGCGGTAGCGCCCGAGCACCGAGCCGTCCACCCGCTCGCTCCCCTCGCCCCGCCGCCACCGCTCCGCGGTGATGATGTCGTGGAGGCGGAGGATCTCGTCGCCGTGGAGCGCGTCGCCCGCCAGGACCATCTTGAAGCCGTTGAACTCGGGCGGGTTGTGCGAGCCGGTGACCTGCAGGCCGCCGTCGGTTCCGAGCGCGTGGACCGCGAAATAGAGCGCCGGGGTGGGCAGCATCCCCACGTCCACCGCCGTGCCGCCGGTCTCCGCGATGCCCTGCCGCACCGCGCGCGCGAGCGCCTCGCCCGACGGCCGGTTGTCGCGGCCGACCGCCAGGGTGGGCGCCCGGCCCAGTCGCTCCCAGCCGAGGCTGGCGTAGGCCCGCCCCAAGGCCCGGGCGAGCTCGGGCGTGAGCTCCGTGTCGACCAGGCCGCGGACGTCGTACTGCCGGAAGATGGACTTGGGCACCTGCATGATCGCTCACCTCGGCTGCGCGTGGGGTCGGTCCCGTGCCCCCGTCCTATACCCCCGCGGGCCGCGGGGCGCCCGGGCCGAGCGGGATCACCACCGCGCCACCGCGCTCACCGGCCGGAGGAGCCCGCTCACGCTGTCCTGGGCCAGGTCCAGGAGCTCGCGGGGCCAGACGCCGAAGAGGAGGATCGCCACCACCGCCACCGCGACCGTGACCGCCGCAAGGCGGGAGAACGCGGGGAGCTGGATCCCGCCCGCCGGCGCCGGGCGCATGTACATGGCCATGATCACCGGCAGGTAGTAGCCGGCGGACACCGCGCTGGCCAGGGCCAGCGCCACGGCCAGGATCACCTGCCCCTCGGCCACGGCGGCGGTGAAGATATGCCACTTCCCGATGAAGCCGAGGGTGCCGGGGAAGCCGAGCAGCGAGAGCATGCAGACGCCGAGCCCCAGCGCGAGCCAGGGGCGCTCCTGCCCCAGGCCGGCGAGGTCGTCGAGCGTCACGTCCCGCTCGCCGCCGCTCCCCACCGCGGTGAGGAGCCCGAACGACGCCAAGGTGGTGAGCAGATAGGCCACCAGGTAGAACAGCATCGCCCCGGCGGCGAGGCCGGTGCCCGGCCAGATCGCCACCAGCAGGTACCCGGCGTGACCGATCGAGCTGTAGGCCAGCATCCGCTTGAGCGAGCGCTGGGCGAGGGCCACCAGGTTGCCGACCGCCATGGTGGCGATGGCGATGAAGGCGACGATCGGCTGCCACTGGGTGGCCGCCTGGGGGAACGCCTCGAGCAGCACCCGCGCCAGCGCCACGAATCCGGCGGCCTTGACCCCGCTGGCCATGAGCCCGGTGATGGGCGTGGGCGCGCCGTCGTAGACGTCGGGCGCCCACATGTGGAACGGCACCGCCGAGACCTTGAACGCGAAGCCCACCAGCAGCAGCGCCAGCCCGAGCTTCCCCATGAGCGATATCGGCCCGCCCGCCACCTGGACCCCGATCAGCGGGAGCGAGGTGGTGCCCATGGCGCCGTAGGTGAGGGCGATCCCGTAGAGCAGGAAAGCCGACGCGAACGCCCCGATCAGGAAGTACTTGAGGGCGGCCTCGGCGGAGAACCGGCTGGCCCGGTTGTATCCCGCCAGGACGTAGACCGGCACCGACATCACCTCGAGCCCGAGGAAGAGCACGATCAGGTCCTCGGCGCCCCCCATGAACATCATCCCCGCCGTGGCCAGGAGGATGAGGCAGTAGTACTCCGGCGCCAGCAGCCGCTCCCGCTCGACGTAGCGGAGCGACAGGAGGATCGTCGCCGCCGCCGACGCGAGGAACAGGAAGTTGGCCGCGTAGCGGAACGGGTCCAGGGCCACCATGAACGGGAGCCCGGCCGGTCGCGCGCCGACCACCGCCTGGTAGCCCACGGCGGCCGCGGTCGTGAGCACCCCGACCAGGCCGAGCCATCCGGCCAGGCGGCTGTCGGCCGCGGTGCGGTGGCGCCAGCTCAGCACCAGCAGCACCACCAGGGCCCAGAGCGTGAGGACGATCTCGGGAATCAGCGCCCAGGCGACGCCGCCGGGCGAGGTCAGATCAACCGGGGTCACGGGGGCTACTCCAGCGCTGCCGCGGTCCGCGCCTCGGTCGGGGCGGGCCGCTGGTACTCGGGTTCCACCAGGTCGACGTAGCGGCGCACCGCCGGCTCCATCCGGTCGAGCACCGGCTTGGGATAGAGCCCGAGCCAGAGCATGCCCACGACCAGCGGCACCAACACGGCGAGCTCCCGGGGGGTGAGGTCCCTCAGCCCCTCGTTCTCCGGCTTGTCGAGCGGGTTGAAGATGATCCGCTGGACCGCCCAGAGCAGGTAGGCGGCGGCGAAGATCACCCCGGTGGTGGCGATCGCGGTGGCCAGCGGATAGCGGCCGAAGCTCCCGAGCAGGACCAGGAACTCGCCCACGAAGCCGCTCAGGCCGGGCAGCCCGATCGAGGCGAGGGCGGTGATCACGAAGACCAACCCGAAGACCGGCATCACCCGGGCGAGGCCGCCGTAGGCCTCGATCAGCCGGGTGTGGCGTCGCTCGTACAGCATGCCGACCAGGAAGAACAGGGCGCCGGTCCCGAGTCCGTGGGCGATCATCACCACCAGCGCCCCCTGGACCGCCTCGACCGTCCCGGCCCAAATCCCCAGCATCACGAAGCCGAGGTGGCTCACCGAGGAGTAGGCCACCAGCTTCTTCACGTCGGGCTGCACCATCGCCACCAGCGCCCCGTAGACGATGCCGATCACGGCCAGCGCCACGATCAGCGTCTGCACCGTCGGGCTCAGCGCCACCGAGGGGAAGAACGGCACCGCGAAGCGCAGGAAGCCGTAGGTGCCGATCTTGAGGAGGACCCCGGCCAGGATCACGCTCCCGGCGGTCGGCGCCTCGACGTGGGCGTCGGGAAGCCAGGTGTGGAACGGGAAGACCGGGACCTTGATCGCGAAGGCGAGCGCGAAGGCGGCGAAGAGCCAGGGCGCCGCCCCGCCCAGCACGCCCGCGTTCTCCAACAGGTGGTCGTAGGAGAACGAGAGCACCCCGGTCCGCTCGGCGACCCGCCAAACCATGGCGAGGATCGCCACCAGCATCAGGATCGAGCCGACGAAGGTGTAGATGAAGAACTTGATCGCGGCGTAGAGGCGGTGGGTCCCGCCCCAGATCCCGATGATGAAGTACATCGGGATCAGCATCAGCTCGAAGAAGATGTAGAAGACGAAGAGGTCCAGCGCCACGAAGACGCCCAGCATGCCGGTGAGCAACGCCAGCAGGAGGGCGTAGTAGCCCCGCTCCCGCTGCTCGATGTAGCGCCAGCTCCCGAGCACGCTGAGCGGCATGAGGAGGGTGGAGAGCAACACCATGAAGAGCGAGATGCCGTCCACGCCCACCCGGTAGGCGATCCCCCAGGCCGGGAGCCAGGGCGCCTCCGAGACCAGCCGCATCCCGCCGTCGTTGCCGGCGAAGCTCCACCAGAGCCCGAGCGACAGCACGAACTCGACCAGCGTGACGGCGAGCGCCACTCGCTTCGCCTGCGCGGCCGGGACCAGCAACACCGGCACGATCCCGGCCAGGGGAAGCACCAGGAGCGCGTGGACGATCCAGCGCTCGTAGCCGATGGAGGAGAGGAAGTCGGTCATGTCAGCGCACCGTCGTCACGACAGCACCACCCGCAGGATCCAGAGCACGCCCACCACGAAGAGCGCCACGTACAGGCCGACTTGGCCGGTCTGGGCCCAGCTCCCCAGCCGCCCGAGGCCCCGCGAGAGCGCCGCCGCGCCGTTCACCCCCGCCCCGTCGATGACCCCCTGGTCCACCGTCCGCCAGAGCACGGCCCGGGAGAGCCAGACCAGCGGGCGGACCACCACGGCGTCGTAGAGCTCGTCGACGTAGTACTTCCGGTAGAGCACCCGCGCGAAGCCCCGATCGGGGGCCGCCTCCCGGGCCGGGAGGATCGGACTCGCCAGGGTGGTGCGGAAGCCGAGCACCAGCCCGAGGACGCCCACCAGCACCGCCCCGCCCACCAGCGCGTACTCGACCGCGCCGTGCGGCAGCTCGACCCGGAGGAACGCCTCGGCCCCGCGGGTGACCGGCTCGAGCCAGTGCCCCATGAGGTGCTGCGGCCCGAGCGGGAAGAAGGCCGGCAGGTTGAGCCACCCGCCCACCGCGCTCAGGACGCCGAGGACCACCAGGGGCCCGGTCATGATCCACGGCGCCTCGTGCAGGTGGCGACGCTCCTCGGCCCCGGTCCGGTTCTCGCCGTGGAAGGTCATCGCCATCATCCGGGCCATGTAGAACGCGGTGATGAACGCCGCCGCCACGCCGAGGGCGTAGAAGACGTAGTACGCCGGATGGTCGGCGCCCCGGGCGAAGGCCGCCGCCAGGATCTCGTCCTTGGAGAAGAATCCCGAGAACGGCGGGATACCCGCGATCGCCAGGGTGGCGATCATCATCAGGGCGTACGTCACCGGCATGTACTGCTTCAGGCCGCCCATGTTGCGCATGTCCTGTGCGTCCTCGTGCCGGTGGGTGGCGTGATACGCGTGGTGCATGGCGTGGATCACGCTGCCGGAGCCGAGGAAGAGGAGCGCCTTGAAGAAGGCGTGGGTGACCAGGTGGAACACCCCGCTCACGATCACCCCGGTCCCCACCCCCAGGAACATGTAGCCCAGCTGGGAGACGGTGGAATACGCCAGGACCCGCTTGATGTCGTACTGCCGGAGCCCGATCGTCGCGGCGAAGAGCGCGGTCACGGCCCCGGTGCCCGCCACCACCAGGCTCGAGGCGGGCGCCATGGCGAAGAGCACGTTGGTGCGGGCGACGAGGTAGACGCCCGCGGTCACCATGGTGGCCGCGTGGATCAGCGCCGAGACCGGGGTCGGGCCGGCCATCGCGTCGGGGAGCCAGGTGTAGAGCGGGATCTGGGCCGACTTGCCGGTGCAGCCCAGGAAGAGGAACAGGGTGACCAGGGTGACCACCACCCCGCCCGCCGGCAGGACCTGCGGGGCCCGGCCGAGCACCTCGGTGAACTCCAGGGTGCCGAGCGAGGTCCAGAGCAGGAACATGGCGACCAGGAACCCGAAGTCGCCGATCCGGTTCACGATGAAGGCCTTCTTCCCCGCGTCGGCGTTGGCCTTCTCCCCGAACCAGAAGCCGATCAGCAGGTAGGAGCAGAGCCCGACCCCTTCCCAGCCGATGAACATGACCGGGAAGCTGGAGCCGAGCACCAGCACCAGCATGAAGACCACGAAGAGGTTGAGGTACGCGAAGTAGCGGGCGTATCCCGGATCCTCCCGCATGTAGCCCACGCTGAAGAGGTGGATCAGGCTCCCCACGCCGGTCACCACCAGGAGCATGACGGTGGAGAGCTGGTCCACCTGGAACGCCAGCCTGACGCGGAGGTCGCCGGTGACGAGCCAGTCCCAGAGCGGCACCACGTGGGGCGCCGTGGGGTGGGCGCCGCGCACCGCCTGGAACACCGCCAGCGCCACGCCGAACGCGGCGACCAGCACCGCCGGCCCCACCACCGACACGGCGCCCTTGGCCCGGGGCCGCCAGAGCGCGAGGGCGCCGTTCACCAGGAAGCCGAGCAGCGGGAGCGCCGCCGCGAGCCAGACCCAGTCCGCCGCGGTGCCGGCCAGCGACCCGCCGACCGCGTTGCCCGCGACCCCGTGCTGGGCCGCGGCGAGGAGGAACGGAAGCGTCATCAGCCCCGGAGCAGGTTGATGTTCTGGAGGTCGACCGTCTCGGCGTGCCGGAAGATGGCCAGGATGATCGCGAGCCCGACCGCCGCCTCCGCCGCCGCCACCGTCATGACGAAGAAGACGAACACCTGGCCGCCCACCCCGTGTACCTGCGCCAGGGCGATGAAGCTCAGGTTGACGGCGTTGAGCATGAGCTCGATGCACATGAACAGCACGATCACGTTCCGCCGGAGCAGCACCCCGGCGACGCCGAGGCTGAACAGGATGGCGGAGAGCGCGAGCGAGGGTCCGAGCAGCATCAGATCCTCCGCTTGGCCAGCACCACCGCCCCGACGATGGCGGCGAGCAGCAGCACCGAGGTGATCTCGAAGGGCACGAGCCAGGTCTGGAACATCGGCGCGGCCACCCCGTGCACCACGTTGGTGTCGGCCGCGGCGAGGGACGGCCGCGCCTCCGGGAAGACCAGCCTGGGGTCGGCGAACTCCACCGACCGGCTGTACTCCAGCGCCACCCGCTCGGGCGAGTAGCGCCGGAGCACCAGCAGGTTGGCCACCAGGACCGCGAGCAGCGCCGCCCCCACCACCCAGGTCGGCCAACCCCGGATGTCGGGCCGGGCGTGCCCCAGGTTGAGCAGCATGATCACGAAGAGGAACAGCACCATGACCGCGCCGGCGTAGACCAGCACCTGGATCGCCCCGATGAACCGGGCGCCGAGCAGCACGTAGATGCCGGCGAGCGCCAGCATGGTCGAGACCAGCCAGAGCACCGCGGCGACCGGGTTCCGCTGGAGGATGCAGAGGACGGCCGAGAGCACGGCCATCCCGGCGAAGACGTAGAAGACCGTCTCGGTCATTTACTCGCCCTTCGGGTCACTCGGGTCCCAGAGCGTCGAGACCGGGTGGGTCTGCGACGAGAGCCGCTCGAGGTCGTAGACGAACCGGTCGCGGCTGTACTCGGCGTTCTCGTAGTGCTGCCCGACGTGGATCGCCTCCTCGGGGCAGACCTCCTGGCAGTAGCCGCAGAAGATGCAGCGGAACTCGTCGATCTCGTAGATCAACGGGTAGCGGTTGCCCTGCTCGTCCTCCCCCGGCACCAGCTTGATGCAGTTGGCCGGGCAGATCTGGGGACAGAGCCCGCAGGCCACGCACTTCGAGCGGCCCTGCTCGTCGGTCATCATCCGGTGGGTGCCGCGCCACCGCTCCGAGAGGGCGTAGCGGCCCCGCTCGTCCCCGGTGCTCTTCTCCTCGGGGTACTGCATCGTCACCTTCGGGCGGAACATGTGCCTGAAGGTGAGCGCCATCCCCTTGAGCGTGGCCCGGACGTAGCTCACTTCCCGCTCGGGCCGCTTCAATACCTTGACGCCGATCGCCATGACGACTCCCCGCTCAGGCCGCGCGCGGCAGGCGCACCTCGGGCGCGGCCGCCGGCCGGCCCCGCGACCCGCTGATGATCACCCCCCGGTCCAGCACCACGAAGACCAGCACCGCGAGCAGCGCGTTGACCGCCGTGAGCGCCCCGCCCACCGCGACCGGATCGGTCCACCCCAGCCCGTATCGCACCCCGTAGAGCGCCAGGCAGATCAGCATGACGTAGCCCAGCGCGAGTGGCAGCAGGAAGCGCCACCCCAGGGCCATGAGCTGGTCGTACCGGAAGCGCGGCAGGGTCCAGCGGATCCACATGAAGAAGAAGATCCAGAACATCACCTTGAGGAAGAACACCGCGCCGGTGGCCAGCGTCTGCGCCACCCCGGGGGTCTGGTCCCAGGCGGTGAACGGGATGTCCCAACCGCCGAAGAAGAGGCTCGTCACCATCGCCGAGACGGTCACCATGTTGGCGTACTCGGCGATGAAGAAGAACGAGAACTTCATCGCACTGTACTCGGCGTGGTACCCAGCGATCAGTTCCGACTCGGCCTCGGGGAGGTCGAACGGCAGCCGGTTGGTCTCCGCGAAGCCGGAGACCAGGAACACGAAGAACGAGAGGAACAGGGGGCCGACGTACCAGAGCCCGGCCTGCTGGTCCGCGATGATCCGGCCGAACGAGACGTTCCCCGCCACCAGGAGCACCGGCACCAGGCTGAGCCCCATCGCGACCTCGTAGGAGATCATCTGGGCGCTGGCCCGGAGCCCGCCGAGGAGGCTGTACTTGCTGTTCGACGCCCAGCCCGCGAGCGCGATCCCGTAGACCCCCATCGAGCTGATCGCGAGGACGAACAGGAACCCGACGTCCACGTCCGCCACCACCATCGGCGTCGCCCCGTGGTGCACGAAGCGCCCCAGGAGCGGCAGGGTGAAGTCGAACTCGAGCGGCAGCGGCGAGGCGAAGGGAATCACCGCCGAGAGGCAGAGGGCCGGGATGAACGCCATCGCCGGCGCCAGGGTGAAGAGGATCTTGCTCGAGAGCGCCGGGAAGGTCTCTTCCTTGAGGATGTTCTTGAGGCCGTCGGCCGCCGGCTGCAGGAGCCCCGCCGGCCCGACCCGGTTGGGACCGAGCCGGTTCTGCATCCAGGCCGAGACCTTCCGCTCCATCAGGGTGAGCAGGGCCACGCCCACCATGACGACCGTGAAGACCAGGAGCATCTTCACGATCGCCACCAGGAGGAACCCCTTCAGCTCGGGCGTCATCGCGCCACCTCCGCCGCGGCGCCGGCCCCGGCCAGCACCCGTCCGGTGAGCCCGAGCTCGGCGTGGGTCACGCCCGCGAGCGCGGGCACCGACTCGCCCAGGTACTCGAGCGCCTCGGCGGCGCTGGTGGGCGTCGCCGCCCCGAGCGCCATCGCCTCGGCGGCGATCCACCAGGCGGGACGCGCCATCCCCGGCGGCGCCTTGGCCTGGAGATAGCGCTGGATCCGGCGGTCGCGGTTCACGAACGTGCCGCTCTCCTCGACCGGGTTGGTGATCGGGAGGATCAGCTGCGCGAACCGCTCCTGCTCCGCCGCCACCGTCCCGAGCACCACCACGGTGCGGTCGGCCAGGGCGGCCTCTTCCTCGGGGGTCAGGATCACGTCGAGCAGCACCACCAACGACGCCTCCCGCGCCGCGGCCACCGCCCCGCTCCAGTCGAGGCCGTAGCCCAGGAGGAGGGCGCCGTCGAGGTTGGGGATCCGCTCCCGCCGGAGCGCGAGGTTCGGCACGCCCGGGAGCGGCGCCTCCTCCCCCACCGGGACCTGGATCGCCGCGGTCACGTCGTGCCGGTCGAGCAGCCGGCGCACCAGGCCGAGCGACTCGGTCGAGGCCATGCCGGAGGCGAGGATCACCGCCCGGCCGGCGCCCCGGCCCGCTCCCCCCGCCACCAGCGCGCGGAGCCGCGCCAGCGCCGTGTCCCAGTCCACCGCCCGGAAGCCCTCCCCCGACTCCTCCCGCACCAGGGGCGCCTCGATCCGGTCGCCCCGGTTCATCCAGCGGTAGTTGAGCCGGCCGTAGTCGCAGATGAAGTGGCGGTTCACCTCGAGGTTGGGCCGGGGCCGGATCCGGACCACCACGTTGTCCCGGGTCTCCACCATGACGTTGCAGCCCTGGGTGCAGCCGGTGCAGACGCCGGCGGTCTTGTCGAGCTCCCAGGCCCGGGCCTTGTGGAGGAAGTCCTTCGAGATGAGCGAGCCCACCGGGCAGAGATCGACCACGTTCCCCGACCAGGGGTGGTCGAGCCGCTGCTCCGGGGCGATCCCGATATAGGCACGGTCCCCCCGCTCCGAGACGTTCAGCACCGGCTCCTTCGCCACCTCGTCCATGAAGCGGACGCAGCGGGTGCAGAGGATGCAGCGGTTCGGGACGTAGAGGACGTCGGGCCCGAAGTCCTCGACCGGGTTGTACCGCTTGGCGAACTCGCTGTACCGGGTGGAGGGCCGGCCCTCCTGGAACACGAAGTCCTGCAGCTCGCACTCGCCCGCCTGGTCGCAGATCGGGCAGTCGAGCGGATGGTTGATGAGCAGGAACTCCAGCACCCCCTCGCGGGCCTTCTTGGCGCCGGGGCTGTTCACGTGCACCACCTGCCCCTCGGCCACGGTGGTCACGCAGGCCGGCAGCAGCTTGGGCGACTTCTCGACCTCGACCAGGCACATGCGGCACACCGCCGGCGCCGAGAGCGAGGGGTGGTAGCAGTAGTGCGGGACCAGCACCCCCGCCTGCTTGGCCGCCTCGATGAGGGTCGTCCCCTTGGGGACGCTCACCGGGTAGCCGTCGATCGTGAGATTGACCAGTTCGTCAGCCATGACTGTCCCAGGGGCTCACACCGCGACCAGCGCCGGCTGGCGGAGCTTCTTCAGGTAGGCCTCGAATTCGCCGCGGAACTTCTTGATCCCGCTCACGATCGGCGCGGCGCAGCTGTCGCTCAGCACGCAGATCGTCTTGCCGGTCATGTTGTCGGCCAGGTCGAGCAGGAGCTCGAGGTCCTCCGGCTTGCCGTTCCCCGCCAGGATGCGCTCGAGGATCCGGGTGGACCAGGCGGTGCCCTCGCGACACTGGGTGCACTGGGCGCAGGACTCGTGGGCGTAGAACCGGGCCAGCCGCATGATCTGGTAGACCATGTCGGTGGTGTCGTCCATCACGATCATCCCGGCCGAGCCGAGCATCGAGCCCGCGGCGACGACGCCCTCGTAGTCGAAGATCGTCGCGTCGGCCTCCTCGGCCGTGAGGATCGGCACCGAGGAGCCGCCGGGGATCACCGCCTTGATCCGCCGCCCGGGCCGGGGGCCGCCGGCCATGTCGTAGAGGATCTCCTTGAGCGGGGTGCCCAAGGTGACCTCGTAGTTGCCCGGCCGCTGCACGTGGCCGCAGATCGACACCAGCTTGGTGCCGGTGCTCTTGGGATTGCCGAGGCAGAGGCCCGTGTACCAGGCGGCGCCCCGCAGGATGATGTGCGGCACCGCGGCGAGGGTCTCCACGTTGTTCACCGCCGTCGGCATGCCGAAGAGCCCCGCGATCGCCGGGAAGGGCGGCTTGATCCGCGGGTTGCCCCGCTTCCCCTCGATGGAATTGAGGAGCGCGGTCTCTTCGCCGCAGATGTACGCCCCGGCGCCCCGGTGCAGCGTGATGTCGATTCGCTTCCCGGTCCCGAAGACGTTGCCCCCCAGCGCGCCGTGCCGGTACGCCTCCTCCACCGCGGCGGACATGATCCGCCACGGCTCGGTGAACTCGCCCCGGATGTAGATGTAGGCCCGCTCCGAGCCGATGGCGTAGGCGGCGATCGCCACCCCCTCGATCAGGCCGTGGGGCGTCCAGCGCATGATCTCCCGGTCCTTGAACGTCCCGGGTTCCGACTCGTCGGCGTTGCAGACCAGGTAGTGGGGCTTGCCGTCGTTCTTGGGCACGAACGACCACTTGAGCCCGGTCGGGAAGCCGGCCCCGCCCCGGCCGCGCAGGCCGGACGCCTTGACCTCCTCGATGATCTGCTCGGGCGTCATGCCGAGGGCCTTCTTCAGGCCCTCGTAGCCGCCCCGCGTCACCCAGCCCTCGAAGGTCCGGGCCTCGGCGTCCCCGAAGTGCTTGGAGAGGACGACCGTCTCTTTGGGGTGGGGGGGATGCGGATAGCCCATTACTTGTACCTCTGCAGCAGCGCCGGGACACCCTCGGGGGTGACGCTCTCGTGGAAGTCGTCGTCGATCAGCACCGGCGTCGCGAAGCCGCAGGCGCCGAGGCACTCGACCTCGATGACCGTGAAGCGGCCGTCGGCGCTCGTGGCGCCCAGCTCGCCGCAGCCGGTGTGCTGGAGGAAGGCCTTCACCACGTCCTCGGCGCCGCAGATGTTGCAGGGCGACGTGGTGCACACCTGGATGAAGTGCCGGCCCACCGGATGGGTGTGGTACATCGTGTAGAACGTCACCACGCCCTTCACGTAGGCCGGCGTGAGCCCGAGCACCTCGGCCACCTCGCCGATGGCGCGCTCCGAGATCCAGCCCCGCTGCTCCTGCACCATCCAGAGCGCCGGGAGGAGGCAAGCCTGCTTGGTCGGGTACTGCTCGAAGAGCTTCTCGAGCTTGGCCCGGGTCTCGCCCACGAACACCGGCTGGTAGGCGGCGTCGGCCTCGGTGCCATGCCCGCCATGGGCGGAGGCGCCGCGCTGCGGGCCCCGCGGCGCGCCGACGGTGTCGCTCATCGGTCCACCTCTCCCATCACGATGTCCACGCTGGCGTTGATCGCGATGACGTCCGCGAGCAGCGCGCCCTCACACATCTTGGGCAGCGCGGCGAGGTTGATGAACGAGGGGGGCCGGATCCGCCAGCGCACCGGCTTGGCGGTGCCGTCGGAGACGAAGTAGTAGCCCAACTCGCCCTTGGGGTTCTCCACCCCGAAATAGGCCTCGCCGACCGGCGCCTTCACCCCCTCCATCACCTGCTTGAAGTGGTAGATCATCGCCTCCATGTCGCTCATCGCGCGCGACTTGGGCGGGAGGATCACCCGGGGGTCGTCCACGTTGACCGGCGCGCCCTCGAGCTTCTCCAGCCGCTCCACCGCCTGGGCCAGGATCCGGGTGGACTGGAACATCTCCTCCAGCCGGACCCGGTAGCGGTCGTAGATGTCCCCATGCTCGCCGATCGGGACGTCGAAGTCGTAGGTCTCGTAGTCGAGGTACGGCCGATCCTTCCGCACGTCGTACGCGACCCCGCTCGCCCGGAGCATCGGCCCCGACAGCGAGTAGTTGATCGCGTCCTCCCGCGAGATCACCCCGACGCCCTGGGTGCGCCCGCACCAGATGGCGTTCCGGGTGAACATCGTGTCGACTTCCTTGAGCGTGTTGGGGAAGGTCCGCACGAACTCCCGGAGCCCCTCGGTCCACCCCTCGGGCACGTCGGCCAGCATCCCACCCACCCGGGTGAGGCTGGTGGTCAGCCGCGCCCCGGTCCACGCCTCCTGCAGGTTGTAGATCCGCTCCCGCTCCTGGAACGACCAGAGGAACGGGGTGAAGGCGCCGAGGTCGATGCCGGTGGTGCCGAGCCAGACGAGGTGGGAGATGATCCGGCTCATCTCGCAGGCGATCACCCGCAGTACCTTGCACCGCTCGGTGATCTCGATCCCCATCAGCTTCTCGGCCGCCAACGCCAGGCAGACGTTGTTGGCCATCGGCGAGAGGTAGTCGGTCCGATCGGTGAGCGGGATGATCTGGTTGTAGTGGCGGTACTCGCCCAGCTTCTCGAAGCCCGAGTGCAGGTAGCCGACGTGCGGGATCACCCGCCGCACGACCTCGCCCTCGAGCTCCACCACCAGCCGGAGCACCCCATGGGTGGCCGGGTGCTGGGGGCCGATGTTGATCAGCATGTGCTCGCCGGCCAGCGGGTCCCGTTCCCGCTCCACCGCGCCGCCGGCGCCGGGCCCGCCGGCCCGCGCCCCCAGCGGCACCGGCACCGGATTCCCCCGGGCGTCGAGCCCCGGGGTGGACAGGTTGAACTCGACCGTGCGCGTCGCCATCAGACCATCCCCCGGTCGCCGCCGACCTTGCCCCGCTCGCCGCGGCGGAGCCGTTCCTTCATGTCCTCGGGGAGCTCGTGGAACGCCTCGGCGATCGAGAGCTCCTCGAGCGAGTAGTGCGCCTCCGGATTGGCCGCCAGCGCCTGGCGGACCTGTTCCGCCCGGCTGAAGTGCCCCCGCAGCGGGAAGTCCTTCCGCAGCGGATGGCCCTCGGCGTACGTCTCCCACATCAGGATCCGGCGCAGGTCGGGATGGCCCCGGAAGACGACCCCGAACATGTCGTAGACCTCCCGCTCCAGCCAGTCGGCCCCCTTCCAGAGGTCGTAGACCGAGTCGACCTCGAGCGGCTGGGCCTTGTCGAGCGGGATCTTCAGGCGGAGGTCGGCCCGGCGGTGGAGCGAGCGGAGCTGGTAGACCACCTCCAACGGGAGCTCGGGGTCACGGTACTCCACCGCGGTCAGGTCGACCAAGTAGTTGAACTCCTGGCCGGGCGCGTCCCGGAGCCACGCGAGGATCTCGTGCGCCCGGTCCCGCGCCACGTAGACGATCGTGTCGCCGCAGGAGACGGCGTGCCGGAGGATCGCCGACCCGAACCGCTTCAGGAGGGCGCCCACCGAGGGAGAGAGCTCCCCCGCCGCCCGGCCCGGGACGACGCCGGCCGGGGCCCCGCTCATGCCGACCTCGTCTGGTGCACCGAGTTGCCGAACGGCTCCGAGAGCTCGTCCACCCGCTCGGGCGGCAGGTAGAGGCCGGACGGCCCCACCAGCTTCTCCTCGCGGAGTGACGGGTCGGCGATGCTCTCACCCTTGATCTTCTTCTGCAGCAACATGATCCCGTACATCAGCCCCTCGGGCCGGGGGGGGCATCCCGGCACGTAGACGTCCACCGGGATCACGGTGTCGATCCCCTGCACCATGCTGTAGTTGTCGAAGATGCCGCCGGTGGAGGCGCACGCCCCCATGGAGATGCACCACTTCGGCTGCGGCATCTGGTCCCAGATCTTGCGGAGCACCGGGGCGAGCTTGAACGGCACCCGCCCGGCGCAGATGAAGACGTCGGCTTGGCGGGGGGAGAAGCTCATCCGCTCCATCCCGAACCGGGCCAGGTCGAACCGGCTGGCCGCCGTGGCCATGAACTCGATGGCGCAGCACGCGGTGCCGAACGGCATCGGCCAGAGCGAGTTGGCCCGGGCCCAGTTGGTGAGGAAGTCGAGCCGGGTCGTCACCCAGTTGGGCGACATCGTCGAGATGCTCGCCCCCTCGGCGGGCTCGGTGTGCTGGGTCGCCGGGTTGATCAGTCCCATTCGAGGGCTCCCCGCTTCCAGATGTAGACGTAACCCACCAGCAGGATGGCGATGAAGGCGAACATCTCGATGATGAGGAGACCCGCCATCGACGCCGTCAGCTCCAGCGCCTGCCGGTACGCCACCGCCCACGGGATCATGAACACCGTCTCGATGTCGAAGACGATGAACAGCATCGCCACGAGGTAGAACTTCACCGAGAAGCGCTCCCGGGCCGATCCGAGGACCGGCATGCCCGACTCGTAGGGGGCGACCTTCTGCGGCGTCCGCCGGTAGGTCGAGAAGAGATGCGAGACCCCCAGCATGAGCAGGGCGTTCGCCACCACGAAGCCGATCACCAGGAGGATCGGGATGTAGTTCCTAAGCATGGCTCGCGGGTTTCGTGAAATTTTTCACTAAGCGTGGAAGTTAACGTCGCTTAGGACACAGTGGTAGGGTCCGGCGGCGGCTCGTGACACGGCCCGCCGCCGCCCCGGCTGGGGCGCGCCGGGAGCCCGACGGCCGGGGGAGCCCCCGGGCCGGATCGCTTCGGCCTGGTGGTTCGACATTCGACTGGTATACCCGACCGTGGCCGCATCGGTCGGCGGCCCCGCCCCCGACCC
>DATLZT010000253.1:0-4471 GCA_035573835.1 Gemmatimonadales bacterium
GCTCGGCGGCGAGCCGATCCGGGTCCGCTTCGGACCGCCGCTCGACCATCGGCGATTCCACGAGCTGCCGGCCACCGGGTCGACCTACCGGACCATCGCCGGAGCCGTGATGGAGGCGATCAGGGAGCTGGCGGAAGCGGATCGGGCCGCGGGGGGCGCTCCGGCGACGCCCCCCGCAGGTGCTCCTCGTGGTACATCCGGATGAGCTCGAAGAAGTAGGAGAGCGCGAGCGGGCCGATCAGGAGCCCGAGCAGCCCGAAGTACCGCACGCCCGCGACCGCGCCCACGAGGGTCACGAGCGGGTGGATCCGGGCCCAGCGGCTGAAGACGAGCGGACGGGTCACGTTGTCGACGTTGGCGACCAGCACCACGCCCCAGACGAGGAGGCCCACGGCGGCGCCGGTCCGGCCGCCCAGCGCCAGCGTGAGCGCCGCCGGCCCCCACACCAGGCCGCTCCCCACCACCGGCAGGACCGCGAAGATCGCCGTCGTCACGCCCCAGAACGCCGCGTTCGGCAGTCCGATCGCCACGAACGCGAGGGCCACCAGCGTCCCCTGCAGCGCCGCGGTCACGCCGGTGCCGATCAGGGTGGAGGCGGTGACGTCGCGAAAGCGCGTCCGCAGGACCTCGGTGCTCGCGGTCGA
The DNA here is from genome assembly GCA_035573835.1 of Gemmatimonadales bacterium. GTDB lineage: Bacteria > Gemmatimonadota > Gemmatimonadetes > Gemmatimonadales > GWC2-71-9 > DATLZT01. Next base: position 645 of record DATLZT010000253.1, read on the forward strand.
GAAGGGGATGTAGGGCCGCACCGCGGCCCAGGTGGCGTCGGGCCGCTGCAGCAGGTAGTAGAAGAGGCCGAAGAGGGCGATCACCAGGTTGAGCGCGAGGTGGGCGGCGGTCCCGATGAACCCGAACGCGTTGGTGCCGAGCCACGCGACCATGCTCCCGCCCAGCCGCACGAGCTGGGGCCCCACCGCCAGTCGTCCGATCCGGAGCTCGGCCAACCGGGCGAGGATGGGACTCTCGACCACGCCCGCCGCCTTCTGCTGCGCCTGGCTCACGATCAGCCCCGCGAGCGAGATCCCGGGGACGACCAGCAGCACCAGCGCGACCGACGTCACCGCCAGCGCGGCGATCCGCGGGGTCAGCCGCCGCGCCAGCAGGCGGTGGAGCGGCCCGACGATGACGTACAGCACCGGGATGCCGATCAGGCCGGTGGCGAACGGCGCGAGCGCGATGGCCAGTCCGAGGCCGAGGAGCAGCACCAGCGCCGCCGCACGGCGCTCGGTGGTGTCGAGGAATGGCATGGTGGGCGCCCACCGAGTAACGGGATGCCGCCCCTCGCGGTAGGTCGCCCCGGTCGAGCCGCCCGGCCCGCTCCCTAACGGAGTCGGCCGGGCCGGGTATATTGATCGGCGGCCGCCGACGGCCGGTGGCCCTGCGATGATCCACGTGAGGCAACGGTCGGTGACCTCGGATCCCTCTCCCGCCCCCGGCGCGCCGGCCGGGATCGGGTACGCCCGGGCCGGCCGGGCTCCCATCCGCACGCCCGGTCTATCGGCGGCGCAGCATCTCGCCGCCCTCCGCGCCCCCGAACGGCTCGCGGCCGTGTGCCGGACCGGACTACTCGACTCGCCGCCCGAGGAGTCGTTCGATCGACTCACCCGGTCGGCCCGCCGATCGCTCGACGCGCCGGTGGCCTTGATATCCCTCATCGACGAGCGTCGGCAATTCATCAAGAGCCAGCATGGCCTGGGCCAGCCGTGGGCCGGCCGCCGGGAGCTGCCGCTCACCCACTCGTACTGCCAGTACACGGTGACGGAGCGGGCGCCGCTGGTGGTGACCGACGCCCGCCGGGATCCGGTGCTCCGGGCGAGCGGTGGGGCGACGGAGCTCGGCGCGGTGGCGTACGCCGGCGTCCCGCTGATCACCCGGGAGGGGTACGCCGTCGGCACCTTCTGCGTCTTCGGGCCGGAGCCCCGGGAGTGGACCGGGCACGATCTCGCGCAACTCGGCGAGTTGGCCGACGTGGCCCAGGGCGAAATCGATCTCCGGCTGTCGGCGCGGGAGCCCGCCGCCCTGCCCCTGGCGAGCGGTCCGGCGCCCCCGGCGGCCCGGCCGACCGTCCTGCTGGTCGAGGACGAGGACCTGGTGCGCTCGCTCGCCCGCGAAGTGCTCCGGCGTGCCGGCTTCGAGGTGATCGAGGCCCGCTCCCCGGCGGACGCCGAGCGGCTCGTCGAGGGCGGCTTGGACCGGATCGACCTCCTCCTCACCGACGTCGTGATGCCGGGGATGAGCGGTCCCGAGCTCGCGCGGCGGCTCGCCCGCCGGCGTCCGGGACTCCGGGTCCTCTACATGTCCGGCTTCTCGGAGGAGGCGATCGCGCGCCACGGCGAGCTCTCGCCCGGGTCGCTCCTCCTCGAGAAGCCGTTCACCATCGCCGAGCTCGTGGCCAGGGTCCGCCAGGCGCTGGCGCGCTGAGCGGGAGGAGTCGAGCGCCCGAGGAAGCGAGGGAACGCCGACCCCGGGGATCACGGGCCCCGTCAAATCCGTGGTCACCTTCACGGGAGCCACCGCCAGATCGACCCACCCGAGCCGCAACTCGTTCCACGCCGCCCCGACGGGCGCGCTGCCGCTCCGTCTCGCCGGCGCCGAGGCGGCGATCCACGACCTCGCGGGCGAGGCCCGGATCGAGACCGGCTCGGGGGAAGTCCGCCTCCTGCCGCGGGGATCGTGGCCGGCGGCCCGAGCGGAGGGCACCGGACGAGACGACGCTCCGGATTCCCGGATCCGGAGCGTCCTCGTTTCGGCCGTCCGGCCGACGGATCGACGAACGATCCGTCGGCCGCTCGAGCTCAGCCCTTCCGCAGGCGGATGGTCCCGTTCACCGTGCCGAGGTGCAGCGAGCGTCCGCCCTTGCCGATGACGCCGTCCACCCGACGGGGGCCGAACCGCCCTTTCACGGTGAGCGGCCAGTCGCTCTCGACGTCGCCGTTCACGCTGGAGGCGTGCACCTCGGTGTCGAGCTCGGCCGGGAGCGTGAGGGTGATCCCGCCGTTCACCGTCTCGAACTCGAGCTCGTCGGCCCAGGCCGCCCGTCCCATCGTCGCCACGATCGACCCGTTCACCGTGCTGGCGCGGGCGTGCCCCTTCGTGCTGACCGAGACGCCGCCGTTCACCGTGTGGGCCTCGACGTCGGCCGCGAGGGCGGCCGCCTCCACGTCGCCGTTCACCGTGCGCCCCACGAAGCGCACGCCGGCCGGCACCCGGACGGTGAAACGGACCGACACGTCGTTGTCCTCGGTGCCCATGTGCCCCTCGTCGCCGGGCGCGCAGACGTTCTCCCGCCTGGCCCGGCGTGGCGTCGGGTAGACGGCGCAGATCGTCACCCCGTTGGCGTGCTCGACCACCTTGATCTCCACTTCGGCCGGGTCGCTCCGCCGGGCCGACTTCACCGCCACCACCTCGACCTCGTTCCCGCCGGCCGCGGTGGCGCTGACGTCGCCGTTCACGCCCTTGATCTCGACCACCTTGCCGGCGGCGAGCCGACCGCTCCAGCGGAACTCGTCCTGGACGGCGTGGAGCGGGACGGCGGGGAGCGAAGCGGCGCCGGCCAGCGCGCCGAGCAGCCAGAGTCTGCGCATGACGATCCTCCTGGGGTGGGTTCCGGCCGTCGCAGGCCTCAGTTCTCGTGTTCCCGCTTGGACTTCGCCTTGCCGCCCGTGTCCCGCCGGGCCGCGCCGGGCCGCGCCAGACGGATCTCGCCCTGGAACGACTGGAGCTCGACGCGGGCACCGCCCCCGCCCAGGGTGAAGCGGAACCGCTTCCGTCTCGATTCGGTGAGCTGCACCGGGAAGTCGGACTCGAACTCCCCGTTGAAGGTGTCCACCGAGACGTCGGCGCCGGTGCCGTCGGGCACCACCACGGTGACGTCGCCGTTGTGGGTGGCGAAACGGTAGCCGCCGCCGCGCCGGATGGCGCCGTCGAACCAGACGTCGCCGTTGACCGTCTCCACCTCCACGTGGTCCGAACGCACCCGCTCCAGGGTCACGTCGCCGTTGACGGCGGTCACGGCCACCTGCCCCTCCACGTCGGCGAGGTAGACCCCCTCGTTCACGCTGTTGAGGGCGACCCGTCCGCGCGCCCGCTCCAGCCGCACCGCGCCCTCCACCGAGCTCAGCGCCACGTAGCCGCTGCCGCCGCGGACCCGGACGTCGCCCCCCACCGTCTCCACGTTCACCTCGGCCTGGGTTCCCTCGATCACGACGTCGGTGTAGACCCCCTCGACGGCCACCGGCATCCAGGCCGGGACGGTGAGCACGTAGTCGATCGGGCGGGGCGCCCCGTGGCGCCCGTGTCCCTCGATGCGGACCGAGCCGGGCGAGACGTCGATCTCGACCTCGTCCCGGGCCGAGTGGCCGGCCTGGATCCGCACCGCGCCACGATCCCAGGTGCGGATCGTCACCTCGCCCGCGTAGTTCTCCAGCGTGAGGCGTGCGCCCCGCTGCACGCTCACGGTGGTGTCGGTGTCCTGCGCCGGCGCGAGCGCGACCAGGGCGGCGCCCAACAGACTCACGAGCATGACGATCGTCCTTTCAACTGGCGGTCGCGGTCA
>DATLZT010000254.1:0-13778 GCA_035573835.1 Gemmatimonadales bacterium
GGTGCCCGGGTGACGAACTGCTCGTTGCGCAGCTTCTTCTCCTGGCTCTCGATGAGGGCCAGGAGGCGCTGCCGCTCGGCGTTGAGCCGGCTGCACTCGCGCCGGATGTCGATGGCGCCCTCGAGGCTCACGAAGACCTCCGAGCCGTCGGACAGCACCGCGGTGGCGACCGAGCGTCGACCGTCGCCGTCGACCGGGGCGGGACTGGCCACCTTGGCCAGCCGCCGGAGCAGCTCCCATTCGGCGGCGAAGACGTGGCGGAACGGGCTCGGGCCCGGGGTCACCCCCGCCTCCACCTGCTGGCCGGGCGCGACGCCGTACTCGGCGCGGATCGAGCGGATGGCGGACACCGCTTCCTGCAGGAGCTCGAACTCGCGCAGCGCCGCGGGATCCTCGGCCCGGCGGTCGCTCCGGGGCCAGGGGGCCCGCATGATCGAGCTCCGGGCGGAGCGGCCCGGGAGCCGCTGCCAGAGCGCCTCGGTGATGAACGGCATGATCGGGTGGAGGAGCCGCAGCGCCACGTCGAAGACCTGGGTCACCACCGCGCGGGCGACCTCGCCGCCCGGCACGTCGCCGTAGAGGCGCGGCTTGATCGCCTCGATGTACCAGTCGGCGAGGTCGCTCCAGATGAAGTGATAGATCGCGTTCGCCGCCTCGTTGAGCCGGAATCGCTCGTAGGCCTCGGTGGCCTCGACCACCGCGCGCTCGCAGCGCGCGATGATCCAGCGGTCCGCCAGCGTGAGCTCCGGCGAGGGCCGGCCGTCCCGGTAGAACGAGGGGAGCGGGCGGACCGGACCGTCGAGGTTCGAGAGGATGAACCGCCCGGCGTTCCAGAGCTTGTTGGCGAAGTTCCGGCCCGGCGCGAAGGAGGTCTCGAGGTCCTTCGGGTCGAGGATCAGGTCGGTGCCCACCGCCATTCCCGCCACCACCGTGTAGCGGAGGGCGTCGGCCCCGTAGCGGCCCACCACCTCGAGCGGGTCGATCCCGTTCCCCAGCGACTTGGACATCTTGCGGTGCTGGGTATCCCGCACGGTGCCGTGCAGGTATACCGTGTGGAAGGGCGGCTCACCCATGAACTCGCAGCCGGCCATGACCATCCGCGCCACCCAGAAGAAGAGGATCTCCGGGGCGGTGACCAGGACGTCGCCGGGATAGAACGCTGCCAGGTCCGGCGTCCGGTCGGGCCAGCCGAGCGAGCTGAACGGCACCAGCCAGGAGGAGAACCAGGTGTCGAGCACGTCCTCGTCCTGGCGCACCGGGCCGCCGCAGCCGGGGCAGGCGGTGAGGTCCTCGCGGCTCGCGGTCACCTTGCCGCAGCCGGGCCGTTCGCAGTACCAGACCGGGATCCGGTGGCCCCACCAGAGCTGCCGGGAGATGCACCAGTCCCGGATGTTCTCCATCCACTGGGCGTACTCCTCGCCCCGGCGCTCGGGGATGAAGCGGAGCTTCCCGGTCCGGTAGGCGGCGAGGGCCGGCTCGGCCAGCGGCTTCATGCGGACGAACCACTGCTCCGAGAGCCGAGGCTCGACGACCGTGTCGCAGCGGTAGCAGCGGCCCACCGCGTGGCGGTGCGCCTCGACCCGCTCGAGCAGCCCGAGCCGCTCGAGCTCTTCCACCACCCGCTTGCGGGCCTCGAAGCGGTCGAGCCCCCGGAACCGCTCGGGGACGTCGTCGTTCATGCGGGCGTCGGGGGTCATCACGTCGAGCGCCGGGAGCCCGTGGCGCCGGCCGATCTCGAAGTCGAGCGGGTCGTGCGCCGGGGTGACCTTCACCGCGCCGGTGCCGAACTCGGGGTCGACGCCGGGGTCGGCCACGATGGGGATCGGGCGTTCCGCGAGCGGCAGGCGCACCATGGTGCCCACGAGCTCCCGGTACCGGGCGTCGTCGGGATGCACCGCCACCGCGGTGTCGCCGAGCATCGTCTCGGGCCGGGTGGTGGCGACCACCAGGTGGCCGCCCCGCTCGAGCGGGTAGCGGACGTGCCAGAGCCGGCCGTCCTGCTCCTCCTTCTCGGCCTCCTCGTTGGAAAGCGCGGTGAGGCAGCGGGGGCACCAGTTGATGATGTAGTTGCCCCGGTAGATGAGTCCCTTTTCGTACAGCCGGACGAAGACTTCCCGCACCGCCCGCGACATCCGGGGGTCGAGCGTGAAGTAGGTGCGGGACCAGTCGGCGCTGGCGCCGATCGCCTTGAGCTGGTCGAGGATGGCGGCGCCGGTCTCCCGCACGAAGGCCCAGACCCGTTCGACGAACGCCTCGCGGCCGAGGTCGAACCGGGTCTTCCCCTCGCGGGCCAGGATCCGCTCGACCACGTTCTGCGTGGCGATGCCGGCATGGTCGGTGCCGGGGAGCCAGAGCGCCTCCCGCCCGCGCATCCGCTCGAAGCGGATCAGCACGTCCTGGATCGTGTTGTTCAGGCCGTGCCCCATGTGCAGTACCGAGGTGACGTTCGGCGGCGGCATCATGATGACGTAGGGCGATGCCGCCCGGCCCCGGCCGCGACCGGGGCGGGGGCGGCGGGCCTCGAACAGGCCGGCCTCGACCCAGCGGCGGTAGAGGTCGGCCTCGATCCGGGACGGGTCGTACTGTGGCGCGAGCGGTTCGGTCATGCGGGGCGATCGCTGATGGGAATCACGTCGGTCGTGGGCTCGTCGTCTTCGCCGCGGACCAGGAGGTTGTTGATGATCGTCTCGACGCCGGGCACGGCGAGGACCGCGCGGGCGGCACGGGCCCGGAGGGCGCGGGAGGGCACCCACCCGTGGAGCTCGACCACGCCCCGCGACACCCGGCGCACCTCGAGCCCCAGGGCGGCGAGCTCGGGGACCTGCTCCAGCGCCACCCTGGCCGCGGCGGCCAGGGCGGCGGCGGTGGGCGCGGGCCGGCGCGGGCGGCGGAGGTCGGTCACCGCGCGGCGGACCCGCCCGGTGTTCACGTCCCCGACCCACTGGGCGAGCAGGGCCCCGCCCACCACCCCGGCCACGAAGCCGGCGGCGGCCCAGCCGGCGAGCTCCATTGCGGAACGGCGTTTCTTCCGGCGCACGCGATCTCCCATACCTTGGGGCTCCTGAACGAGTTAAGTTAACACTTCCCCGAGCCGGGGCGCAGGCGTCCACTCCAGTCGGCAGGCGATGGCATGGCGCACGATACGATCGAACGGCGCGACACCTCGGTGATCCGGCTGACACTCCCGGACGGGAGCGTCCGCGAGGTGCCGCGCGGGACCACCGGCCGCGAGGTCGCCCAGGCCATCGGCCCGGGGCTGGCCCGGGCCGCCGTGGCCGCGAAGGTCGACGGACGGGTGTGGGATCTCGACCGCCCGCTCGAGGCCGACGCGGCGTTCGCCATCCTCACCGAGAAGGATCCCGAAGCCCTGGAGGTGCTGCGCCACTCGGCCGCCCACGTGCTGGCCACCGCGGTGCGGCAGCTCTTCCCCGAGGCCGGGATCGGCTTCGGCCCGCCGGTCGAGGACGGCTTCTACTACGATTTCCAGGTCCCGCGGCCGTTCACGCCGGAGGACCTGGAGGCGATCGAGCGGACGATGGCCGAGGTGACGGCGGCCGATTACCCGTTCGTGCGCGAGGTGGTCTCCCGGGAGGAGGCCAACCGCCGGTTCGCGGACGATCCGCTCAAGCTCGAGCGCATCGCCGAGCTGGGGGACGACGAGGTCATCTCGGTCTACACCGACGGCCCGTTCACCGACCTCTGCCGCGGCCCCCACATCCCGAGCACCGGGCGCCTCAAGCACTTCAAGCTGCTCCACGCGGCCGGCGCCTACTGGCGGGGCGACGAGCGCCGCCAGATGCTGCAGCGGATCTACGGCACGGCGTGGTTCCGCAAGGAGGACCTCGACGCCTACCTCCATCGGCTCGAGGAGGCCCGGAAGCGGGACCACCGGGTGCTGGGGAAGCAGCTCGACCTGTTCTCCATCTCCGACGTGGTCGGGCCCGGGCTCATCCTCTGGCATCCCCGGGGGGCGATCATCAAGTGGCTCCTCTCGCGGGCGGTGGAGGACGACAACGTCGCGAACGGGTACGACCTCGTCTACACGCCCAACGTGACCCGGGAGGAGCTCTTCCACATCTCGGGCCACCTGCCGCTCTACGGGAGCAACCAGTATCCCGCCATGGCGGGCGGGGCCGGGGAGGCGGAGGACGTGCGCTATCGGGTGAAGCCGATGAACTGCCCGATGCACGCCCTCATCTACAAGAGCCAGCAGCGGAGCTACCGGGACCTCCCGATCCGGCTCTCGGAGGTGGCGAACGTCTACCGGAACGAGAAGTCGGGCACCCTGCACGGGCTCCTCCGGGTGCGCGGCCTCTGCATGGACGACGCGCACATCTTCTGCCGGATGGACCAGGTGGAGGACGAGATCTTCCTCTGCCTCGACCAGGTGGACCGGTTGGTGCGGCGCACGTTCGGTTTCGAGCTCGATTTCGAGATCTCGACCCGGCCGGAGGAGCGGCTCGGGAGCGACGAGATCTGGGACCAAGCCGAGACCGTGCTCCGGCGCGCGCTGGAGCGGAAGGGCATCCCGTTCCGGATCGACGCCGGCGGGGGCGCGTTCTACGGCCCCAAGATCGACATCAAGTTCCGGGACGCGATCGGGCGCTACTGGCAGGGGCCGACCATCCAGCTCGACTTCAACCTCCCGGAGCGGTTCCAGCTCGAGTACACCGGCGCCGACAACAAGCCGCACCGGCCGGTGATGATCCACCGCGCCATCTACGGCACGCTGGAGCGGTTCACCGGCAACCTCATCGAGCACTTCGCCGGCGCCTTCCCGGTCTGGCTCGCGCCGGAGCAGGTCCGGGTCATCCCGATCTCCGACGCCCAGGGCGAGGCGGCGCGGCGAGTGGCGGGGCGGCTCCGCGCGGCCGGCATCCGGGTGCACGTCGACGACCGGAACGAGACGCTCAACTACCGGATCCGCGACGGCGAGGTCTGGAAGGTCCCCTACATGGCGGTGATCGGACAGCGGGAGGCCGAGGCCGATACCCTCGCGGTCCGGGTGCGGGGGGCGGGGAAGAAGCAGGAGATCATGCCGGTCGACGCGTTCCTCGCGCGGATCACCGAGGAGGTGCGGACCCGGGCCCTGGTGCCCTAGGGCCCGGCCCTCGGCGCTGGTGCCGTGGGGGTGAGGCGTCTATTTTGCCGTCGGCTCGACCACCCTCGACCGGACAGGTACCCGTGAACGAGAGCACGACCCCCGTCATCGTCTCCGCCGTCCGCACCCCGATCGGCCGCTACATGGGCGGCCTGTCCGGCCTCACCGCCCCCCAGCTCGGCGCCATCGTGATCCGCGAGGCGGTCGCGCGCGCCCGGATCGAGCCGGGGGCGGTGGACGAGGTCATCATGGGCCAGGTGGTGCAGGGCGGCTCGGGCCAGGCGCCCGCCCGCCAGGCCGCCATCAACGCCGGCCTCCCCGGCACGGTGCCCGCCCTCACCATCAACAAGGTCTGCGGCTCCGGACTCAAGGCCGTCATGCTCGCCGCCCAGGCGATCAAGGCCGGTGACGCCGGATGCGTGGTGGCCGGCGGCCAGGAGTCGATGTCGACCGCGCCCTACTACCTCTTCGGCTACCGGCAGGGCGTGAAGGCCGGGAACCAGACCCTGGTGGACGGCGTGATCCACGACGGGCTCTGGTGCTCGTTCGGCTGCAACCACATGGGGGAGTACGCCGAGTACACCGCGGAGACCGCCGGGATCGGCCGGGCGGACCAGGACGCGTTCGCGCTGGAGAGCCACCGCAAGGCGATCGCGGCGCAGGAGGCGGGGAAGTTCGCGGCCGAGATCGTGCCGGTGCAGGTGCCGGGGAAGGGAGGCGCCGCCACCGTCGCCGCCGACGAGGCGCCGAGGAAGGACACCTCGCTCGAGGCGCTCGGACGGCTCAAGCCGGCGTTCCGGAAGGAGGGGACGGTGACCGCCGGCAACGCGCCGGGGCTCAACGACGGGGCCAGCGCGGTGGTGGTCACCTCGCTCGCGTTCGCCCGGGCGCACGGCCTCGAGCCGATGGCCCGGATCACCGCGTACGCCACCGGCGGGGGCGAGCCGCGGGATCTCTTCTTCGCCCCGATCGTCGCGGTACGGAACCTGATGGCGAAGGCCGGCACCACGATCGAGGACTACGACCTGATCGAGGCCAACGAGGCGTTCGCGGTGCAGGCGCTGGCCGACGGCCGCGCGCTCGGCTGGGACTGGGAGCGGGTGAACGTCCACGGCGGCGCCGTGGCACTGGGGCACCCGATCGGCGCGAGCGGCGCGCGGGTGCTCACCACCCTGCTCCATGCCATGCGCGATCGCGGCGCCCGCACCGGGCTCGCCACGCTGTGTCTGGGCGGCGGGAACGCCGTTGCCCTGTCGGTGGAGCGGATCTGACCCGAGAGGATCGTCTCCGAGAGGATCGTCGATGACCACGAAACCCGTCGTCACCGAGGTTCGGCCGCTGGCGCTGCTGGCGCGGCGGACCGTCGCCGTGCTGCTCGGCGCGGCGCTCGTCGCCCTGAGCGCCCAGGTCGAGGTGCCGCTGCCGCTCACCCAGGTTCCCATGACCCTCCAGGGGCTCGCGGTGCTCGCCGTGGGCGGGCTCCTCGGGCCCGGGTACGGCGCCGCCTCGCTGGTCACCTATCTCGCGATGGGCATCGGTGGCCTGCCCGTCTTCGCCGGCGGGAGTGCCGGCGCCTGGAAACTCCTCGGGCCCACCGGTGGATATCTGCTCGCCTTCCCGGTGGCCGCCGCCGTGGTGGGCGCCCTGGGCCCCCGCGGCTCGGTCGGGGCCGCCGCCTGGCGCGGGATCCCGCGGGCGGTGGGCGCCGCCCTGGTCGGTATGGTGATCATCCACGCCGGCGGGGTGGCTCAGCTCGCCATCCTCACCGGCGATCCCCGGGCGGCCGTGACCCTGGGCACCGCGCCGTTCCTCGCCGTCGACCTGGTCAAGGTCGTGCTGGCCGGCGTCCTCATCGCCCGCTTCGCCCCCACAACCCGCCGCGTGATTTGACCGGGCCCGACCTTCGCTCGCGATTCCGCGCGGCGCTCCGCGCCGTCGGGTGGTCGCTGGCGTTCGTCCTGGTCGGGTTCCTGTTCACCACCCTCCTCGTCTCGCTCTGGGGGCTCCTCGTCGAGGGCTCGGTCCAGGGCGGGCTCGCTCGGCTGCGGGCCTCGGGGGTCGAGTCGGCGCTGGTGCAGGGCTCGGCCAGCCTGACGGGTTTCCTCGCCGCCACCTGGGTGGTCGGCTTCGGCCCGGCGGGACTCCGGCGGGCCGACCTCCGCTGGGCGCCGCCGCGCGAGGGGATCCGCGGCTTCCTGGTCGGACTCCTCCTCGGCATCGCGCCGGCGGCGCTCGCGCTCGGCGCCTCGGTGCTGCTGGGCGGCGCCGTCTGGCTCCGGGACGACGGCTCCCTGGCGGACTACGCGGTACGCGTGGGCCTCACCGCCCTGGTGCTGGCCCCGGCGGCGCTGAGCGAGGAGGTCATCTTCCGGGGCGTGCCGCTGGTGCTGCTCGGGCGGGTGCTGGGGCGGATCACGGCGGTGGTGGCGATCGCCGCGCTGTTCGGCGTGGCCCACCTGTTCAATCCGCAGGTGACGCCGCTCGGCGTCGGGAACATCGCGCTGGCCGGGGTCTTCCTCGGCCTCGCCTTCTACGCGCCGGGCGGGGTCTGGACCGCCTTCGGCGCGCACCTGGGCTGGAACGCCACCCTCGCGGCGCTCGACGCGCCGGTGAGCGGACTCCCGTTCGACATCCCGTACCTCGATTATCATCCCGGCGGTCCCGCCTGGCTCACCGGCGGGGCGTTCGGCCCGGAGGGGGGCGTGCTCGCGACACTCACCATCACCGCGGCCGTGCTGGTGACGGCGCGCCTGGCACGAAAGGAGCTCGCGTGACGGAGGTGGCGGTCATCGGGGCGGGCACGATGGGCAGCGGCATCGCCCAGGTCTTCGCCCGCGCCGGGTGGCGGGTCCGGCTGGTGGACGTCTCGGCGGAGGCGCTGGAGCGCGGCCTCGGCGCCGTGCGCTCGAGCCTCGAGCGGATGGCGAAGAAGGGGACGATCGCGCCGGACGAGATCGGCCCCACCCTCGCGCGGATCGTCCCGGGCACGACGCTGGACGCGGCCGCGGGGGCGGCGCTGGTGGTTGAGGCGGCGAGCGAGAGCCCGGCCCTCAAGTTCTCGCTCTTCGAGCAGCTCGACCGGATCGCCCCCGCGGCGGCCATTCTCGCCACCAACACCAGCTCGATCTCCATCACCGAGATCGCGGCGCGCACCCGGCGGCCGGAACAGGTGATCGGGATGCACTTCATGAACCCGGTCCCGGTGATGCAGCTGGTCGAGGTGATCCGGGGACAGCGCACCGGCGACGCCACCACCCGCCGAGTCATGGAGATCGCCGCCGCGTTGGGGAAGACGCCGGTGGAGGTCAACGACTACCCGGGGTTCGTGTCCAACCGGGTACTCATGCCGATGATCAACGAGGCGATCTACTGCGTGATGGAGGGGGTTGCCACGCCCGAGGCGATCGACACGGTCATGAAGCTGGGGATGGCGCACCCGATGGGGCCGCTCGCGCTGGCCGACCTCATCGGCCTCGACGTCTGCCTCGCCATTCTCGAGGTGCTCCACCGGGGCTTGGGCGACGACAAGTACCGCCCGTGCCCGCTGCTCCGGCGGATGGTGGCCGCGGGGGAGCTGGGGCGGAAGACGGGCAAGGGTTTCTACCGGTACTGAGACCGGGCATCCACCACTGGAGATCGACAGGGGATCCATGGACCTTCTCGCGGCGCTCGCCACCTACGCGCACGAACAGCTCGTGGTCTGCCAGGAGCCGTCGTGCGGCTACGTCGGGATCATCGCCATTCACGACACCACCCTCGGCCCCGCCCTGGGGGGGACCCGCTTCTGGCAGTACGCCTCGGGCGACGAGGCGATCGTGGACGCGCTCCGTCTGGCGCGGGGCATGACCTACAAGGCCGCGGTGGCCGGGCTCAACCTCGGCGGCGGCAAGTCGGTCATCGTGGGGGACAACAAGCGCAAGGACCGCGAGGCGCTCTTCCGGGCCCACGGTCGGTTCGTGGAGTCGCTCGGGGGGCGGTACATCACGGCCGAGGACGTGGGAACGACCCCGGCCGACATGGAGTACGTCCGGATGGAGACCGGTCACGTGGCCGGGCTCCACGGCCGCTCGGGCGACCCCTCGCCCGTGACGGCGTTCGGGGTGTACATGGGGATGAAGGCCACCGCGAAGGTCCGGTGGGGCAGCGACAGCCTCGCCGGCCGGACGGTGCTGGTGCAGGGGTGCGGGAAGGTGGCGCAGGCGCTCTGCGGCCACCTCCAGAAGGAGGGGGCGAAGCTGGTGGTGACCGACATCGACCCGGAGCGGGTGAAGCTGGTGGTGGCGGAGACCAACGCCCGGGCGGTGGCGCCGGAGGCGATCTACGACGTCCCGGGGGACATCTTCTCCCCCAACGCCCTGGGCGCCACGATCAACGACGACACCCTGCGGCGACTCAAGGTGGAGATCGTCGCCGGCGGGGCCAACAACCAGCTGGCCGAGGATCGGCACGGGGACGAGCTCGAGCGGCTGGGGCTGCTCTACGCGCCCGACTACGTGATCAACGGCGGGGGCCTGATCAACGTCTACGGCGAGCTCGCCGGCTGGGACCTGGAGCGGGCCAAGCGGAAGGCGGGGGAGATCTACGAGACCCTGCTCACGGTCTTCGCGCTGGCCAAGCGGGAGGGGATCCCGTCGTACCGCGCCGCGGACCGGCTGGCGGAGTCGCGCATCGCGGCGATGGGCAAGCTGAACCAGATCTGGCTGGCGCGGGGCGCGCGGGGGTGAGCCCCCGCGGGCGGAGGGGGGGCGCCGCCCTCTTCCGCGCCGCTGCATCATCATTCATTATTGCGTATGGCGGAACGGATTCCCATCGGCGCGGACCACGCGGGGTATCAGCTCAAGCAGCGGCTCGTGGCGGAGCTCAAGCGGCTCGGCTACGAGCCGCTCGATCTCGGGACCCACTCGCCCGACTCGGTCGACTATCCCGACTACGCCCATCCGGTGGCGGAGCGGGTGGAGCGGGGGGAGGCCCGCCGCGGGGTGCTGCTCTGCGGCTCGGGGCTCGGCATGTCCTACGCCGCCAACCGGCACCCGGGCGTTCGGGCGGCGGTGGCGTGGTCGCCCGAGATCGCGCGGCTGGCGCGGGAGCACAACGACGCCAACGTGCTCGTGCTGCCGGCCCGGTTCCTGAGCGAGGACGAGGGGGTGGAGATCCTGCGCACCTGGCTGGAGACCCCGTTCGCGGGCGGGCGGCACGCGCGGCGCGTCGCCAAGATCGAGAAGGAGGCCTCATGAGGCTGGACCACGCCGCGCCGCTGCGGGAGGTCGATCCGCTGGTCGCCGAGTTGATCGACGAGGAGCTCCGGCGGCAGCGGGACGGGCTCGAGCTCATCGCGAGCGAGAACTTCGCGAGTCGGGCGGTGATCGACGCCATGGGGACGCCGCTCACCAACAAGTACGCCGAGGGCTATCCCGGGCGGCGCTACTACGGCGGGTGCGAGGTCATCGACCGTATCGAGCAGCTGGCGATCGACCGGGCCAAGCAGCTCTTCGGCGCCGAGCACGCCAACGTGCAGCCGCACTCGGGGGCCCAGGCGAACTTCGCCGCCTTCATGGCCCTCGCCCGGCCGGGCGAGACGATCATGGGGCTGGCGCTGCCGCACGGGGGCCACCTCTCGCACGGCGCCGCGGTGAACCACAGCGGGGTCGTGTGGCGGTCGGTGCAATACGGGGTCGACCCGGCCACCGGGCGGATCGACTACGACCGGGTCCGGGAGCTGGCGCGGCGGGAGCGGCCCCGCATCCTCATCGCCGGCGGGAGCGCCTACGCCCGGACCATCGACTTCGCGGCCATGCGGTCGATCGCGGACGAGGTCGGGGCCTCCCTGCTGGTCGACATGGCGCACTTCGCCGGGCTGGTGGCGGGCGGGGTGCATCCGTCGCCGGTGCCGCACGCGCAGGTCGTCACCTCCACCACCCACAAGACGCTCCGGGGCCCGCGGGCCGGGATCATCCTCTGCCAGGCGGATCTCGCCAAGGCGATCGACAAGTCGGTCTTTCCCGGTACCCAGGGCGGCCCGCTGGAGCACGTCATCGCGGCCAAGGCGGTGGCGTTCGGCGAGGCGCTCACCGAGGACTTCCGCGCCTACGCCCGGCGGGTGGTGGAGAACGCGCGTACCCTCGCGGAGGCGCTGATGGAGCGGGGGTTCGCCATCGTCTCCGGCGGCACCGACACCCACCTGATGCTGGTGGACCTCCGCCCCAAGCACCTCACCGGCAAGGCGGCGGAGCAGCTGCTCGACCGGGCCGGCATCACGGTCAACAAGAACACGATCCCCGACGATCCCCAATCGCCCTTCGTGACCAGCGGCATCCGCATCGGCACGCCCGCGGTCACCACCCGCGGGATGGGGCCGGCGGAGATGCGGCGGATCGCGCAGCTCATCGACCTGGTGCTCACCCGCGGGGACGACGCCACGCTGCAGCGGGTGCGGGGCGAGGTGCGGGAGCTCACCGGCGCGTTCCCGCTCTACGCCCGGGCGCGGATCCCGGCGGCGGTCGCTTGACCCGCCGCCGCCGGGGCCCTAGTTTCACGCCAGCCCCCTCTCATCTTCGGACATCCACGAGCTTGCGGTGAACGATCTGCAGTTCGCCGACGACGTACTGGCCAAGATCCGCGCCCGCGACGGGCGCTTTCACGAACGAGGCTATCTCTTCGTCCTCGCCAGCATCGAGTATCTCCAGGCCCAGCTCCCCGCGCGGCGTCACGTCAGCGGGGCGGAGCTCGCGTGGGCCTGCCGGGACTTCGCGCTCAAGCAGTTCGGCCTGATGGCGCGCTCGGTGCTGGAGTTCTGGGGCATCACCCGCACGGCCGACCTGGGACGCATCGTCTACACCCTGGTCGACGTCGGGCTCCTCGTGACGCAACCGGGCGACCGCGAATCGGACTTCGACGAGGTCTTCGACTTCGAGGAGGCGTTCGGGACCGACGCCGTCTGGGGCGGGACCGGCCGGAGCTGACCTCCGGTCGGGGTGGATTCTTGCGCGGGAGGGTGTATGGAGGTCAAGGACTGGCCGAGGTGTAGGAAGTGCACCGAGGGGACGCTGATCCCGCTGTCCGACTACGGGCGCGAAGGCGCGCCCATCACGTACAAGGCGTGGGTCTGCACCAACCCCGAGTGCGGCTTCAATCTCCGGATCGACAACGGCGAGATCTCCTTCGGCCGGACGATCGGACAGTCCTACAAGTAGGCGAGTCCGGGCGGGCGCGGGCGGGCGCCGCCGGCCCGCCGCGCCGTCCCGACGATGGCCCTCATTCCCGTCCTCACTCCCGACGATAGCGCTGCCTGGGACCGTGCCGCCGAGGGCGCGGGCATCGCGCCGGCCACGCTCATGGAGACGGCCGGACGGGCCTGCGCGGCGGTCATCGCCCAGCGGTATCCCGAGCTCCTCCGGCAGGGGACACTGGTGGCCTGCGGGCCCGGGAACAACGGGGGCGACGGATGGGTGCTCGCCCGGGCGCTGCACCGGCTCGAGCTCCCGGTGTGGGTCGCCCCGGTCGAGGCCGACGGGGCGCCGCTCCAGCGCGCGGTCGCGTCCCGCGCCCGGGCGGAAGGCGTCCGGACCGTGGCCCCCGACGGGCCCTGGCCCAACGTGGCGCTCGCGGTGGATGCCCTCCTCGGCACCGGCGCCCGCGGCGGCCCACGCCCCCCGGTGGCCGCCCTCCTCGACCGGCTGCTCGATCTCCGCGTGCCCCTCGTCGCGGTGGACGGTCCCACCGGCATCGATCTCCGCACCGGCGTCATCCACCATCACACCCGGGCCCACCTCACGATCACCTTCGGCGGCCTCCGCCGGGGCCATCTCCTCGCCCGGGAGGACGTGGGGGACGTCGTGGTGGTCGACATCGGCCACCCGCCGCCCGATCCGGGCTGGCCCACGCTCGTCACCGACGGGCTCGCCGCCCAGCGCCTCCCCCGGTTCCGCGCCGACGTCCACAAGGGGGACCGGGGCCGGGTGGTGATCGTGGGCGGCGACACGGGGATGACCGGCGCCCTGCGGATGGCCGGGCGCGCCGCGTTCGGCGCCGGCGCCGGGTTGGTGCACGCGGTGGCGCCGGCGGAGACGGTCGTGGCGCTGGTCGAGGCCGAGCCGGATCTCCAGACGTTGGTGCAGTCGTTCGACGAAGCGCCGCGTGCGGCCCTGGCCGAGCTCCTCGACCGGGCCGACGCGCTCCTCGTCGGGCCGGGACTCGGCCGGAAGCCGGGGCGGCGGGAGCTGGTGCTGGAGCTCCTCGCCCGCGCCCGGTTCGCGGTGCTGGATGCCGACGCGCTGGTGGCGCTGGCCGGCGCGGTCGACCGGCTCGCCGAGCTCGCGCGGGGACGCGTGGTGGTGCTCACGCCCCATCCCGGGGAGTTCCGCACCCTCTTCCCGGCGCATGCGGCGGCGATGGAGACCGATCCATGGCTCGCCGCGGCGGGCGCGGCCGCCGACTCGGGCTGCACCGTGCTCCTCAAGGGCGTGCCGACGGTGATCGCGACGCCGGCCGGCACGTCGCTCACGGTGGCGGCCGGCAATCCGGGGCTCGCCACCGGCGGGAGCGGCGACGTCCTCGGCGGGATCATCGCGACCCTGCTCGCCCAGGGGCTCGAGCCGGAACTGGCCGCGGCGGTCGGCGCGCAGGCGCTGGGCCGCGCGGCGGACATCGGCGCCCGGCGGGTCACCGCCCGCGGCCTCCG
>DATLZT010000255.1:0-3214 GCA_035573835.1 Gemmatimonadales bacterium
CCCCGCCTCGGCGAGCGGATCGGCCGAGGGCCGGGCCGAGTCGGCGTCCGCCGAGGCGGCCGTGGCCCCGAGCGGGCGCTCCTTGTAGTTCCCGGCTTGGTAGCCCCCGGCTTGGGCCGCAAGCGTGCCGGGCGCCGCCAGGAACAGACCGGCGGCGAGCGCCGTGACGAGCCGGAATGTCACCGCGGAATCAGCGAGCGACGGCGGGCGTGATCGAGGACACGGTGGTCGCCCGGACCGAGGATTGGGTCTCCATCGGCTCGGCCAGGGTGAGCCGCACCAGCTGGACGCTGAGCGCCACGATCAGGAACCCCATGGTGCCCATGATGGCGAGCGCACCACGTTGCAGCAGCGGATGGGGGGCGGGAGCGGCCTGCGGCTGGGCGGGGGAGTCGGTGGACATCGTCAAACTTCCTCGAGATCAACTGCCCGGATTGTCGACGGGGGATTGCACGTCCCCTGCGTGCACAAATCGGGCCGACTCGACGGCTACCGACAAAGTGACGTATCTACGCGATTTTCGACGCGCGGGGCTGGGAGACCGAGGGACGAAGCCCGATTGCCGAGCGGGAGAATCCGCGCAAAAAGCGAGTGGGGCGGGCGCGCTCCGGAGTCAGTCCCCGCCCACGAGCAGCGCCGCCGGGAGGAGCGCCAACGCATCGGACAGGGGAACGAACCCACCCTGGGCGTCGTGATGCACCGGCACCGTCTCGCCGCCGAGCGCGCAGGTGAGCCGCGTCACGGTGACGGAGGGGGGTATCCGTACGCCGTGTCGTCCCAGATCCCTGTCCCGACTGGCGCCGCGGAAGGCCCCGGGAGTATCGACCGGACCAGCCGGGGCGCGATCGCGATGACCCAACCGGACCGGCTCCCCTCCGCCCGCCCGCCTCCCGCAGGAACGCCACCACCCGATCGGCTCGCCGGCCGACCGAAACGAGGGGGCGGTATCCGGCGTCCAGGAACAGCGCCGACGCCTCCCGGCGGAGCGTAAGTCCACGGGTCACCACGTGCAGCTTGAGCCGACCGTCCTCCGCCTGGTCCACCAGCTCGCGCAGCAGCTCCCGGCGCCGGCCTGGACCGGCCTGCCAGGCGGCGCGAATCGCCTCGAGCGATCGCTGCCGCTGGGCGAAGTCCACCGGCTGCCGGTTGTCCGGGTCGACCAGGTGGAAGCTCCAGAACTCGTCGGCCTGGTAGGTGTCGGGGACTCCCGGGCTCGCGAGCTGGAGGACCACCCGCGCCAGCGAGTTCCAGAAGCCCGGCCGGAGCACGTCCCCCACGAACGACACCAGGTCGTCCAGGAACTCGCCCGAGCGCTGGCAGGAAACACTCCGTGTGGGGATTGGGTACCGACCGGCGATGGACCAGGAGCCGGTGTCGTCGGTTCAGCCGCCGCCAGCGGTAGACCCGCTCCTCCCACTCCCCCGGGACCTCGGAGAGGACATCGAGCCGGGCGCGGAGGTCGGCGCTCCGCTTCGTGTCGTGGGTGCTCCCGGCCAGCATGGTGCCGGGCCGCCGTTCGGCCCGCCGGGCGTTGGCCCGATGGAAGTCGGCCACCGCCTCCTCGAGCGGTGCGTCCGGCTCGCCTCCGACCTCGTTCCGCGAGAGGAGCGGTCCGTAGGCGTAGAACGCGGTGTCCTCGATCCCCTTGGCCGCCGCCGGGCGGTCCCCAGCGCCACCTCGATGATCCGGCGGTCTTCGCCATCCGCCACCGGGGTCTCGGGGTCGACGTAGGTGCGGTAGACCGGGAGCGCCACGATCACCTCCACGATCGCGACGGCGGCCTGCTCGACGGTGATCCGCGGGCGCCCCGGGGCCTCGGGCGGCGGGTCCGCCGATGTCGCCTCGGCCAGCCGCACCAGCCGCTGCGCCAGGCGGGAGCTCGGAACCGCGGCCGACCGCGGCGAGGGCCTCGCGGAGCCGCCGGAGATATCCCCGCGGATCGAGCAGGCCGTCGGGATGGTCGATCCGGAAGCCGTCGAGCACGCCATCCCGGGCCCATTCGAGCAGGCACGCGTGCGACCGGGCCAGCACCGCGGGATCGCCGATGTTCACCGCCACCAGGTCGTTGATGTCGAAGAACCGGCGGTAGTTGATCTCGCGGGCCGCGCGGCGCCAGTAGACCAGACGATAGGCTTGCGCGTCGAGGAGCCGGCGCATCCGATCCGACCCGCCGACCCCTTCGGTGAATCCCGTGGCGGCGCGCTCAAGGCACTCCCGCACCACCGCCGACTGCTCCGCCAGCTCGCGGAGGAGCCGTGCCGCCAGCGCGGCATCGTCCCGCCGCCGGGCCAGGGCCTTGCGCCCGCGAGCGGTGCGGCGGGGCAGGCCCCTGACGAGCTCGAGCACGCCCCGGAGCGCGGTGGCGTCGGGGTGCCCGGGGCCCAGTCGGGCGTCGCAGGCCTCCGCCGCCGGGCCCAGGAGATGCGGCAAGGTGGCGGGATCGAGCGGGAGCGAGTGCCCGTGGTAGCGCACGCGGAGCTCGCCGCCCTCCCAGGCCACCCGGAGCTCACCACTCGCGAGCACGGCGCCCAGCGGCGCGCCGAGGATCGGCAGCAGCACCCGCGCGTGGAGATGGCGCTCCGGGCTCCGCCAGTCGACATCGAACCAGTTGGCGGACGCCGAGGCGGGACCGTGCGCCAGCACGTCGTCCCAGCGGCGGTTCTCCGGGGCGGTGGCCATGTGGTTGGGCACGATGTCGAGCACGAGTCCCATGCCGCGGGCCCGGAGCGCCTCCGCCAATGCCGCGAGGTCGTCCGGCGTGCCCAGCTCCGGGTTGAGCCGGGTGGGGTCCACCACGTCGTAGCCGTGGGGGCTGCCGGGATGCGCGGCGAGGATCGGGGAGGCGTAGAGATGGGTGACGCCGAGGGCGTGGAGATACGGGACGACGGCGCGGGCGTCGCGCAGGGTGAAGCCGCGATGGAGCTGGACGCGATAGGTCGACAGCACCCGGCGCATGCGCCGTCCCGTTCACCGCCGCCGAGTCCGCCGCATCCCCTTGGCGACGGCGGGATCGCGGGCGAGGTCCACGACGGCGAGCCGCATCTTCCGTGACCGGCTCGGGCGGAGGTTGGTCCAGATGCCGACGGCGCGATCCTCCCCCGACGCTTCGCCGACCGGACGGCAGGAGGGAGGCGTCACCACGAGGGTACGCGCCCCGGCGCGCCCGCCTGACGAGAAGACCGGCCCTGTCTCGGTGCGGAGCTCGAGCTCCCAT
>DATLZT010000256.1:0-7700 GCA_035573835.1 Gemmatimonadales bacterium
GGAGTGGGTCGAAGACCCACTCCCCGCCGCGGCATTTCGGGACCCCGCCGCTCCGGGCCCGCTCAGTACCGGGGCATCTCGGGCTCGATCTCGCGGGCCCAGGCGTCGATCCCGCCGGCGAGACTCCGCACCTTCGCGAAACCGGCCCCCTTCAGGATTTCCAGCGCCTTCATCGAGCGCGCCCCCCGATGGCACTGGGTGACGATCTCGGCGTGGCCGTCGAGCTCGTGGAGCCGGCTGGGGAGCTCGGCCAGCGGGATCAGCCGGGCTCCCTCGATGTGCGCGATCTCCCACTCGTGCGGCTCCCGCACGTCGACCACGACCAGCGGTTTCTTCTCCTCCCGCCACTCCCGGTAGAGCTCCCGGGCGCTGATCTCGGGGCCGGCGTACGCGGGCTCGGCGCCGATCCCGCAGAAGGCCTCGTAGTCGATCAGCTCCCGGATCGTGGGCTCGGGACCGCAGACCGGGCACTCGGGATCCTTCCGGAGCCTGAGCTCCCGGACGCGGAACCGGAGCGCGTCGAAGAGCACCAGGCGTCCGATCAACGTCTCCCCGGCGCCGAGGATCAGCTTGATCGTCTCCAGCGCCTGGATGCTCCCGATGATGCCGGGGAGGACGCCGAGCACCCCGCCTTCGGCGCAGCTCGGGACCAGCCCCGGCGGCGGGGGCTCGCTGTAGAGGCAGCGATAGCAGGGCCCTTCCTTGGCGTGGAACACCGACGCCTGGCCCTCGAAGCGGAAGATGCTGCCGTAGACGTTCGGCTTGCCGAGCAGGACGCAGGCGTCGTTCACCAGGTAGCGGGTCGGGAAGTTGTCGGTCCCGTCCACGACGATGTCGAACTCGCGGATGATCTCGAGCGCGTTCTCGGACGTGAGCCGGGTCCCGTACCGCTCCACGGTGACGTGCGGGTTGACGTCCTTGAGGCGGGCCTCGGCGGAGTCGAGCTTGGGCCGGCCGACCCAGGACGTGCCGTGGAGGATCTGCCGCTGGAGGTTGGTGACGTCGACCGTGTCGAAGTCCACGAGGCCGATCGTCCCCACGCCGGCGGCCGCCAGGTAGAGCGCGAGGGGGGAGCCCAGGCCGCCCGCCCCCACCACCAGCACCCGGGCCGCCTTGAGCCGTCGCTGTCCCTCCAGGCCGACCTCGGGGAGCAGCAAGTGACGGGAGTAACGGAGGAGCTCGTCGTGGGCAAGCCGCGGGAGCCCGGGCTCGAGGGCGGGCGCGCCGCCGGCGATGCTCGGGACGATGGTCACGACGTCGCCCTCGCTGACCGGGGTCTCGGCCTGCCGGAGATACCGGATGTCGGTGTCGTTGAGATAGAGGTTGACGAACGAGCGCGGGGTGCCGTCCTCCTGGAGGAGGTGGCGGCGCAACGCCCCGTGGCGGGCGATGAGGCCGTCCAGCACCTCGCCCACCGTCCGTCCGTCGACCTCGACGGCGTCCCGTCCGCCGGTGAAGCCGCGGAGCGGGGTCGGGATGATCACCGTGATTGGCATGTCACACCTCCGAGGGAACTTCGAGCGCCTCCGGGCGCATCGCCGAGCGATCGTCGGCGAGCACCCAGGACGCGAGCCGGTCGGCGCGCCCGCGCTCGACGGCGGCGATCAGGTAGCTATACCACGGCCAGGCGTGCTCGACGTCGTAGGCCGAGGGCTCGGGCGGATGATCGGGATGGGAGTGGTAGAAGCCGATGATCTCCCACCCCGCGGCCCGCACCGCGGCGTCGACCCGGCGGAGCTGATCGGCATCGATCAAGTAGCGCCGCGGATCGTCGGTGCGCCGGTTGCGCAGGGGGAAGAGGCGCACCGCCTCCTTCAGCGGCGCCGGCCGGCCGGCGATCGCCCCGCAGCACTCGGCCGGGTACGCCCGCTCGGCCTGGCGCCGGATCCGGTCCAGGAGCTCGGCCCCGATCCGGAGCGTCATCCGACCTCCCAGCGATGGGGCTGGCTCAGGTAGCGGGCGCCGGTGTCGCAACCGATCACCGCCACCACCGCGTCCGGCTCGGCGCGGAGCAGGTCCAGCGCCGCCCGGACGGCGGCCCCGGTGGACCAGCCCACCAGGAGCCCCTCCTCCCGCGCGAGCCGGCGCGCCGTCGCGTCGGCCTCCTCGGTGGCGACCGCCACCACCCGATCCGGGAGTCGGGGATCGTAGAGCGGCGGCACGTACTCCACCGAGGGGAGGTGCTTGAGCCCCTCGAGGCCGTGATAGGGGGAATCCGGTTGCACCGCGACGAGCCGGATGCGCGGGTCGCGCTCGCGGAGATAGCGCCCCGCGCCCATCATGGTGCCGGTGGTGCCCAGGCCCGCCACGAAGTGGGTGAGACGGCCACCCAGGCCGCGCCAGAGCTCGGGCCCGGTGGTGTCGTGGTGCGCCGCCGCGTTGGCGGGATGGGCGTATTGGTCGGCGTACCAGAAGTCGTCCGGGTGCGCGGCCGCGAGCTCGCGGGCGCGGCGGATGGCGCCGTCGGTGCCCGCGAGGCGGTCGGTGAGCACCACCTCGGCGCCGTAGATCCGGAGCAGCGCGAGGCGCTCGGGGCTGGCGTTGGCCGGGACGCAGATCGTCACCCGCACGCCCGCGGCGGCCCCCAGGAGCGCGTAGGCGACGGCGGTGTTGCCGCTCGAGGCGTCGAGGAGGCGCTTCCGGGGCAGCTCGCCCCGGCGGAGTCCGTCCCGGAGGATGGCGCGGGCGGCGCGGTCCTTCACGCTCCCGCCGGGGTTCAGCCACTCCGCCTTGAGCCACAGCCCGCCGGGACGGACCCGGTCCAGCCGAAGCGGGAGCAGCGGCGTGTCCCCCACCGCGGCCCAGATGGGCGGCTCCCCCGGCAGGGGCTCGTCGGTCCCCGTGGTAAGGGTCTGCTCGGCCAGCGCGTTCGACATGCCTCCTCCAACAAAAAGCCCGACCGAACCGGTCGGGCGGATGCGCTGGGCACCGGGGCCTCAGTTGGCCCCGGTGATGCCGACCAGTTCCTGGACCTCCGGCTCCTGCTTCATCAGGTCGGCCAGGGAGACGCTCGCGAGGAAGGTGTCGACCCGCCGCTGGAGCGCGACCCAGACCGGCCGGATGCTGCAGCTCGCGCTCGGCCTACATCGCTCGGCGTCGACCGGGTGGGTGGCGCAGTTCATCTCGAAGGTCTGGTGCTCGGACGCGGCCATGACGTCGCGGACCGAGATGACGCCTGGATCCCGGGCGAGCGAGTAGCCGCCCCGGGCGCCGCGCACGCTCTCGACCAGGCCGGCGCGGCGGAGCCGGAGGAGGATCTGCTCGACGTAGTCGGCCGGCAGCCGCTCGACCTCGGCGAGCTCGCGCGCCGACACCGGTCCCAGCCCGGCCTCGCGGCGCCGCGCCAGGTGGATCGTGATGATCAGGCTGTACTCGGTCCAGGTGGTCACCCGCATGACCGGAATATGCCGGAGCCGGAGTCGGGATTCAAGGCGACGCGGCCTACCCCTTCTCGGCCCGGGTCCAGTGATCCACCTGCTCCGGCGTGAGCCGGCCGTGGGGGGGAAGTCGGGCATCGGCATAGCCCCACTCCTCGACGTCCACCAGGTACTGGGCCCAGGAGAGCAGGGTTCCCTGGCAGACCCGCTCCCGGGGGGCGGCGCCGGAGGTCTCCTCCTCGAGCTGCGCCATCAGCGACCGGATCACCCAGTCCGGGATCCGCCCCCGCTCGGACGGGTAGATGAACCCGAACAGGACGAGGTGACTCAGCAAGACCCGCCAGTGCGGACCGAATCGCCGGAGCAGGCGTTCCCAGTGCAGCGTGGCGGCGCGCCCCAGCAGGATGTGGGCGATGTCGGCGCCGTCGTACCGCTCCCGCTCCATGATGAACGCCTTCGACCAGATCCCCTCCTCGGGCGGGCAGACCGGCAGCGAGAGCCCCAGCACCTCGGCCCGGAAGGCGTGCTCGAACCATTCGTCGTCCACCCGGGCGATGCCGCTCGCCGAGTTGAAGATGAAGTCCATGAAGTCGTCGCCGGAGCGGACCTTGCCCAGCCAGTGGGGAAAGGTCCGCTCGACCCGGAAGCCCGCCGCGCCGAGCGTGGCCTGCAGCCGATCGAGGTCGCGGGGATGGACGAAGATGTCGAAATCCTTGGTGACCTTGGCGATGCCGGTGTAGTGCTGGAAGGCGTACGCGCCCCCGACGAGGTACGGGATGCCCGCCTCGGCCAGCACCGACACCACCGACCGATAGAACTGCTGGGTGGCGTCGAGACTCTCCTGATCGAGCACCGAATGAGCCATGGGCGCCTGACCGCTCCGAGGGCCGACCGCGTCCGCCGCGGGTCGGCGTCGTCGTCGCGCGAGCGGTCCACGGGCGCCCGCGCCCGGCGCTCGCCGGGAGTAGTAATACCCGCGAGCGGTCGGCGCAGCCACGGGCGCCGCGCCCCATGGCCATGATCGACGGCCGGGTCCGCATCGCCGCCCTGGGCGACCTCCACCACGGCCGCACCGGCCAGACGCTCAACGTCCCGGCGCTGCTCGCCCGGGTGGCGGAGGACGCCGACCTGCTCCTTCTCTGCGGCGATCTCACCGACACCGGGCTCCCCGAGGAGGCGCGGGCGCTGGCCAAGGAGCTCGCCGGGCTCATGCTCCCGGTGGTGGGCGTGCTGGGCAACCACGACTACGAGTCGGGACGGGCCGACGAGCTCAAGCGGATCTTCGCGGACGCGGGCGTGACGATCCTGGATGGGGAGGCCTACGAAGTGCTCGGGGTGGGGATCGCCGGGGTGAAGGGATTCGCCGGCGGGTTCGGACGGCGGGCGCTCGGCCCCTGGGGCGAGGAGGCGATCAAACGCTTCGTGCACGAGGCGCTGGACGAGGCGCTCAAGCTGGAATCGGCCCTGGCCCGGCTCCGGAGCGAGCCGCGGGTCGTGCTCCTGCACTACGCGCCGATCCAGGGGACGGTCGAGGGGGAGCCGCCGGAGATCTACGCCTTCCTCGGCTCGAGCCGGCTGGAGGAGCCGCTCTCCCGCTACCCCGTGGATGCCGTCTTCCACGGCCACGCCCACCACGGCCAGCCGGAAGGGCGGACCATGGGGGGCGTGCCGGTCTACAACGTGTCGATCGCGCTCCTCCAGCGCACCTTCCCCGACCGCCCGCCGTTCCGGCTGCTCGAGCTCCCGGTGCGCCTCGCCAAGGGGTCCTAGGGCCGGGGCGCCGGCGCGGGCCGGATCATCCGCCCGCCGGCACCCCCTTGCCGCCCGGTACGCCGAGCTCGGTCATGGCCCGGAGATCGAGCACCTCCTCCAGCTCCTTGCCCTGCAGGATCCCCTTGCGCACCACCAGTTCCTTCACGGTGAGCCCGGTCGCCACCGCCTCCTTCGCCAGTTTGGCCGCCTCGGCGTAGCCGATCTTGGGGGCGAGCGCCGTCACCAGGGCCGGGCTCCGCTCCAGCCAGTAGGCGCATTGCCGCTCGTCCGCCTCGATCCCGGCCACGCAGCGCTCGGCGAACACCCGGCTCGCGTTCCCCACGATCGTGAGCGCGAAGAGGATGTTGTGGGTGATGACCGGCATCATGACGTTGAGCTCGAGTTGCCCCGCCTCCGCCGCCAGGGCCACCGTGGTGTCGAGCCCCAACGCCTGGTAGCAGACCTGGTTGACCATCTCGGCGATCGACGGGTTCACCTTGCCGGGCATGATGCTCGACCCCGGCTGCACCGCCGGCAGCACGATCTCGGCGAGGCCGGTCCGGGGGCCGGAGGCGAGGAGCCGGATGTCGTTGGCGATCTTGTTCAGGTCCAGGACGTATGCGCGGAGGGCGCCGCTGAAACCGGCGATGTCGCCCATCGATTGCATGAGCTGGATCCGGTCCTCCCCCACCCGGAGATCGAGCCCGCTGATCTCCTCCAGGTACTTCACCATGAGGGCCGGGTACTCCTCCTCCGCGTTGAGCCCCGTCCCCACGGCGGTGCCGCCGATGTTCATCTCGCGCAGCCACTCAGCCGCCTGGGTGATCTTCTCCCGGTGGCGCGCCACGGTGCGCCCATAGGCGGTGAACTCCTGCCCCAGCCGGATCGGGGTGGCGTCCTGGAGGTGGGTGCGGCCGCTCTTCACGATGTGGTCGAACTCCCGCCCCTTGGCCAGGAGCGCCGCGGCCAGCGCGTCGAGCGAGGCGAGGAAGGGCTTGAGCAGCGCCAGCGTGGCCAGGCGCATCGCCGTCGGGATCACGTCGTTGGTGCTCTGCGCCATGTTGACGTGATCGTTGGGGTGCACCGGGGCGTAGGTGCCCCGGGCCCCGCCCAGGAGCTCGTTGGCCCGGTTGGCGAGCACCTCGTTACAGTTCATGTTGTGGCTGGTGCCCGCGCCCGCCTGGTAGACGTCCACCACGAACTGGTCGCGATGCTGGCCGGCCAACACCTCGTCGGCCGCCTGGACGATCGCGTCGGCCAGCCGGGGCTCGAGCCGCCCCGTCTCCTTGTGGGTGAGGGCGGCGCTGCGCTTGATCCAGATGACGGCGTCCACGAAGGCCGGCAGCGGCCGGAGGCCGGAGATCGGGAAGTTCTCCACGGCCCGGAGGGTCTGGATGCCGTAGAGGGCCGAGGCGGGCACGGCCTTCTCGCCCAGCGGGTCCTTCTCGATGCGGGTGGTGGTCATGACCGGTGCAGGATGAACGGTGAACTGGAGTGGATGACGTCCATGTCCGAGCGCTTCGTTTCCGTCGCGGACCGCGCGACGTTCGACCCCGCCAAGGCCACCAAGGCCGACCTCTGCCGCGGCGCGCACCTGTTCGTCGGCCTCAACTGCTTCGCGGCGGGGCAGAGCCAACCGCTCCACGCGCATCGCGGCGCGGACAAATTCTACCTGGTCCTCTCGGGAAAGGCGAGGATGACCGTGGGCGAGGAGACCCGGGAGGTGACCGCCGGCACGGTCGTCTTCGCGCCCGCAGACGTGCCCCACGGGGTGGAGCTGGCGCTCGAGCCCACCGTGATGGTCATGGCGATGGCGCCGACGGACGAGGTGGGCGGCGCGAAACGCCGGTCCCCGGGCGCCTAGTCTGCCCTTCGCCCGCTCCAGGCGCGGCACTGCCCCGAGCCGCTGCAGCCGCTCGAGCCGGTGGATGGTGATCCCGGAGACCGTGGCCGGCACGGTCGGGCGCGACCAGCTCGTCGAAGCCGCCGGGCCACCTGTCCGCGCATCCCACCCGGCAGGGCCTCACCGGAGGCAGGGGCCGGGACCGCGTCGACGGCTGGCGGTCTCGGGTCCCTTTCGGGGCGGCGGGCCCGACGCGGGGGGGCCCTCCGATGCGGCTCGGCGTGGGGCCAGGACCGGCCAGCAGACCGCCCCGTGCCGACCCCGTCACGCCGCCGGACGAGGCTCGTCGACGCGGGGCCGCCGGATGCGGCGGACGAGATCCCGACCGTAGACCCTGGCGGCGATGGCCAGGCCCAGCAGGGCGCCGAGGCCGGTGGTGTAGAAGCGCCAGGCGAGGAGGAGCGCCCGCTCGGCTCCCCCGAGGTCGCCGGCGGCGCCGCCCAGGAACCCGAGCTCCACCGCGCCGGCCCCCGAGGGGGTCGGGAGCACGAGCTGGCTGTAGAGCAGGGCGAACGAGCCGAGCGCGGTGGGACCGACCGGCGGCGGCTCCGGGAGGGTGGCCGCGAGCACCGGGAGGATCGCGACCCGGGTGACGACGTTCACCAGCGAGAGCGGGGCGCTGGCGAGGAGGGGCCACAGCGGCATGCGACGCCAGTAGGCCCGGATCC
>DATLZT010000257.1:0-9955 GCA_035573835.1 Gemmatimonadales bacterium
AGAAGGGCGCGCACCGCGGGTTGAATCGCCCACCCCGGCGGTGCGCGCCTGTACGCCTTCCGATGCCCCGGACCGCGGGCCCACCATCGCCCGCGCCGGGTGCGGTTACGACTCCCATTCCCGCGGCGACCCCGGCCGGGGCCGCGCGGGGCCCACGACGTCATCGACCTCCGCAGCCGGCGACGCCGGCCCGGAGCGCGTCGGCGCCCCGGTACCGCCAGACCGTCAGAGCGAGTCGCGCCCGATCGACGACGTGTCGCTCATACCGGTGGTGTCGTGCTGCATCCGACCGCCGGTGGTGTCGTGCTGCATCCAGCCGCCGGTCGTGTCGGGCTGCTGGTACCCGGCCGTATCCTGCGGCTGATACCCCGTCGTGTCCTGCGGGTACTGCCCCTGCTGGCCGCTCACGCCGGTGGTGTCGCCCTGGTTCGTGGTGTCGCGATAGGGAAACACGGTCGTGTCACGCTCCATGCCGCGGTAGCCGGGCGGGTTCTGCTGCTGGCCCTGCTGGCCGCTCACGCCGGTCGTGTCGCGCTGCCGCCGGTAGTCGAGCGTGTCGTAGACTCCCTGGGTAGTGTCGGCCCGGCCTCCGGGCGGCATCATCGTCGTGTCACGCTCCATGCCCCGATACCCCGGGGGATTCTCCGCCTCGCCCTCCACCCGCGCCGTGTCCGTGACCGCCGTATCGGCCGCCACGTCGGGGGTCTCTTCCGGCTCCGGGTTCCGGGAGCAGCCGCCGGCCACCAACAGGAGGCCCATGGCCGCCGCGCACGCCTTAGAGTGTATCCGCATCCGATCTCCCTCCGATCGTCGAGTCGTTCCGGTTGTTGATGGATCGCACCACGTGGCCCATCCCGCCTGTCGCCCTCAGTCGCCCTTGGCGAGCACCCGGTCGATCCCGTGGATCACGCCGTTGTCGGCTGGGATGTCGGGCCGGACGATATGGGCCTCACCGATGTGCACCCGCTGGGTCGGCTCCCGATGGGCTCGATTGGTCCGGATGCGGAGCTCGTCGCCGGCGAGCGTCCGCAGCCTCCGGCGCTCGGTGATCTCCGAGGCCCGGACTATCCCCCGGACGATGTGAGCCGACGCCAGCCGCCGCGCCTTGTCGCGGTTCGCCAAGATGCCGTCGAGCCGTTCCCGGCGCAGTCGATCGAACGCCTCGTCGGTGGGCGCCAGGATCGTGTATTCGCCTTCCCGCAGCTCCGCCTCCATCCCCGCCGCCTCGACCAGACGGGTCCAAGTCGTGAGACTGGGGATCGCCATCCCGGTCTCGAAGAGGTCGGGCAGGTTCCGGTAGCCCACGGTGTCGGAATTCGCTTGATCGACCTCACCCGGCTTCCGCCCCTCCACCGGCGCCCCCGGGCTCACGCTCTCAGGCCGAACCACGTCCTCGTAGCCCAGCGTGTCGCCCAGGGCGTCGGCCAGTGTGTCGCGCCCCGCCTCCCGCCCGAACGCCTCCTTGTTGCGGCCGCGCAGCGAATCGCCCGACTCCATCCCGGCGAGCGAGTCTCGACCCCGGCCGGCATCCTGTGCGACGGCCGGAGGCACGGACGTCAGGAAGAATCCGGCAAGAATTGCGATATACCCGGTCCGATCTCGGGTTGGCACTCCGTCTGCTCCGTTCGAGAGTTCCGCGTCGCGGCTCCGTTGTCGTGGGGAGGCGATGCCCGTAAGACTCTACTCGCCACCGGCGGGGGTGTTCCGCGTGATCTATATCACAGACTTGGATTTAGGCACGCTCGCCGCCCGGGCGCACCGGCCACCGCCGACGCCCGTCCGCGGCCCCGCGGACCGCGCCCGCCCGACCCTCGCAACTCGGGCGCGGGTACGACCGTCTTGATGTGCGATGGGGTACGGAGTTTGCTCACCGTCCCAGCGTGTCGCAGGGTTCAGCGATCTCGCTCAGACGATTAGCTTTAGCCGCCTCGTGTATCCCCGGGTGGCTTGCAGGAGGGTGGCGTCTGCGGTCTGTGTCCTGGTCCCGCCGTCGTGGCGCGTTTGCCGTCTCCGCCGTACTCGTCGCCACCGGAGCCGCCCCCGGCGCCGCGGCGCAACAGCTCCCGAGTGAGCTGGAGAACGAGCTCGTGGCCTGGTACCGGTCCGCCCAACGGAGCGCGCCGGGGAAGTGGGGCATCGCCGTCGCCGACCAGCAGGGCCGGCTCCTCTGGGGGGTGAGGCCCGAGGAGCCGCTGGTCCCGGCCTCCACGGTCAAGGTCCTCACCACCGGATTCGCGCGTACGGTACTGGGCGGCGGCGCCCGGCTCTCGACCCGGGTGGTGGGCACGGGAGCGGTCGGGAAGACGGGCGAGTGGCTGGGCACCTGGGCCCTGGAGCTCAACGGCGATCCGTCGCTCGAGCACCCCTCCGGCGCGGGCCCGACCCTGCGCGAGCTCGCCGCCCAGCTGGCCGAGGCGGGCATCAAGCGGCTCCACGGCCCGCTCCAGGTGACCTCCGCCGACGGCCCGGCGACGGCGGTTTACCCGTCGGTCTGGGCCGCCAAGCACCGGGGCCGGCTCTTCGCCCCGCCGGTCGGTCCGCTCACCCTCCACGAAAACGTCGTCTGGTTCACGATCCGTCCTGGCGGGAAGGTGGGGGCCCGGGCCCGACTCTCGGCCGCCTCGCCCGCGGGCGTGGCGTCGCTGGTGACGGTCCGGGCCACGACCACCTCCGGGCGCCGAACCCGGCTCTCGCTTCGGCCCCTCGCGAACGGCGGGTGGGTCGTGAGCGGCAAGATCGGGGTCCGGGCCCGGCCACACCGCTTCGCCGCGGTGGCGTCCAACCCGAAGGCGGTGCTGGCCAGGACCTGGGCCCGGGCGCTTGCCGAAGCGGGGATCGAATGGTCGGCCAGTGCGCTGCCGGCCGCCCCACCGGAAGGAGCCGAGTGGCAGATCATGGCCCAGGTGAGCTCGCCGATCCTCGACTCGCTCGCCGCCGACATCAACCGCCGGAGTCTCAACCTCGGCGCCGAGTTGCTGCTCCAGTGGGCCGGCGGCCGGGACAAGGGTCCCGAACTCCTTACCCGGCACGTCCAGGAGGTCACCGGCCTCAGGGACGAGATCCGGCTGGTGGACGGGAGCGGGCTCTCGTACGACAACCGAGTCTCGCCGTCGGCGTTCGTTTCCTATCTGGCACGGTTCCCGACCATCGCGGCCGGCCGCAACTTCCCCATGCTCCTCCCCGCCAACGGGGTGGGTACCCTCCGTCGCTTGAGCAGCGGGCTGCCGGAACAGGGCGTGGTTCGGGCCAAGACCGGCACTCTCGGCCACGTGGCGTCGCTGGTAGGCTATCTCGGCCGACCCGACGGGGTGCTGATCGTCTCGCTCATCTACAACGGCGCCCGGGTGCACGCGGCGCGGCAGGCGCAGTGGAAGCTCTTCCGGCTGCTCGGCGCCGACGGGGTCGTGATCCCCTCCGATTCCACCGAGCTCTTCGAGCCGCAGTTGGGCGGGGAGACGGTGGGCAACCAGGAGACCCCGGACGAGACCGGGTCCGGCTCGTCGGCGGATGCCGACCCGGCGGACGACGATGTCCCGTCCACCGCCGCCTCGCCGGACAGCCTCCCCGGCAGGCGTTGACCGGCCGGCGCTACCCGGGGAACAGGACGAGCCCCGCCAGGCCTGCCGCGACCACGATCAGCGGCTCTGGCAGCCGGGGCACGAACGTCGCCGCGAGCGCGAGGAGCGCGATCCCCGCGGTGCCGGCGTCCACGATCGAGCCGCGGGCGAGCACCACTGCGGCGCCGGCGATCGCCCCGGTGGCGGCGGCCGTGACGCCGCCCACCGCCGCGCTCACCCAAGGCCGGTCCCCGTACCGCCGGAACCAGCGCAGCGGCAGGATGGTGAGGAGATACGAAGGAAGGAACGTCCCCGCCGCCGCCACGACCGCTCCCGCGGTCCCCGCCACCAGGAATCCGATGAATCCGGTCGTGATCACGACCGGCCCCGGCGTGATCAGCGCCACCGCCACGGCGTCGAGGAATTCCCGCTCGCTGAGCCAGCCGAGGTCCCGCACCACCCCGCCATAGAGGAACGGCACGATCGCGAGGCCGCTCCCGAAGACGAACGCGCCGGCCAGCGTGAAGAACCCGAAGAGGTGGAGCAGCAGGAGCACGCTCCCGGCCTCCGGCGCCGCGCGGGTCCGCCCGAGCCAGGAGGGTGGTGCGCGCCAGAGCCAGCTCACGAGGCCGGCCAGGAGGATGAGCGGGACCGGCTCCCGCCGGGTGGCGATCGTGGCGGCGGCGAGGACCATGTAGATGCCCCAGAGCAGCCGGTCCCGCCCCAGGGTCTTCACCGTGAGCTTGTAGGCGCTTCGGGCGATCAGCGCGATCACCGCCGCGCCCACCCCGTAGAACACCGCCTGCATCCAGCCGAGTCCACCGAAATGACGGTAGGCCCACCCGAGCGCCAGGACCATGAGGAAGCTCGGGAGCACGAACGCGAGGCCCACGGCGGCGGCGCCGGCGAGACCGGCGCGGACGTAGCCCACGTAGATGGCGAGCTGGAAGGCGAGCGGCCCCGGCGCCACCTGCGCCAGCGCGATGCCCTCCCGATACTCCGCCTCGCTGAGCCAGCCGCGCCGCTCCACCAAGTCGCGGTGCATGGCGCCGACCAGCGCGATCGGCCCGCCGAAGCCGAAGGTGCCGAGCCGGAGGAAGTAGCGGGCGAGGTCGAGCGGGGTAAGCGTGGGCACGGGATCACAATGTAGCGCCCGGGAGCGCCGCTGGCGCCGGGCGCCCTGTCGCGGCACCTTGCTCACGTACCCGCCGACCGGGGCCCCCGGATCGGGCGGTACCATCCCACTCGAGGAGGCGTCATGCGTGTTGCGGCGATCGCCCTGCTCCCGCTCCTCGCCGCGAGCCCGCTGCTGGGCCAGCGGGGGGCCCTGCAGTACCCCTGGGAGGCGGTAAGCTCGATCCTCGAGAGTCCCGGCACCGCGGGCGAGGGGTTCCAGCGCCGCGCCTTCCCCCGACGCGGCCTCCGGGTCCGGGTGGCGACCGTGGCGATCCCGCCGGCCTTCGCGCTCGGTTGGTGGGCCGGGTCCTGCGGCGGGACGGAGCGGGCCACCATGATGACAGACCTGGTCGTGACTACCGACGAGCTCGGCCCGGTGCTCGAGGAGCTGGCCGGGTACGCCCGGTGATGCGGGTGCTGGCCGAGCGGGGGATGAACGCGACGGCGGTGCACGGCCATCTCGTCGGCGAGCGGGCACGGCTCGCCTACATCCACTTCTGGGCCGAGGATCCGAGGGCCCGGGTGCTGCGGGCGATCCGGGAGGTGGCCGTCGTCGCCCAGCGCTGAGGGCGCGCTCCTCGCGGCCGCGGGCGTCCGCTCGCTGGTCGTCGGGCTCACCGGCGTCCTGCTGGGGCTGTATCTCGGCGCGCTCCGGCTGCCGGAGGAGCAGGTCGGGCTCGTCGTGGGGCTGGGGCTCGCGGGAAACGCCGTCGGCACGCTGGCGGTGGCGCTGGGCGGCGCCCGGCTGCCGGGCCGGACCGGCCTCGTCGCGGTCGGGCTGCTCGGCGCGCTTGGCCTCGCGCTGGTCGCGCTGGCGCGGGATCCCCTCCTGCTCGGCCTCGCCGCGGCCGTCGGCATGGTGAACGGCATGGGCCGGGACCGCGGTCCCGCCCAGACGCTCGAGCAAGCCATCCTCGCCGAGGCGGCGGCGGGCCCCGCCAGGACCCGCGCCTTCACTCGATACGCCGCGGTGCAGGACGTGCTCGGCGGCCTCGGCGCCCTGGCCGTCGGCGTCCCCGCGCTGGCGGCTCGCTCCCTCGAGCTCGATCTCCTCGCCGCCTACCGCTGGACCCTCGGCGGCGCGGCGGCGCTCTCCCTCGTGCCGGTCGGCTGTTACCTGGCGCTCCCTCGCCGGTCGCACGACGTCGCGCCGCCGGCGGGATCGATCGCCGGCGCGACGGTGGGTCCGGCGGACCGCCGCCGCGTCGCCGGGCTCGCGGGGCTCTTCGCGCTCGACAGCCTGGGCGGCGGCTTCCTGGCCGGGGCGATCGTCGCCTACTGGTTCTTCGCCCGCTTCGGCCTGGACGGGGCCACGCTGGGTCCGGTCTTCCTGGCGGCGCGCGTCCTCAACCTGACGTCGTATTTCGCGGCCGAGGCCCTGGCCGACCGCATCGGCCTGATGCGCACGATGGTGTGGACCCACCTGCCCTCGAGCCTGGTCCTGCTGGCCCTCCCCTTCGCCGGTTCCGCGCCGCTCGCCATCGGGCTCTTCCTGCTCCGCGAGGCGCTGGTGCAGATGGACGTCCCGACTCGTCAGGCGTATGTGGCGGCGGTGACGGCGCCGGGGGCGCGGGCGTACGCGCTGGGCATCGCCGGCCTGGTGCGGAACCTGGGGTGGGCCGTGGGTCCGGCCCTCTCGGGGATGGCGATGCGGGCCGCCGGAGTGGGGGCGCCGCTCGTGATCGGTGCGGCGCTCAAGATCGTCTACGACGTGCTCCTCTACCGGGGCTACCGGGACGTCCCCGGGCGACCCTAGTCTCCCACGAGCGCCGCGGCGCCGGCCAGGCGGCGGGCGGCCTCGCGGAGCACGTCGTCGGTCTTGCAGAAGGCGAACCTCACCAGCCGCCGACCGAGCTCGGGGCGGCTCACGAAGCTCGAGCCCGGTACCGCCGCGACCCCCGCCTGGGTCACGAGCCGCCGGGCGAACTCCACGTCGTCCAGCCCGCTCAGGGCGCCGAAGTCGGCCAGCACGTAGTATGCCCCTTCCGGTTCGACGCAGCGGAAGCCGGCCGCGCGGAGCGCCCCCACCAGGAGATCGCGCCGGGCGCGGTACTCCCGGGCGAGCCGGTCGTAGTACGAGCGGTCGAGCGTCTCGAGCGCCACCGCGAGCCCCTCCTGCAGCGGGGCCGGCGCCCCCACGGTCAGGAAGTCGTGCACCTTGCGGATCGCGTCGGTGAGCGGCGCCGGCGCCACGATCGTCCCGATCCGCCACCCGGTGATGCTGAACGTCTTCGAGGCGCCGCTGATCGTGACGGTCCGGTCGGCCATCCCGGGGAGGGTGGCGATCGGGACGTGCTCCCCCTCGTAGCGGATGTGCTCGTAGATCTCGTCGGTGACGGCGTAGGCGTCGTGCCGGAGGCAGAGCTCGGCGATCCCCTCGAGCTCGCCGCGGGTGAGGACCCGTCCGGTCGGGTTGTTGGGCGTGTTGACGATGACGGCCCGGGTGCGGGGCGAGAAGGCGCGGGCCAGGCGATCGAGGTCGAGCGTCTCACCCGGCGCGAAGGGCACGAAGACCGGGGTGGCGGCGCAGAGGACGGCATCGGGACCGTAGTTCTCGTAGAACGGCTCCAGCACGATCACCTCGTCCCCCGGATCGACCAGCGCGAGGAGGGTGGCGGCCATCGCCTCGGTGGCGCCGCAGGTGACGGTGACCTCGGCCTCCGGGTCCGGATGCATCCCGTACCAGGCGGCGTACTTGGCGGCGAGTGCCTCGCGCAGGCGCCGCGCCCCCCAGGTGATCGCGTATTGATTCAGGTCCTCGCGGATCGCCCGGACCGCCGCCTCCTTGAGCGCGTCGGGCGCGGGAAAGTTGGGGAAGCCCTGCGCCAGGTTGATGGCGCCGTGCCGGTTGGCGAGGCGGGTCATCCCCCGGATCACCGACTCGGTGAAGCCCCTGGTGCGGCGGGCGGTGGGCATGGGAAGAGTCTAGTCGATGGCCGGGCGGGCGGGGAAGCCGCCGGCCGCGGGCACCGCCCGGGTGGACGCCATCGCGGAGGGTACGTAGCTTGAGACCATCCCCTAACCCGTTACCCCGGACCACCATGGCCACGATCGCCCCTCCTCCCGTCGAGCGCGAGACCCCCGCCTTCCGGCCCTACGTCGCCCCCGACCAGGCGCCGGCCGAGTTCACCCTCCGGGCGGTGGTGCTCGGGGCGATCCTCGGCATCGTCTTCGCCGCCTCGAGCGTCTACCTGGCGCTCAAGATCGGGCTCACCGTCTCGGCCTCCATCCCGATCGCGGTGCTGGCGGTGGCGTTCTTCCGGACGCTCGGCCGCTCGACCATCCTCGAGAACAACATGGTCCAGACGACGGGCTCGGCGGGCGAGTCGATCGCGGCGGGCATCGTCTTCACCCTCCCGGCGATCTTGCTCCTGGGGTACGACCTCAGCGTCGACAAGGTCGCCGTCATCGCGCTGGTGGGCGGGCTCCTCGGCGTGCTGCTGATGATCCCGCTCCGCCGCGCGCTCATCGTCAAGGAGCACGGGGTCCTTCCCTATCCCGAGGGGACGGCCTGCGCCGAGGTGCTGGTGGCGGGGGAGAAGGGCGGGCTCCAGGCCCGGCTCCTCTTCCAGGCCTTCGGGCTGGCGTTCGTCTACAAGTTCCTGATGGCCGGGCTCAAGCTCTGGAAGGAATATCCCGGCCGGGTGTTCGAGGGCTATCGGGGAGCGTCGATCTCGACCGAGGTCTCGCCCGAGCTCATGGGCGTGGGGTACATCATCGGCCCGCGGATCTCCGGGTATCTCTTCGCCGGCGGCACGCTGGCCTACCTAGTCCTCATCCCCGCGATCAAGCTCTTCGGGAGCGGGCTCACCACCCCGATCTTCAGCGAGACCAAGCTCATCGCCGACCAGACGCCGGGGGAGATCCGCGCCAACTACGTCTTCTACATCGGCGCGGGGGCGGTGGCCTCGGCCGGGATCATCGCCCTGTTCCGGGCGCTCCCCACGATCCTCGCGGCGTTCCGGTCGGGATTCCAGGACCTCCGGGCCAGCGTCGCGGTCCGGGCGACCCGGCTCCGCACCGACACCGACATCCCGATCTGGGTGACGGTCGTGGGCGCCGTCGTGATCACGCTGGTGCTGACGGTGCTGCCGCAAGTCGGGGTCAACCTCCTGGGGGCGCTCCTCATCGTCGTCTTCGGGTTCTTCTTCGTGGTGGTCTCGTCGCGCATCACCGGCGAGATCGGCGTGAGCGCCAACCCGATCTCGGGGATGACCATCGCCGCGCTCATCGGCACCACGGCGATCTTCCTGGTGCTGGGGTGGACCGGGGTGGACCACCGGGTGGCCGCGCTCTCGATCGCGGCGGTGATCGCGGTGGCGGCGGCGAACGCCGGCGTCACCAGCCAGGACCTGAAGACGGGGTTCCTGGTGGGCGCGACGCCGAAGCGGCAGCAGCTCGGGATCGTGGTGGGCGCAGTCACTTCCGCGCTCGCGATCGGCTACACCCTCACCCTGCTCAACAACTCCTACACGAACGTCGTGCCCGAGGCGCACCCGGGGGTACGGCTCGAGGCGGCGGCGCCGGGGAGCACCGACCGGTCGGTCACCACCCTGGGGGAGCGGATGACCCACGCCGGCCGGGAGTGGGAGGTCTACCGGGTGAACGTGCCGATCCAGGGGGTGCAGCCGGGCAAGTACCTGGTCGACCCCGAGACGAAGGAGATCGGCTACCTGGTCGACCCCGGGATCGGCGGGCGGATCCGCGAACTCGACGGCAAGCCCATCACCAAGCTCGACTCCCCCAAGGCGACCATCATGGCGCTGGTCACCGACGGCATCCTCACCCAGAAGCTCCCCTGGAGCCTGGTGCTGCTCGGCGTCTTCATCACGGTCGCCATCGAGCTCATGGGCCTCCAGTCGCTGCCGATCGCGGTCGGCGTCTACCTGCCGATCTCGACCTCGTCGGCGATGTTCGCCGGCGGGGTCGTGCGGTGGCTGGTGGAGCGGCGGATGCGGACCCGGGAGCAGTCGCTGGCCGAGGTCGAGAGCGGCCCCGGGGTGCTCTTCTCGAGCGGGCTCATCGCCGGCGGCGCCATCGCGGGCATCACCATCGCCGGGATCGCCGCCGCGGTCGTGGCGAAGGCCGAGGCGGCCCGGGTGCCGGCGGCCGACTACCTGGCGCACGTGGTGGGGCTCGACCGGGCGCTGGGCGCCTTCGCCACGAGCGACCTCGCCGCCTTGGCGATCTTCGCCGGGCTGGGCGCGCTCCTCTACCGGGTG
>DATLZT010000258.1:0-14147 GCA_035573835.1 Gemmatimonadales bacterium
GGGCAAGACGGTGGTCGGCGAGGTGATCTACGTGGACCGTTTCGGCAACCTGGTCACGAACCTCACGCCCGAGCTGGTGCCGCCGTACGCGGTGCTCGAGGGGGACGGGCAGGAGATCGGGCCGGTGCGCCGCACCTTCGCCGACGTGGCCAGCGGCGCGCTCGTCGCCTACGTGGGCTCGGGGGGGCAGATCGAGGTGGCCGTGCGCGACGGGTCCGCCGCGCGCCGGCTCGGCATCGGGGTCGGGGGGCGGGTCCGGGCGATCCTGGGCTAGCTCAGCCCGGCGGTGAGCCGCTCCCCGGCGCCGCGTCCGCCGGGGCGGAGCGCACGAGCCCCTGGCGGAGGCGGGTCAGGATCCGGCGGAGGAAGCCGAAGAGCGTCCGGAGCAGGAAGAGC
This sequence comes from Gemmatimonadales bacterium, assembly GCA_035573835.1. Taxonomy (GTDB): domain Bacteria; phylum Gemmatimonadota; class Gemmatimonadetes; order Gemmatimonadales; family GWC2-71-9; genus DATLZT01. The sequence continues at coordinate 397 of DATLZT010000258.1, forward strand.
GAAATAGCCAGGAGCCCCACCACGACCACGAGCGCAAGTACCGGATGCTCGGCGGCGAACCACGCCAGGCCCACGGCGATCCCGTCTTCCGCCAGGCTCAGGGTCCAGTTGCTGGCCGGCTCGGGGCTGGTATTGACGGCCGCCCGGGTCGAGGCCTTGGTCCCGTGGGCGGTGAGCGCGACGCCGCCCGCGAGGAGCGCGGCGCCGACCTGCCAGGCCTCCGGCACCTGGGCGAAGGCGCTGTACGAGAGGAGCGCCGCCGCCGGGGGACGGATCACCGTGTGGATCGCGTCCCAGGCGGAATCGACCAGCGGGATCTTGTCGGCGATGAACTCGACCAGGTAGAGCCCGACCGCCAGGGCGAGCACGACGGGATGGGCCAGGATCTCGAGCTGGCGCGGGAGCTGCACCACGTCGAGGCGGTGCATGAGCCCGAGGGCGGCGACGGTCGCGTAGAGCTTGAGCCCCGAGGCGAACGCGGTGCCGAGGGTGAAGCCGAGCAGTTGCAGGGACGACATACGCCGAGCGCTCCCCGTCGCGGGCCTTCCGGGATGATAGTGCCGGGCGGGGGGCGAGTTCCACGTCCGGAGACCCACGCGCATGATCCCGCGACCCCACGGCGTCGCCGCACCCCGGGCCCACCTGCTGGTGGGGCTCCTGCTCGCGGCGCTCGCGATCGCGGCGCTGCTCGCCTACGAGACCCATCGGGCCGCCCGCTCCCACCGGGCCACCGCCGAGCGGCTCCTCCGGGACTACGCCGCCGCCACGGCGGCCGACCTGGGGGCGGCCGCCGCCCGGGCGCTGGAGGCCCGGCTGGTCGCGGCGCTCAACCCGCTCACCGGGGGCGAGGCCGGCTCTCCCTTCGAGCGGCTCCCGTCGCCGGAGCGCCTGGCGGGCGCGGCGGCCGAGGTGCTCCGCTGTCCCGACCGGCGGCGTGACGGCGAGCGGGTCTACTTCCGGCTCGACTTCCGGGATTCCTCGCTCGCCACGGCGGGTCCGCCGGCGACGGCGGCCGTGGTCCGGTGGATCGGCGACACCGTGCGGGCGCACTTCCGGACCGCCTACCGGCCCGACTGGCGTTACGCCCTGGTCTTCGGCGGCCCGCCGGGGGCCGGGCGGGTGCTGGTCTACGGGGTGAAGTACGCCGAGCACCTGGCGCCGCTCGCGGCCTACGGCTTCGTGACCTGCGCCGAGGCGCTGGGGGCGCCGCTCTTCGGGGCGCCCCCGGTGGTGCCGGCCGGTGCCGGGACCGATCCGCTGCTCGCGGTGGCGGTCTTCGAGCCGGGGGGCGGGGAGCTCTTCCGGGGGGCGCGCTACGATCCACGGGCCTCGTTGGGCGAGGCCCGGCTCGACCGGCTGGGCGGCCTCACGGTGCGGGCGGCGCTCGGACCGGCGGTGGGCCCGGTTCCGGGTAGTGGCACCAGCCGGGTGGCGCTCCTCCTCGCGCTCTTCGCGTTGGCCGCGACGCTGGCGCTGGTGGCGCTGGTGCAGCTGCGGCGGGAGCAGCGACTGGCGCGGCTCCACGCCGACTTCGCGTCCGGCATCTCGCACGAGCTGCGGACCCCGCTGGCGGAGATCCTGCTCTACGCCGAGACCCTGGCGCACGGGCGGGCCCGGGGCGAGGCCGAACGGGCCGCGGCGGTGGAGACGATCGTCCAGGAGGCGCGGCGCCTCGCGCACATGGTCGAGAACGTGCTCCATTTCGCCCGGGGCGGCCGCGGCGCCGCCCGGCTCGATCGCGCGCCCCAGCCGCTCCTCCCGCTGGTCCGTCGGGCGGTGGCGGCCTGGTCGGCGCTTCCCGAGGCGGGGAACGCCACGGTGCGGGTGGAGCTGGACGACTCGCTCCGGGCCCCGGTGGACCCGGGCGCGTTCCGGCAGATCCTGGTGAACCTGCTCGACAACGCGGCCAAGTACGGACCGGAGGGGCAGACGGTGACGATCCGGGGCGCGGCGATGGGGGGCCGGGTGCGCCTGCTGGTGGACGACCAGGGACCGGGCGTGCCGCGGGAGGAGCGCGAGCGGGTCTGGCGGCCCTTCGTGCGACTCGACCGACCCGTCGAGGCGCGCCGGGGCGGCACGGGACTGGGCCTCGCGGTGACGCGCCGACTCGCGTTGGAGCACGGCGGCGCGACCTGGATCGAGGACGCGCCGGGCGGCGGGGCGCGGGTGGTGGTGGAGCTGCCCGCCGCCCCGCTCGACGCCACCGACCGGACGGGGTCATGAAGCGCATCCTGATCGTCGAGGACAACGAGCGACTCGCGGACGGGCTCCGGAACAACCTGGAGTACGAGGGATACGCCGTGCTCCATGCGCCGGACGCGGCGCGCGGCCTGGCCCTCGCGCGCGAGGCGCGGCCCGACTTGGTGATCCTCGATCTCCTGCTCCCCGACGGCGACGGCTACCGGGTGCTGCGCGCCTTGCGCGAGGCCGGCATCGTCACGCCGGTCCTGATCCTCACCGCGCTGGGCGAGGAGCTGGAGAAGGTCCGCGGCTTCCGGCTCGGCGCCGATGACTACGTCACCAAGCCCTTCGGCCTCATGGAGCTCCTGGCTCGGATCGAGGCGCTGCTCCGGCGGACCGCCCCCGCGGCGGCCTCGGCGAGGGGGGCGGAGGCGGCCGCCGAGGCCGCCATCCGCTTCGGCGACGTGACGGTCGCCCCGGGCACCCGCACCGTCACCCGGAACGGCGCGGTCGTGCCGCTCCGGCCCAAGGAATTCGACCTCCTCCTCGCCCTGCTGCGCCGACGGGGCCGGGTGGCCCGCCGGCTCGAGCTCCTCCGGGAGGTCTGGGGATACGATCCGAGCGTCGTGAGCCGGACGGTGGACACCCACATGGCCGAGCTCCGCCGCAAGCTCGAGGCCGATCCGGCCCGGCCGCGGCACTTCCTCACGGTCCGGGGCCTGGGCTACCGGCTCAACCTCGACGGCGGCTGATCGCTGACACTCCTCTGACCATTCCCTGACCCGGTTCGGACCTCGGGGCGGCCGGGGGCTCGTCATCTTGTGATGACCTCTTCCACCCGGGGATCCATGACGCTCTTCGAGAAGAAACCGATCGCGCAGCTCCGCGCCGAGGCCGAGCACGGCGGGCTCCGCCGCGCGCTGGGGCCCTATAACCTCGTCGCGCTCGGGATCGGCGCGGTGATCGGCACCGGCATCTTCGTGCTCACCGGGACGGCGGCCTCGCAGCACGCGGGACCGGCGCTCATCCTCTCGATGGTGATCGCGGCCGTGGGGTGCGCCTTGGCCGGGCTCTGCTACGCCGAGCTCGCGTCGATGATCCCGGTGGCCGGGAGCGCCTACACCTACGCCTACGCCACGGTGGGGCGGCTGGTGGCCTGGATCATCGGGTGGGACCTGATCCTCGAGTACGCGCTGAGCACCGCCACGATCGCGGTGGGCTGGTCGGGCTATCTGGTGAGCTTCCTCCGCGACCTCGGCGTCCGGCTGCCGCCGCAGCTCACCGCCGCGCCGGGCGTGGCGGTCCCGCTCGCCGACGGTACCACCGTGCAGGGCGCGTTCAACCTCCCGGCCGCGGCCGTGGTGGCGCTGGTGGCCTGGCTCCTGGTGGTGGGGATCCGCGAGTCGGCCGGCACCAACACCGCGCTCGTGTTCCTCAAGGTCGGCATCTTGCTCGTCTTCGTCGCGGCGGGCGCGGCGTTCGTCCAGCGGGAGAACCTCACCCCGTTCATCCCGCCCAACACCGGCGAGTTCGGCTCCTTCGGGTGGAGCGGGGTGCTGCGGGGAGCCGGGGTGATGTTCTTCGCCTACATCGGGTTCGACGCGGTGAGCACCGCCGCCCAGGAGGCGAAGAACCCCCAGCGCGACCTGCCGATCGGCATCCTCGGCTCGCTCGCGATCTGCACCGTCATCTACATCGCGGTGGCCGTGGTGCTGCTGGGCCTCGTGCCGTACGCCAAGCTCAACGTGCCCGACCCCCTCGCCGTGGGGATCGACGCCACCGGGCTCACCTGGCTCAGCCCCTTCATCAAGGTGAGCGCGCTGTTCGGGCTCTTCAGCACCATGCTGGTGAACCTGCTGGGACAGACCCGGGTCTTCTACGCCATGAGCCGGGATCGCTTGCTCCCGGCCGCCTTCGGCGCGGTGCACCCCCGGTACCGGACGCCGCACGTGAGCACCGCCCTCACGGGGGTCGTCGTCGCGGCCGCGGCGGGGCTCACCCCGATCCACGTGCTGAGCCAGCTCGTGAGCATGGGGACGCTGCTCGCGTTCCTGCTGGTGTGCGTCGGCGTCATCGTGCTCCGGCGGACCGCGCCCCACGCCGAGCGCCCCTTCCGGACCCCCGGCATGCCGTGGGTGCCGATCCTCGGTGCGCTCATTTGCTTCGCCCAGATGGTGGGGCTCCCCTGGGCCACCTGGGAACGGCTGCTGGGGTGGCTGGCCCTGGGACTCGCGATCTACTTCGCGTACGGTCGGGTGCGGGCCGCGCGGCCGGTGGCGGCACCGGCGGCCGAGGCGAGCGACTAGCGTCCCCGCGCGAGGTCCTCGAGGAGGGTCCGGATCGCCTCGGTGTCGGCGGCCTCCGCGAGACGTGGCAAGAGGCGGCGCACCTCCTCGGCCACGGCAGCGGCCACGAGTACGCCCCGGGCGGAAAGGAATCTCGCCTTGCGGCGGAACTCGTCCTGGCGGACGGCGGGGAGCCGCTCGAACGGCGGGACGACCCCGATCTCCCAGTGCTCGGCGCGGTAGAGCAGGTGGGCCAGCGCCTCGACGTTGCCCGGGTGCGGCGCGAGCGCGGGAGCGGGTTCCGGGGTGCGCGGGGCGTCGGTCACGCGGCGAGGAGGTCCCGCTCCTTCGGGTGGCGGTCGAACCAGACCCGCACGTACCAGCAGGACGGCACGATCCTGAATCCGTTGGTCCGGGCGTAACTCACCGCCTCCCGCACCAGCGCGTCGGCGATCCCGCGCCCCCGCGCCTCGGCAGGGACGAACGTGAGATAGTAGTCGAGGACGCCGGCCTCGACCGGCCGGTAGGCCAGGAGCGCCTCTCCCGCCGGGAGGCGGGTGTAGAACCGACCCTCCCCGACATCGTGCTCGATGGTCGACATCGCCTGCTCCTGGGCTCGGTCGGTGGTGGATACCCCCGCCCGGACGGGCGGATCGGCCGCGGCTCCCGGGGTGCGTTCCGGGGTAGTGGGGGCGACTGCCACCGGAGCGCGTCCCATGTCATCCAGGCCCGCCCCCGCGCGGGCGCGGCGGTTCGCTCGCCTCGTCGCCAGCGCCCTGCTCGCCACCCTCGCCTGCTCGGTGTCCCGGTCCGGGGCACCCGCTCCCGCCGCCGCCGCGCGGAAGATAACTTGTCCGGCGGTACGGCCGGACGCGATCGACCACTACCGCCAGCGGGCCCGGGCGGTCCGCTGGCTTCCCGGGACCCTCTACCTGCGGCACGAGCCCGACTCGGGGTGCCTGCGGGTCGGAGTACGGGACGAGGGCACCCGCCGCCTGGCGCGGCTCGTCCTGCGGGGGGCGGGCGTCCCCCGGCGGTTCGCGGCGGTCCACGTCGTCCCTGCGGCCCGCTGAGCGCGGGCGGGCCGGGGTGGACGCAGCGGCCGTGCCCGCGTCCGTTCCCCCTCCAACCGAGGAAGCCCGTGCGTCGGTGGCCGATCTCCTGTCTCGTCCTGTTTTCCCTGCTCGGTTGCGGCGACCGTGAGCCCAAGCCCGAGGCGTTCGCGAGCCCACCGCCCGCCCAGCCGGCCAAGCTCAGCCTCAAGCAGCGGGAAGCGGAACAGGTCTACCTGGCGGTCGTGGACTCGCTGCGGCACCGGGCCGGCGACCAGCCCCTCTATTTCGACCCCGTGACGCTCGACCTCCGCCCGCCGGAGCGGCGGGACCGGGAGCGCGACCGCGTCGCGAGCCTCCACCCCACATGGCTGGTCGAGGCGATGCTCCGGACCAAGGCGTTCGCGGGGCTCTGCCACCCGGCCGTGAACCTCCGCTGCGACGTCCCCCGCGAGAGCCTGGTGCTGAGCCTGGCGCCGCTCCGGCAGATCCCGGGCACCGACACCCTGGTGGTGCAGGCGGGGTACGGCCCGCTCCGGCCGATCGCGGATCTCCGGCTCGGCGGCCGGTGGAGCGAGCACCGCTACTACCTGGTGCGCCGCGGCGATCGCTGGGTGGTGGTGCAGGTGACCCCGGTGGCGGAGATCGTCGCGTGACCGCCATGGGCGGCCGGACCGCCGCCGGGCTCGTCGAGGTCACCGATCTCTACGACGCCTTCCACGAGCTCGCCGATTTCCTCTGGCGGCGCTTCCACTTCCGCCAGCTCCGGATCGACGAGCCCGAGATCGGCCCCCCGTTCGACGAGCTGGTGGACCAGCTCCAGGTCGACCTCTTCTTCCCCGCGTGCGCCCGGCGGGTGCTGCAGACCATCGGCGTCGAGCTCGATCCCGACGAGATGGAGGAGCGGCTCGTCCTGGCCGACCGGGACGGCCGGCCGCTCCCCGGCGCCGCCGCCACGTTCCACTTCCACGGGTTCGACTACGGCGAGCCATACGACGAGTCGGTGGAGAACCTGGTCGTGGGCGGCGACATGGTGCCGCGGCCCCGGCGCGAGGTACGGATCTTCGTGCGGGTGGAGGGGACGGACGACGGCCCGGCGGGGACACCCGCCTCGTCCTGAGTCATGGCGTCCACCCGCGTATCCCGCCGCCTGGACGCGCCCCGCGCCGCCGTGTACCGCGCCCTGCTCGACCCGCCGGCCGTCGCGACCTGGAAGGTACCGACCGGGATGACGAACCTGGTCCATGCCTTCGAGGCCCGCGAGGGCGGCTGCTTCCGGGTCTCCCGCACGTACGAGGAGTCCACCGGCAAGACGACCGCACACCGACACCTACCACGGCCACTTCGCGAAGCTGGTGCCCGACGAGCAGGTCGTCGAGGTGTCGAGTTCGAGACCGCCGCCCCCGCGCTCCGCGGCAAGATGACGATCACGATCACCCTGGCCGATGCGCCTGGCGGCGGGTGGGGAACGAAACGCCCCCTCGATGGTCGAGGGGGCGCTTCCACCCCGGGCCCGGCGGCGCTCCGGCCGCGGCCGATCACTGCCGGGTGAAGATCTTGTTCACGATCTTCCACTCGCCGCCCACCTTGAGCAGCGACATGTAGTCGGTGATCGTCTGGCCGGGGCGGGTGATCTCGAGCCGCGCCACCGCCGCGTCGCCGGTCACGTCGATCGAGACGATCCGCTTGCGGGTCGGGTCGTCGGCCGGGGCCGGCTTCCCGCTCCCCACCCGGGCGATGTACTCCCCGACCGGCACCACCGCGAGCGTCCCCTCCCGCACGAACAGCATCCGCGCTTCGGGGTGGAACGCCTTGGCCAGCGTCGCCGAGTCGGCGCGGGTGCCGCCGTCGAAGTAGTACTGGATCGTCTGCCGGATGGCCGCCTCGTCGGCGGAGGCGGTGATGGCGCGGGGCGCCGCGGCGGCGGCGAGTCCGCCGGTCGCCAGGATCGCGAGGCCGATGGCCCCCGACCGTGTACGCATGGGCTTCCTCCTGGGGTGAGCGGCCCGGCGGGCGGCGGGAGGCCGCTCAGCCGAGCGGGGTTGGGGTCTTGTGGGTCGGGCGCTTCACCGCGGGCACGCCGAACTGCGGGGTGGCCCAGAGGAACTCGTCGGTGAGCGCTTCCGGCGTGATGAGCCGGCCGGTGAAGCTCTCCCGGAGTCCGGCGTGGCTCAGGAGCGCGGCGCCGAAGCCGACGGTGGCCAGGAGCCAGGTCACCAGCGCGGCCGCCACCAGCACCAGCGTGCCCGCCACCGGCACCCAGCCGAAGGCCACCCACGCGGCCCAGAGCGCGGCGAGCGCGGTGAGGCCGACCACGACGTATCGATAGCTGTTGGGCGAGCCGGCGTGCCCCAGCGCCAGCCGCCGGCGGGTGTAGGTCTCGCCCATCGCGTGGGCCACGGCGAGGATCCCGCCCACGATCCCCACCACGAGCAGGAGCCCGAACGCCACCACCACGAACGGCAGCAGCAACACTCCCACCACGCTCAGCACCAGGCCGACCACCAGCATGCCGAAGGTCGGGATCACCAGCATCTGGCCCAGCAGGCCGACCACGAAGGCGCGAAGGAACGAGAACGACACCGTGTCGGCCACCACCTCGAGCTGGCTCCGCCCGAAGAGCACCAGGCCGAAGCCGAGGACCAGCAGCGTGAGATAGACCCCGACGATCCCGAAGGCGCGCTCGGCGGCCACCCGGAGGGCGCTCTTGGGCGCGGCGGGCGCCGGATCGGCCCGGCCCGGGCCGAGGGTCCGGATCGTCCCGCGCACCTCGCCCCCCGCGTCGCGCAGGGCGCCGTCCAGCGTCAGCACGTCGCCGTCGATGACGCCGCCGGGATGGACGACCACGTCCCCGTCGACGGTGGCGATGTTGCCCGTGAGGAGCCCGAAGATGTCCGCGCTGCCCCGGAGCACCAGGAGGTGGCCCCGCACCGTGTCGGTCGAGCCGATGGTGAAGTGGCCGAGGCGGGCCTGGCCGTCGGGCACGGTGATCCGGAGGTCGGGGCCGGCGCGACGTGCGGCCTCGCGGAGCGCCGCCTCCAGCGCCTCCGGGTCGGAGAGGTCGCCCAGGTCGATCGTCATCCCCCCCGCCTGGAGCGGGCGGGGGCCGAGGTCCCCCGCCGTCGCCGCGGCGAGGCCGTCGAACCGGTCGCGGATCCGATGGGCCAGGGCCAGCTCCTCGGCGGCGAGGCCCCGAGCCTGCCAGCCCCGTACCAGCGCCACCGCCTCCGGCGTCGGGAGCCGGGACGCCTCGAGCACCAGGGCCCGCCACGCCCGGTCGAGCGGGCCGCCCGGTCGATAGTGACCGATGGCGTGGCCGCTGGCGAGCACCCGTCCGCCCACGAGCGCGACCTCGAGCGGCTCGCGCCCGACTTCGTGGAACGAGAGGGAGGCCGCGTCGGAGGAGATCGACGCGGTGTGGCGCTCCGCCGCGACGGGACGCTCGCCGCCGAGCCAGCCGCGGATCCGCTCGAGTCCGGCCGGGAGCTCCCCGACCGGCTCCCGGGGATCGGCCCGGAGCGGGGTGGCGACGAGCGCGGCGCCGAGCGCCAGGAGCAGGCTAGATCGCATGCGTGGCGCGCGGCCCCGGTGCCACGATCAGGCGCCGCAGGGCGAGGAGTCCCGCCACGTAGAGCCCGAGCCCCAGCAGGCCCACGGCGGCCGCGCGCCCGGGGGTGGCCAGGAGGTCCCGCGCGGCGGCATACCAGGGCTGTTCGGCCAGCGCCGCCGTGACGGCGCCGAGGGCCAGCCAGTACCAGGCCTCGAGCCGCTCGGCCAGCGAACCGGCCCAGGCAAGCATCCAGCCACGGTTGCTCAGGCTCCAGAGCACGCTCCAGGCGAGCGAGCCCACCAGCGCGAGCGCCCCCGTCGCGGCGGCGGCGATCCTCCTGGGCGAGGCGAAGATCCGGGCCGGCAGCGCCCGTACCCGTTCCACCCAGGTCGGCTGCGGCTCCACCACCCGGGCGATGACCCGCTCGGCGAATCCCGGGCTGGGGGAGAAGAGGGGGAGGTTGGCGAGCAGCGCGTCGAGTTGCTGCTCGGTGCGCATCGCGGTCACGACCCGGTCGGCGAATCCGGCCCGGGGGGAGAGGAGCGGGAGCCGGGCCAGCTCGTCCACCACTTCCTGTTCCGCCTGGAGCATCGCGAGGCAGTCGTCACACCCGACGAGGTGCGCCGCCGCCTCGGGGGAGAGCCGCCCCTCGGCCCAGGCGTCGAAATCGTCCGGCGTGAGGTGGGACGCGGGCTCGTAGCGCATAGCCGTCCTACGGCGGTGCCGAAAGTATGGTTTCAGGTCCTGAGATGCCCGAGCATGCGGCGTAATTCGTTCCGCGCCCGGTGGATATACGTCTTCACCGTGCCCAGCGGAAGGTCCAGGATCTCGGCGATCTCCTCGTAGGCCCGGCCCTCGACGTGGCGGAGCAGGATGCAGGCCCGATACTCCGGCCGGAGCTTCCCGATCGCCTCCTCGATCGCGTTGCCGAGCTCCTTGGCCTCCAACTCGTCCAGCGGGCTCTCGCCGCGGTCGCCGATCTGGAGCGCGGTGGCCTCGATCGCGTCCTGGGTCTCCGCGTTGGGCGACCCATCGAGCGAGAGCGTGTCCAGCTCCCGCCGCCGGAGGTGATCGATGGCCGCGTTGTTGGCGATCTTGAAGATCCAGGACGAGAACTTGAACTCCGGGCGGTAGGAGTCGACCGCGTTGAGCGCCTTGACGAAGGTCTCCTGGGCCAGATCCTCCGCCAGCTCGCGATCCCGGACCATGCGGTAAATGAGGGAGAAGACCGGCCGCTCGTAGCGCCGGATGAGCTCGCGGCAGGCGGCCTCGCGGCCGAGCCGCACCAGCCCCACCACCTCCTGGTCGGAAGCGGCGGCGAGCTCCCCCCGCTCGCGCCTGGGGAACGAGTCAGCCACCGCTCCCCCGGCTTGCGGAGGAGGCGGAGCCGCCGGTACATTGCGCGGCTATGTTGGCCACTGATCGCAAGTTACCAGTCACGGGCGGGGCCGAGAAACGGAGCTACGTCCGGGACATCTTCACGGCGATCGCCCCCCGGTACGATCTCCTCAATCATCTGCTCAGCCTGAACGTCGACCGCCGGTGGCGCCGGCGGGCGGTGCGTCGTCTGGGCTGGGAACGAGCGAGCGATGGCCGCTACCTCGATCTGTGCGCCGGCACCCTCGATCTGGCGGCCGCCCTGGCCCGGGAGCCCGGGTTCCGCGGCCGCGTGATCGGCGCCGACTTCGTGCTGCCGATGCTGGAGCTCGGCCGGCGGAAGTCGGACCGGGTGCTCCCGGTGAATGCCGATGCCCTGGAGCTCCCCTTCGCCGACGCGACCTTCGACGGGGTCACCGTCGGGTTCGGGGTACGGAACCTCGCCGATCTCGACGCCGGGCTGGCCGAGGCGGCCCGGGTGCTCAAGCCCGGGGGCCGGCTGGTGATCCTGGAGTTCGCGACACCCCGCCGGCAACCGCTCAGGGCGTTGTATCTCTTCTACTTCCGGCGGGTGCTGCCGTGGATCGGCCGCCTGGTCTCGAAACATACGAGCGCCTATACCTACTTGCCAGAGTCGGTGCTCGCCTTCCCGGAGCCGGACGCGCTGGCCGAGCGGATGCGGGGGCACGGCTTCGGCGAGGTGGGCTACGAGTTGCTCGTCGGCGGGATCTGCGCGTTGCACGTGGGCGCCAGGAGCGGGGGTCGGGGCGCCGGCGGCTCCCCCCCGTGATCGGCGTGCCGAGACCCGAGCCCCGGCGCCCGTGACCCGGTACCCGGCACTTGTCACCCAATAGCCAATCCTCTGCCATGGCCCTCGACAACCTCCGCGAGTTCATCGCCGCCATCGAGCGGATCGGCGAACTGGTCCGGGTGAGCCACCCGGTGCGCGCCCGGCTGGAGATCGCCGAGATCGCCGACCGGTGCATGAAGAGCCGGGGGGGCGGGCCGGCGCTCCTGTTCGAGCACGTGCTCCTGGACGACGGGCAGCGGAGCCCCCATCCGGTGGCGATCAACCTCTTCGGCTCGATGCGGCGGATGTGCCTGGCCCTGGGGGTGGAGCGGCTCGACGAGATCGGGGAGCGGATCTCCGAGATGCTCAACCTCAAGGTGCCGGAGGGGTTGTTCGGCAAGCTGGCGATGCTGCCGAAGCTCGCCGAGATGGCCAAGTTCCCGCCCCGGGTGCGGGGCGGCCGGCCCCCCTGCCAGGAGATCGTGCGGCGGGGGGCCGAGGTGAACCTCGACGACCTGCCGTTCCTCGTCACCTGGCCCAAGGACGGCGGGCGGTACATCACCCTCCCGATGGTGATCACCACCGATCCGGCGCGGGGGATCCGCAACGTCGGGATGTACCGGATCCAGGTGCTGGGACGGGACACGCTCGCCATGCACTGGCAGCGCCACAAGGTCGGGGCGGCGCACTGGCGGGAGATGGCGGCCCGGGGGGAGCGGATGCCGGTGGTGATCGCGCTGGGCGGCGACCCGGCGAGCATCTACTCGGGCTCGGCCCCGCTCCCGCCCACGATCGACGAGTTCATCTTCGCGGGTTTCCTCCGGAAGTCGCCGGTGGAGCTGGCCAAGGCGGTGACGTGCGATCTCGACGTGCCGGCCGAGGCGGAGATCGTGCTGGAGGGCTACATCGACCCGGCCGAGGAGCTGGTGCTCGAGGGGCCGTTCGGGGACCACACCGGGTTCTACTCGCTGGCGGACTACTATCCGAAAGTCCACGTCACCGCGGTGACGATGCGGCGCGACCCGATCTACCCGGCCACGCTGGTGGGCCGGCCGCCGATGGAGGATTACTACCTTGGCCACGCCACCGAGCGGATCTTCCTGCCCTTGCTCAAGCTCACCGTCCCCGAGATCGTCGACTACCACATGCCGGCGCCGGGCATCTTCCATAACCTCGTCTTCGTCTCGATCGACAAGCAGTATCCGGGGCAGGCGTGGAAGGTGATGAACGCGCTCTGGGGCCAGGGGCTCATGTCGTTGGCCAAGGTGATCGTGGTGGTGGACCGGGAGGTGAACGTGCGGGATCCCGACGAGGCGTGGTGGGTGGCGCTCAACAACATCGACCCCGAGCGGGATGTCCGCTTCACCATGGGGCCGGTCGACGTGCTCGACCACGCCAGCCGGGCGTTCACCTACGGGAGCAAGATGGGGATCGACGCCACCCGGAAGTGGCCGGAAGAGGGGTTCACCCGCGAGTGGCCCGAGATGATCGCCATGGACCCGGAGACCAAGCGGCGGGTCGACGCGATGTGGGACGAGCTGGGGATCCGGCTCGAGCCGGGGGGCGGGGCGTGAGCCGCGAGGGGCAGACCTTCGCGGGGGAGTCGTTGGTCGTCCGCTACGTCAACTTCGTCAAGCTCCCCCACACCCTCTTCGCGCTCCCCTTCGCGCTGCTGGGCGTGCTGGCGGCCTCGTTCGCGGCGCCGATCACGCCCCGCACCGTCGCGCTGGTGGTCGTCGCCTTCTCCGCCGCGCGCTGGGCCGCGATGGGGTTCAACCGCATCGCCGACCTCAGGTTCGACGCCGCCAACCCCCGCACCGCGATGCGCGAGCTCCCCCAGGGACGGCTCACCCTCGGTCAGGCGTGGGCGTCGGTGGCCGTCGCGGCCGCGGTGTTCCTCGGCTCGGCCTGGCTCCTCAACCCGCTCTGCGGGCTCCTCGCGCCGGTGGCGCTGGGGTGGATCCTCGCCTACAGTTACGCCAAGCGCTTCACCTGGTGGCCCCACCTCTGGCTCGGGCTGGGCCTCGCGATCGCGCCGGTGGGCGGCTACCTCGCCGTGACCGGCCGCTGGAGCGAGCCCTGGTGGGCCCTGGCGGCGATCACCGTCGCCGTCGCCACGTGGGTGGCGGGGTTCGACATCTTCTACGCCCTGCCTGACGAGGACTTCGACCGCGCCGCCGGGCTCCGGAGCGCGGTGGTGCGGCTGGGCCCGGGGCGGAGCATCCTGCTCGCCAAGCTGCTCCACGGGATCACCATCCCCGCCCTGGCGCTCTTCGGCCACGGCGTGGGGTTCGGCGTCTGGTACTACGCCGGGCTCGTCGTCGCGGCGGGGATCCTGGCCCACGAGCACCGGCTCGTGCGCCCGGGCGACCTCTCCCGACTCGATGCGGCGTTCTTCACGATGAACGGGGTGATGAGCGTGGTGGTCTTCGCCTTCGCGCTGGTGGATCGCGTCGCATGAGTCCGACGGCGATTCCGCCCGTCGGCGATCGCGCCCGACGGGCGCCGGGCCCGGA
>DATLZT010000259.1:0-3530 GCA_035573835.1 Gemmatimonadales bacterium
CGCCCGGCCGGCCGCGACGACCCTGCCAGCCGGTGCCACCGCGCTCAAGGGCCCGGCGGCGCGGCTCGCCGCCAACATGAACGAGAGCCTCGGCGTCCCCACGGCGACCACCTTCCGCGAGCTCCCGGTGGCGGAGCTCGAGGCCCGGCGCCGCGAGCTCAACGCCGCCCTGAAGGCGACCGGCCGTGCCGAGAAGATCTCGTTCACCCACATCATCGCCTGGGCCGTGGTGCAGGCCGCCAAGCGCCACCCGGTGATGACGGTCACCTACCATGAGGCCGAGGGCGCCGCCTACCGGGTCGAGCCCGACGGGGTCAACCTCGGCCTGGCGGTCGACGTGGAGCGGAAGGACGGGAGCCGCGGGCTGGTGGTGCCGGTGATCAAGGGCGCCGAGCGGATGGGCTTCCGGGAGTTCCACGCCGCCTACGAGGACCTGGTCGAGAAGGCCCGGACCAACAAGCTCATGCCCGACGCCTTCCAGGGCGCCACGATCTCCCTCACCAACCCCGGCGGGCTCGGCACCGTGGCCTCGGTGCCGCGGCTCATGGCCGGCCAGGGGAGCATCATCGCCGTCGGGGCGATCGGCTACCCGGCGGAGTTCGCCTCGGTCGCCCCCGAGCGGCTCCAGGAGCTCGGCATCTCGAAGGTGATGACGATGACGAGCACCTACGACCACCGGGTGATCCAGGGCGCCGAATCGGGCGAGTTCCTGCGCACCGTGGACCAGCTGCTCCAGGGGGAGCCGGGCTTCTACGAGGGGATCTTCGAGGGGCTGGGGCTCCGGATGGAGCCGCGGGTGCCGAGCGCCCGGACCGCCCCGGCGCCCGCGCCGCGGCCGGCCGTGGCGATCGACGCCGGGATGCAGTCGCGGATGCTCTACCACGTGGCGGCGGCCATGGCGCTGGTCAAGGCGCACCGCACCCACGGCCACCTCGCCGCCCGGCTCGACCCCCTCGGCAGCGAGCCCATCGGCGACCCGGCGCTCGATCCGGGGCCGCTCGGCCTCACGCCGGAGATCATGGCGCAGATCCCGAGCGAGGTGCTCCGGATCGCCGTCCCCGGCCGCACCCTGGCCGAGGCGCTGCCCAACCTCAAGGCGGCGTACTGCGGGACGATGGCCTACGAAATCGAGCACATCGCGAGCCACGAGGAGCGGGTGTGGCTCCGGCAGAAGATCGAGTCGGGGGCGCACCGCGTCCCGCTCACGCCGGAGCAGAAGAAGAGGCTCCTCGCCCGGCTCACCGAGGTGGAGGCGCTGGAGAAGTTCCTCCACAAGGCCTACCTCGGCCAGAAGCGGTTCTCGATCGAGGGGGTCGACATGCTCGTCCCCATGCTCGACCTGGCGATCGAGCTGGCGGCCGAGTCGGGAACCCGCGAGGTGGTGATCGGGATGGCCCACCGCGGGCGCCTCAACGTGCTGGCGCACACGGTGGGGCGGCCCTACGAGACGATCTTCGCCGAGTTCGAGGGCGGCCGTCACGTCGAGGCGGGGCAGCTCACGCCCGAAGGCGGCACCGGGGACGTGAAGTACCACCACGGGGCCGAAGGGGCGTTCGCCACCGCGACCGGTCACGCCGTGACCGTCACCCTGAGCCCCAACCCGAGCCACCTCGAGTTCGTCGATCCGGTCGTGGTGGGTCGCGCCCGCGCCCGGCAGACCAACCGGCGGGGCCGCGAGGCGCACCACGATCCGACGCTCGCGCTCCCGGTGCTGATCCACGGGGACGCCGCCTTCGCCGGGCAGGGCGTGGTGGCGGAGACGTTCAACCTGGGCGCCCTCGAGGGATACCGGGTCGGCGGCACCCTGCACATCATCACCGACAACCAGGTCGGTTTCACCACCGACATGAAGGACGCCCGCTCGACCCGCCACGCGAGCGACCTGGCCCGCGGCTTCGACGTGCCGATCATCCACGTCAACGCCGACGACGCCGAGGCCTGCCTCGCCGCGGTGCGGCTGGCGATGGCCTACCGCGCCCGGTTCCAGAAGGACGCGCTGATCGAGCTGGTGGGCTACCGGCGCCACGGGCACAACGAGGGAGACGAGCCCTCGTACACCCAACCGCTCATGTACGCCCGCATCCGGGAGCACCCCACCGTGCGGGAGCGCTACGCCCGGACCCTCGCGGCCGAGGGGCTCGTCACCCCGGAGGAGGCGGAGCGCCAGGCGAGCGAGGCGTACCAGCGCCTGGTCGACATCCAGCAGGCGTTCAAGGCGAGCACGGGGAAGCTCGGCTCGGCCGAGCCGCCCCAGGTTCAGCTGGGCCCCGGCCAGGACGTCATCACCGCGGTGCCGGCCGAGCTCCTCCGGGCGCTCAACGAGCAGTTGCTGGCCCTGCCCGACGGGTTCACCGTGAACCCGAAGCTGGGCAAGCAACTCGAGCGCCGCCGCGGGGCGCTGCTCGACGGCGGGATCGACTGGGCCCACGCGGAGGCGCTGGCGCTCGCCTCGCTCCTCACCGAAGGGGTGCCGGTCCGCCTCACCGGACAGGACACCGAGCGCGGCACCTTCAGCCAGCGGCACCTGGTGCTCCACGATGCCGGGACCGGGGCCGAGGTGGCGCCGATCAAGCGGCTGCCGGGAGCCCTGGCCTCGATGGAGCTCCACAACAGCCCGCTCTCCGAGATGGCCTGCCTCGGCTTCGAGTACGGCTACAGCGCCGCGGCGCCGGAGGCGCTGGTCATCTGGGAGGCCCAGTTCGGCGACTTCGTGAACGGCGCCCAGGTGATCGTGGACCAGTTCGTCTCGGCGGGGCTCTCGAAGTGGGGGCTCACCACCCGGCTCACCCTCCTCCTGCCCCACGGCTACGAGGGCCAGGGGCCGGAGCACTCCAGCGCCCGGCTGGAGCGCTTCCTCCAGCTCGCGGCCGAGGGGAACATCCGGGTGGCCAACTGCACCACGCCGGCGCAGTACTTCCACCTGCTTCGGCGCCAGGCCAAGCGGAGCCGCCAGCGGCCGCTGGTCATCATGACGCCGAAGAGCCTCCTCCGGCACCCGCAGGCCACCTCCTCGATCGAGGAGCTCGCCAGTGGCTCGTTCCGGCCGGTGCTGGACGATCCGGCCGTGCAGGCGCGGCGGGACCGGATCACCCGGCTCGTCTTCTGCTCCGGCAAGGTCTACTACGACCTGCTGGCCGAGGCCGATCGACTGGGTGAGCGCCGGCCGGCGATCGTCAGGATCGAGCAGCTCTACACCTTCCCTTGGCCCGAGCTCAGGGAGGTGATCGGCCGTTACCCGGCGGTCGAGGAGTTCGTCTGGGTCCAGGAGGAGCCCCGGAACATGGGGGCCTGGCGCTACCTCGAGGAGAAGCTCCGGGAACTCGCCCCCGAGGGCGTCGCGGTCCGGTACGTCGGCCGTCCGGAGCGGGCGAGCCCGGCGGAAGGCTATCCCGCCGCCCACGCCGCCGAGCAGCGGCGGATCGTGGCGGAGGCGCTGGCGGTGGGCACCCCCCAAGGGGTCGGGGCGTAACGCCACCCGATTCGCCGGGGGCGGGACGCCGACGCCGGCGGGCGAAAACACCAGGGGCGGG
>DATLZT010000260.1:0-7342 GCA_035573835.1 Gemmatimonadales bacterium
GGCGAGCCGGTGGGCGAGGGGTGGCACGCCGAATTCGGCGACCGCCACGCCGAGGCGGTGGCCCTGGCGGGGGCCGGGGAGCGGGCCCGCGGCGCCACGCTGGTCGTCACCCTCGAGCCCTGCGCCCACGTGGGGAACCAGCCGCCCTGCATCGACGCGATCCTGGCCGCGGGGGTCCGGCGGGTCGTGGCCGCGATGCCCGACCCGAATCCGGTCGCCCGGGGCGGCGCCGTGCGGCTCCGGCAGGCGGGCATCGACGTGGAGCTCGGGCTCCGCGCCGCGGAGGCATGCGCCCAGAACGCCGCCTTCGTGCACCGGATGCTGGACCAGCGACGGCCGTTCGTGGCGCTCAAGCTGGCGACCACGCTGGACGGCCGGATCGCCGACCACACCGGCCGCTCCCGCTGGATCTCGGGGCCCGGGGCCCGGGAGTACGTGCACTGGCTCCGAGCCGGCTTCGACGCCATCGCCGTGGGCGGCGCCACCGCGCGGACCGACGATCCGTCGCTCACCGTCCGCGGCGCGGTGACTCCGCGGGTGGCGCCGGTCCGGGTGGTCTTCGACCGCCGGGCGGGGATTCCCGCCGGGCTCGTCCTGGTCCGCACCGCGGCCGACCTCCCGACGATGGTGGTGGCCGCGGCGGATGCGCCGCTCGACGCGGTGCGGCGGCTCGAGGCGGCCGGCGTCACGGTGCACCGGGCCGCCGACCTCGCGGAGGGGCTCGAACGGCTCCGCGCGGCCGGGGTGGGCTCGGTGCTGGTGGAGGGCGGCGGACGCCTCGCCGGCGCGCTCCTCGCGGCCGGGCTGGTGGACCGGCTCTACCTTATCCAGGCGCCGCGGTGGCTGGGCGAGGCGGGCATCCCGGCCTTCGCGGGGCTGCCGGCCGTGGAGCTGGACCGGGCGCCTCGTTGGACCGTGGTGGAGCGCCGCGCGCTGGGGGACGACACCTTACTCGTGGTGGATCGGACGCCATGTTCACAGGCATCGTGACGGCGGTGGGCGAGGTGCGGCGGGTGGAGCGCGACGACTCGGGGCTCGCCCTTGAGATCGCCGCGCCCTACCGGGGGATCGCCCGGGGCGAGAGCGTCGCGGTGGACGGCGCCTGCCTCACCGTCGAGCGGAAGACCACCGGCGGGTTCCGGGTGCACGTCGTGCGCACCTCGCTCGACCGGACCACCTTCGGCCGCTACGCCGCCGGCCGGCGGGTGAACCTGGAGCGCGCGCTCCGGGTCGGCGACCGGCTGGGCGGCCACCTCGTCCAGGGGCACGTGGACGGCGTGGGGACCGTCCTGGCCGTGGGGGATCGGGAGGACGCCCGGCTCCTCGACCTCCGGGTGCCGGCCGACGTGGCGCGGGTCTCGATCCCGCTGGGCTCGATCACCGTCGACGGGGTGAGTCTCACGGTGAACGCGATGCCCGCCCCGGATATAATTCAGGTGGCGCTGATCCCCTTCACCCTGGCGCACACCACGCTCGGCGAGCGTCGGGCGGGCGATGCCGTGCATCTCGAGGGGGACACCATCGGCAAGTACGTCCGCGCGCTGCTCGAGGGGTGGCGGCGGGACGCGCCGGCCGGAGCGCCGGTTCCCGGCGGCCCCTGAGCCGCCGGCACGCGGGCGAACCCACCTTCGCGCGGAGCGTATGGCGGACTCCACCTTCGGGAGCGTCGAGCAGGCGATCGAGGATCTCCGGAGCGGCCGGGTCATCGTCGTGGCGGACGACGAGGATCGGGAGAACGAGGGGGACCTCGTCTGCGCCGCCGAGCTCGTGACCCCCGAGATGATCAACTTCATGGCCACCCACGGCCGGGGGTTGATCTGTCTCGCGCTCACCCCGGAGCGGTGCGACCAGCTCGGGCTTCCCCAGATGACGGAGCGCAACACCGAGGAGCTGGGCACCGCCTTCACCGTGAGCATCGACGCCGAGCGCCGCTTCGGCGTCACCACCGGCATTTCGGCCAGCGACCGGGCCAAGACCATCCACGTCGCGCTCAACCCGGCCACCGCGCCGTCGGACCTCCGGCGGCCGGGCCACGTCTTCCCCCTCCGCGCCCGCCCCGGCGGGGTGCTCCAGCGGGTGGGGCACACCGAGGCCGCGGTCGACCTCGCCCGCCTCGCCGGACTCAACCCGGCCGGCGTCATCTGCGAGATCCTGAACCCCGACGGCTCGATGGCGCGGCGCCCCGAGCTGCACGAGTTCGCCCGCACCCACCGCCTCACGTTCATCACCCTGGCCCAGCTGGTGGCCTATCGGCTCCGGCATGACCGGCTGGTCCACCGGGTGGCCGAGGCGCGGCTCCCCACCGACTTCGGCGAATGGCGGATCATCGGCTACCAGAACGACGTCGACCGCGCCGAGCACGTGGCGCTGGTGCACGGCGAGGTGGCGGGGGTGCCCAACGTGCTGGTGCGGATGCACTCCAAGTGCCTCACCGGCGACGTCTTCCACTCGCTCCGCTGCGACTGCGGCTTCCAGCTCCACCGCGCCATGGAGCTGATCCGCCAGGACGGACGCGGCGTCGTGGTCTACCTGGACCAGGAGGGGCGGGGGATCGGGCTGCTCAACAAGCTCAAGGCGTACGCCCTGCAGGACCGGGGGGACGACACCGTCCAGGCCAACCAGCGACTCGGCTTCAAGCCGGATCTCCGCAACTACGGCATCGGCGCCCAGATCCTGCGCGACCTCGGGCTCTCCTCGATCCGGGTCATGACCAACAACCCCCGCAAGCTCGTGGGCCTGGAGGGGTACGGCCTGGAGATCGTCGAACGGGTGCCGCTCATCGCCGACCCGAACGACGTGAACCGGACCTACCTCGAGGTCAAGCGCGACAAGCTGGGCCACCTGCTCGCGCACTGAGCCATGCCCGAGTTCTCCGGACGGCTCGGCCCCGTGGGGCGCGTCGCCATCCTCGTGAGCCGCTACAACGAGCTGGTCACCCGGCGGCTCCTCGAGGGCGCGCTCGACTGCTGCCGGGAGGCTGGCGTGGGGAGCCAGGACGTCGAGGTGCTCTGGGTGCCGGGCGCCTTCGAGCTGGGGGCCGCGGCCGCGGCGGCGGCCGCCACCCGCCGCTACGCCTGCCTGGTGGCGCTCGGCGCGGTGATCCGGGGCGAGACGGCCCACTTCGACTACGTGGCCGGGGAGGCCGCCCGCGGGCTCGGCGAGGTCGCCGTCCGCCACGCCATCCCGGTGGCGTTCGGCGTGCTCACGGTGGACACGCTGGAGCAGGCGCTCGAGCGGGCCGGCGGATCGGCCGGCAACAAGGGATACGAGGCCGCGGCGGCGGCGATCACGCTGGCCGACGGGCTCCGCAGGCTGCGGGAGAGCCGTGATTAGGTCGGAGACGAAGGGACGGGCGCGGGCGCTCCAGATCCTCTATGCCTGGGAGATCCAGGGCGAGCCCCCGCTGGCGGAAGTGGCGACCGGCGTGGCCCGCCTGACCGGGCCCGATCCGCGGGTCTTCGACCGCGCCGAGGCGCTCGCCACGCGCGTCGCCGCCCGGGTGGCCGAGCTCGATCGGCTGGCGGCCGAGGCGGCGGAGAACTGGCGGCTGAGCCGGATCGCCACGGTGGAGCGGAACATCCTCCGGCTCGCCATCTTCGAGCTGCTCGAGGCCGATGTGCCGCCCAAGGTGGCGATCGACGAGGCCATCTGGCTGGCCCGCCGCTTCGCCGGGGTGAAGGCGCCCCCGTTCATCAACGGCGTGCTCGACCGGGTGGCCCACGCGCTGGGTCGGTTGTGAACATCCTGGTCGTCAACTGGCAGGATCGCGAGAACCCCCACGCGGGGGGCGCCGAGGTCCATCTCTTCGAGCTCTTCGGCCGGCTCGCCCGGCGGGGGCACCGGGTGCGCCTGGTCTGCTCCGGCTGGCCCGGGGCGTCGGCGCGAGTCGAGCTGGATGGCATCGAGGTGACGCGGGTGGGCGATCGCCACAGCTTCGCCCTGCTCGGCCGGGGCGCGGTGCGTCGGGCGCTGCGGGCGGAGCCGGTGGACCTGGTGGTCGAGGACATCAACAAGATCCCGCTCTTCCTCGCCGGGCTCACCGACGCGCCGTCCTACGTCATCGTTCCCCACCTCTTCGGCACCACCGCCTTCCAGGAGGCCCCCTTCCCGATGGCGGCCCTGGTCTGGCTCTTGGAGCGGCCCATCCCCCGGGTCTACCGCCGGGCCGCCTTCCATGCCATCAGCGAGAGCACCCGGGACGACCTGGTCGCCCGGGGGGTGTCGCCCAAGCAGATCCGGGTGATCCACCCCGGGGTCGACGCCCAGGCGTTGCGGCCCGACCCGGCCCAGCCGCGCCAAGCCCGCCCGACGTTCGTTTACGTGGGGCGACTCAAGCGGTACAAGGGGGTCGAGATCGCCATCCGGGCGCTGGCCCTGGCCCGGCGCACCCGGCCGGACCTATTCTTGGAAATCGCCGGTACGGGCGACGACCGCCCCCGCCTGGAGGCGCTGGTACGCCGCCTCGGCGTGGGGGATGCGGTGCGGTTCCACGGCTTCGTCCCGGAGGCGGAGAAGCTCCGGCTCCTCCGGACCGCCTGGGCCAATCTGTTTCCCTCGCCCAAGGAGGGGTGGGGCATCACCAACGTCGAGGCGGCGGCCTGCGGCACGCCCTCCCTCGCCTCCGACAGCCCCGGGCTCCGGGACTCGGTCCGGGCGGGGGAGACCGGGTTCCTCGTCCCCCACGGCGATGTGGCGGCGCTGGCCGGCCGCATGCTGGAGCTGGCGGCCGATCCGGCGCTGGTGGAGCGGCTGGGCCGCGGCGCCCGGCGTTTCGCCGAGACGCTGAGCTGGGACCGCGCCGCCGAGCTGACCGAGCGACACCTGCACGAGACCCTCGCGGGCCCGACCCGCTGAACCGGAGGACTCATCCCATGCAGCCGACGATCACGGTGCGCCACTGCGAGATCCCCGACGCGCTGCGCGAGCGCGCGGCCCGCATCCTCGATCGCCTCGCCCAGCGCGTCCCGCGACCGATCGAGGGCTCGGTCACCTTCGACGTCGACGGCCTGGCGCAGACCGCCGAGATCCGGCTGCACGTCTCCCGGGGCGACGTGTTCGTCGCCCGGGGGGACGGGCTGGACCACCGCACGGCCCTGGACCGGGCCGAGGCGAAGATCCGGCGGCAGCTCGACAAGCTCTTCCCCCGGCCCAAGCGGGCCCGACGCTCCATCGCGGACCAAGTGTGACGCTGCGCATCCGAGACCTGCTCGGCCGCAAGGGGAACCCGCTCCAGCTCGAGTCGCTCACCGGCGACCTGGGGCTCGAGCGGGCGGTCCCCGACGCCGAGGTCGCGAGCCCCGGCCTGGCGCTCGCGGGCTACATCGAGCGGTTCGCCCCCCGCCGGCTCCACGTCTTCGGCGAGACCGAGGTCACCTACCTGAACTCGCTCTCGGCCGATACCCGCCGGCGCGCGCTCGAGGGGTTCTTCTCCTTCGACATCCCCTGCGTGATCGTCACCAAGGGGCAGGAGGTACCGGCGGAGCTCGTCGCCCTGGCCCGGGCCAAGGGGGTGCCGCTCCTCCTCTCCCGGCTCAAGACGGCGGAGTTCTACCGCCGGATCAAGCCGGTGCTGGAGGAGGCCTTCGCGCCCCGGACCACGATGCACGGCTCGCTGGCCGACGTGTACGGCGTGGGACTCCTGTTCGTGGGTCGCTCGGGGATCGGCAAGAGCGAGTGCGTCCTCGACCTGGTGGAGCGGGGGCACCGCCTGGTGGCCGACGACATCGTCCAGATCACCCGGCGGGGCCAGGACGTCCTGATCGGCCAGGGCCACGAACTGGCCGGCCACCACATGGAGATCCGCGGGATCGGGTTCATCGACATCCCGATGCTCTTCGGCGTCCGGGCGGTGCGCCAACAGAAGCGGATCGAGGTGGTGGTGCAGCTCGAGGACTGGGAGAACGCCAAGGACGCCGACCGGACCGGGCTCGCCCGCCAGACCACCACGATCCTGGACGTGGAGCTCCCCCGGGTGATCGTCCCCCTCAATCCGGGCAAGAACCTCACGGTGATCTGCGAGGTCGTCGCGATGATGCACCTGCTCCGGTACTCGGGGGTCGACATGGCCGCGGCCTTCAACGACCGGATCATCCGGCGGATGAAGGAGCAGCGGGGGCTCCGGGAGTACCTGCAGGAAGACTATGAGTGACCAGTTGCGCGGGGTGGTGGCCTGCCACGGCCGCCTGGCGGAGGCGCTGGTGGAGGCGGCGGAGCGGATCAGCGGCGTGAGCGGCGCGTTGGTACCGGTGTCCAACGCCGGCTGCGACCGCGACGACCTCGAGCGGCGGATCGCCGAGGCGATCGACGGCCACCCGGCGGTCGTCTTCGTCGACACCCCGAGCGGCTCCTGCCTCTTCGCCGCCCTGCACCAGAGCCGTCTCGGCCGGTCTGTCAAGGTGGTGAGCGGGGTCAATCTCGCCATGCTGCTGGATTTCGTCTTCCATCGCGATCTCGCGCCGGCCGCCGCGGCGGAGCGGGCCGCGGCCGCCGGCTGCCGCGCGATCAAGGTCCCCTGATGGCCATCCTGCTCTATCGGGTGGACGATCGCCTGGTGCACGGCCAGGTGGTGATCGGCTGGGGGAAGCCGCTGGGGATCGACTTCATCGTCCTGGTGGACGACGAGGTCCGGGCGAGCGCCTGGGAGCAGGAGATCTACCGGATGGGGGTCCCGCCGGAGATCAAGCTCATCTTCTACAGCGTGGCCGAGGCGGCGAGCCGGATCCCCGAGCTCCAGGCCTCCGGCGGCCGGGGCATCCTCCTCACCGGCGACATCGCGACCATGACCGCGCTCCGGAGCGCCGGGGTGGCGATTCCCCAGGTGAACCTCGGCGGGATCCACCACCGGCCCGGTCGGACCGAGCGGCTCCCCTATCTGTATCTCAGCGACGACGAGCTCCGGAGCCTCAAGGAGCTGGCCTCGAGCGGGCTCGAGATCGCGGCCCAGGACGTGCCCACCCGCGCGCCGGTGCGGATCGGGGAGCTCTCGTGATCGACATCGCACCGACGACGCTCGCGCTCCTCTGCCTCTGGGGGACCGCCGTCGGGCTCGACCTGGTGAGCGTCCCGCAGGTGATGCTCTCGCGGCCGCTGGTGGCCGGCACGGTGGCCGGCTGCATCGTGGGCGACGTCGAGGCCGGGCTGCGCGTCGGCGCGGTCCTCGAGCTCTTCGCCCTCGACGTGCTGCCGATCGGCGCGGTGCGCTATCCGGACTACGGCCCCGCCACCGTGGCCGCCGTGGCGGCGGCGGGCGGCGCGCCGGGGTGGCAGCTCGGCCTCGGCGTGGCGGTGGCCGTGGGGCTCGCCACCGCGGCGCTGGGCGGCTGGGGCATGCAGGTCGTCCGTC
>DATLZT010000261.1:0-16791 GCA_035573835.1 Gemmatimonadales bacterium
CCGGGCCGCCGTGGCCCAGTGGGAAGATAGCGCCTATCGGGACTACGAAAGTATCGTCGCCCGCCTGGCCCGGGCGAGCGGCCGGGTGCCGCTGGCCGACACGACCGGGGCGGATGGCCGGGTCACCCTGCGGCTCCCGGAGGGCCGCTGGTGGATCCACGCCCGCTCCTGGGACGCCCAGGACCCCAACGCGGAGTGGTACTGGAACGTGCCGGTGACCGGCGACACGGTCGAGCTCTCGCCCGCCACGGGCGAGCTGCGGGCGCGGTATTAGCTTTCCCCCATGTCGACACGCCTCCTTCCCCTCCTCGCCGCCCTCGGTGCGGGCGCGCTGCCGCCGGCCGCCGGCCCCATCGCCGGCCCTCCCGCCGTCGCCGGGTCGCCGACACCCGCCCAGGCCCGGGACAGTTTCCTCCTCGCCGCCCGCTCCAAGGGGTCGGCCTCGGCGCCGATCACGGTGTTCGAGATGTCCGATTTCCAGTGCCCCTACTGCCGCCGGCACGCGCTCGAGACCTTCCCCGAGCTCGAGCGCGACTACGTCGCCACCGGGAAGGTGCGCTGGGTCTTCGTCAACTTCCCGCTCACCCAGATCCACGCCAACGCGGCGCCGGCGGCCGAGCTCGCCATGTGCGCCGCCAAGCTCGGCCGCTTCTGGCCGATGCACGACATCCTCTTCAAGCACCAGCGGGTCTGGGCGCCGCTCAAGGAGCCGGGGCCGTTCTTCCTCTCCCTCGCCGACTCGATCGGCCTCCCCCGCGGCGCGATCCAGCGCTGCGTCGAGCGGGGCGAGACCCGCCGGCTGGTACGGGCCGACGCCGAGGGCGCCGCCCGCTCGGGCGCCAGCAGCACCCCGACGTTCTACATCGAGGGCGGGCTCCTCCCGGGCGCCGCGCCGGCGCCGGTCTTCCGCCGGATCCTCGACAGCCTCTACGTCGTGAAGACCCACGCGCGGACGCCTGCGCCGTCGAAGACGCCGGCGCGCCGCTAGTCGGCCGGCGTCAGCGGAGGACCGTCAGGAAGACGTCGTACAGGGCGTGGGTCCAGGCGGTGATGCCGAGCCCGCGGACGAGATAGAGCCCGCTGAACAGCACGCCGGCCACGGCGCGGAAGGTGAACGAGGGAAGCTCCAGCGGGTCCCCGTAGGGCCCGACGTAGTGGAAGGCCGAGAAGACCAGCGCGCCCAGCAGGGTGGCGAACGCCCCGGCGGCGAGCGGGCTCCAGCCGAAGCCGCCGCGGGCGAGACGCGCCAGCGCCGACACCAGGAGCACCCGGAACAGCAGCTCCTCGTAGATCCCCGCCCCGAGCGACACCATCAGCTGGGTCGGGAGATCGAGCCGATCCATCGGCGCCAGGGCGGCGAACGGCCGCCCGGTGAGCAGCATGTGGGTGATCGTCCCCGCCACGAGGCCGAAGAGGAGCGCGTAGAGCACCGACTCCGCCGCCATGCCGAGGAAGTACCGCGGCCTGAGCTTGCCGCCGTGGGCGCGCAGATCCTGCCAGACCAGCACGGCGCCCGTCCCCACCAGCACGATCCCGAAGACGATCAGCCCCCGCCGTCCGCCCAACAGCACGAACAGGCTCTTGAGCAGCACGTCCGCCCCGTTGCGCACCCCCGCGATCGCGTCATGCGAGAGCGCGAAGGCGAGGATCTCGTACAGGAGGAGGAGCGGGAGGGCGAAGAGGAGGCTGTAGCGGGGAGCGCGCGTGGCGGTCCAGTAGGTCTTGGCGCTGGCCATGCCGAAACGTACGACGACCGGCCACCTCCGCCAGGTCCGACTCCGCCCCCCAAGAACTCGGGATGGTCGCGGGGCGCGAGCCGGGCGAATCTCCCGGGCGTCCACGGCCGGGGCCGCACGACGCGGCGGACGGCCATCGGCTTCCGCATGCGCCGAAGGAGGCTTCATGCCCTGGAGATTCGCCGCGGTGGGACGCTCGACGACCGCGCTCGCACTGGTCCTGTTGGCCGGGTGTGGCGGCTCCGGCGATCCGGCCGGGCCGAGCACCCCCCGCACGCCGGTCCCGCAGGAGCTGGTCGGCGGGTGGATCACCGGATCCGTTGCCGCCACGAACTTCCACGATCCCGATACCGGCGCCTGGCAGAACGGCTACGGGAACGGGCTCTTCTACCGATTCACGGCCGACGGCGGGTTCGAGTACGGGTGGCAGGCCTACGCCGCCAACGGGAGCTGCGTGGACCGGGCCATGGTCTACAAGCGGGGTACGGTCACCGTGGACATCGCGACGCGGACGGTCCGGACCCATCCGACCTACTCCCGCGTGCACGGGGAGAACAGCTGCAATCCCTCGTACAACTACGACAAGCCGGGCCCGACGGCCGTGGAGACGCTGATCTGGGCCTGGGCCGAGGACCAGTATGGCAACGTGTACCTGCTGCTGAGGTCCCCGACCAGCGACTTCAGCTGGTTCCGTCCGAGTTGACCGACCCGTGCCGACGCGCCCTCCCGCCCGGCCGGCGAACGGTATTTCAGGCGGCGTCTCCCGCCGCGCCCGCGTCGAAGAAGATCTTCGCGAGCAGGGCCTTCCGGCCGCGCACGCCGACCTTGGCGCATGCGCCGTCGACGAAGTCCTGCACCGTGTGGATCGAGATCCCGAGCGCGGCCGCGATCTGCTTGGAGGACTCGCCCCGGGCCAGCCGTCTCAGCACCTCGCGCTCGCGCGGGGTGAGGCCGTAGAGCCGCGCGAGCAGTCCCGCGCGCTCGGCCAGCCCGATCGGACCGATGGTTACCACCGAGTAGGCCTCCCCCGCCGCGTTCGGCTCGGCGAGGCTGGCCCGGAGGGTGTACCACCGACCGCTTCGGCCCCGGGCTCGCAGCGCCGCGTCGAGCGGCTCATCCTCCCGTGGCCCCGGCCGCCGATGCGTCCAGCGGAGTCGGGCCAGGACGCCGCCCACGGCGGTCGGGACGACCTCGCCGCGGGACGGGTCCCCGAGGTCGTCGAGGTAGCGGGCCGCCTGCCGATCGCGCAGGACCACCCGTCCGCGCCCGTCGTAGACCACCACTCCCGTGCCGGCGCCGTCGGCCCGATCGCCGCCCCGCGCCGCGTCGGTCGGCGAGGCACGGAGCAGGGCCGAGCGGAACCCGCGCGCGATATGCGGCGCCAGACGCGCCAGCAGGCGTCGGTCGGCGTCATCGAAGCCGCGGCCGCCGGTCTCGCGCATGAGGCAGATGGCGCCCCAGAGCGCCCCCCCGACGGACGGGACCAGGCGCAGGTTCCGGCCGAGCCCGTGCCGACGGGCGAGGCGGTCGCATTCGGGGCTCACGGCCGACGTCACCCTGACGCCCGACCGCGCCAGCGCAACCAGGAGCGACGCCTCGTGTTCGGGATAGACCTCCAGCACGAACTCCCGGGTGTAGGCGGGCGGTACCCCGGCGGCCACGGTGTGGGTGAGGACGCCGACCTCCGGGTCCGCGACGGACAGGGCGCAGGCGTCGACCGGCACCGCCCGGGCGATCCGGCGGGCCAGCTCCTCGCGCAGCGTGAGGGCGTCCAGCCCCGCGTAGCAGGCTCGCTTCGCGCCGGCGTAGGCCTCCCTGAAGGCCTTGGCCGCGCTCGATCGCGGAACAGGTGTCATGGCATGCCCCCGGCACCCGGGATGTCGCGCGTCAAGTCGAGCCCCCGCCGTCCCGTCGACCGGCCCGACCGCGGCGCACACCCCGGAAGATGAGCGCCGAGGGCCGCGTCCCACAACCCGGCCGCCGGGGAGGAGCCGTGTACCACGCCATCGTCGTCGGCGCGCGCTGTGCGGGCGCCGCCACCGCGCTGCTGCTGGCCCGGAAGGGCTACCGCGTCCTCCTGCTCGACCGCGCCAGCTTCCCGAGCGACACGATCTCGAGCCACTTCATCCATCCGCCCGGCGTGGCCCGGCTCGCCGCCTGGGGCCTGCTGGACCGGCTCGCCGCCACCGGGTGCCCGCCGATCCACACCTATACGTTCGACCTGGGCGAGTTCGCCCTCAGCGGCCCCGCCCACGCGGCCGGCCCCTCGTGGCCCGCCTACGCGCCCCGCCGCACCGTGCTCGACCGGCTCCTGGTGGAAGCCGCGGTGGAGGCCGGCGCCGAGCTGCGCGAGGGCGTGAACGTCACGGACCTGTGCTGGGACGGCGATCGGGTCGTCGGCGTGGTCGGACGGACCCGGACGGGTACCCGGTTCGTCGAGGGCGCGAGAATCGTCGTCGGCGCCGACGGCAGGCACTCGTCGGTGGCCCGGCGCGTCCAGGCTCCACGGTATCACGCGCACCCCACGCTCACCTGCAATTACTACGCGTACTGGGACGGCGTACCGGTCGCGGGGGCCGAGCTCCACCAGCGGGACCGGCGGTTCCTCGTCGCCGTCCCGACCCACGACGCCCTGACCCTGGTGGCGGTGATCGCCCCCATCCGCGACCTGTCGCACTTCCAGTGGGATCTCGCCGCGCACTATCACGAGGCCCTCGACCTCGCGCCGGGGTTGCGGGACCGCGTCCGCCTCGGTCGCCAGGTCGAGCCGTTCCGCGGGATGGCGAGTCTCCCGAACTTCTTCCGTCGGGCCCACGGCCCGGGATGGGCGCTGGTCGGCGACGCGGGCCACCACAAGGACCCGATCACGGCCCAGGGGATGAGCGACGCCTTCCGGGACGCCGAGCTGCTGGCGGCCGGGCTCGACGACGCCTTCGCGGGGCGGAGACCGATCACCGAGGCCCTCGCCGACTACGAGTGGCGGCGCGACGAGGCGTCGCTCCCGATGTATCGCTTCACCCTTGGCCTTGCGAGACTCGAGCCGCCGCCGGAGGCGATGCGGCAGCTCTTCGCGGCCCTGCGCCACGACCCCGTCGCCGCCAGCCGGTTCCTCGGCGCCGCGGCCGGCACGGTGCCCATCTCCGAGTTCTTCGCGCCGGACAACCTGGAGCGGATCGTCGGGTCCGCCCCGACCGCCGTGACCGGGCCGGTGGAGGGGACGTAACCGACCACGGAGCGGGACCGGTATCCCGGGAAATGGGGCCAACGGTCGCCAGTGGGCCGGGCCGGCGCGGCCCCGGGGCGCCCGATCAGCCCGGAGCCCCGGGAAGCGACGAGGCCCGCCGCAGGGTGCCAATCCGCGAGGGGCCTCTTCGATACGACACCGGACGGATATCGCCGTTCAGTGCGACAGGCTTGACGTCAGGCAGTGACGGCGATCCCTGTCGGCGTGGGTACCGTAGACAATGGATCACCTCCTCGGTTCGGGTTGCGGTCGGGCGTGGACGCCCGAAACCTACCCCGACGGCCGACGCACGGCAACCGACCCCGGCAAGCGCCCCGCGGTTCCCCGTCGACCGGCGCCCGTTAACTTTGGCGCATGCCACGGCCTTCGGCCCTCTATCGGATCGGCATCCGGCTCGGCTCCGCGCTCCTCCCCGTCGCGGCGCTGGCGGGCGGGAAGCTCGGCCGGGCGCACCGCGGGCGGATCGGCGTGCTGCGGCGCCTCGAGACCTGGGGCTCCGCCGGCCGCGAGCCCCACCGTCCGTTGGTCTGGTTCCACGCGCCGTCGGTGGGCGAGGGACTGCAGGCAGAGAGCGTGCTCGCCCGGCTGCGGGCCCGGCACCCCCACTGGCAGATCGCCTACACCTACTTCAGCCCCTCCGCCGGGGCGTTCGCCGCGCGACTCCGCGAGCGCGTGGGCGCCGAGCTGGCCGACTACCTGCCCTACGACACCCCGGGGGCCGTCGAGCGCACCCTCGACGCCCTCCGCCCCGACGCGCTGGTCTTCACCAAGCTCGACCTCTGGCCCGAGCTGGCCACCGCCGCCGCCGGTCGCGGGATCCCGGTGCTGCTCGTGGCCGCCACGGTGCGTCCCGGGAGCGGACGGCTCCGCGGGCCGATCCGTCGATTACTCGCCCCCGGCTACGCGGCGGTGAGCCGCGCCGGCGCCATCTCCCCCGAGGACGCGGAGCGGCTCGCGTCGCTCGGCGTGGCGGCGGACCGGATCGAGGTCACGGGCGATCCCCGCTTCGACAGCGTGGTGGAGCGGATCGCCGGTCTCGGGCCCGACGATCCCCTGTTCCGGTTCGGCACCGGCGCGCCGACCTTGGTGGCCGGCTCCACCTGGCCGGGGGACGAGGGGGTGCTGCTCCGGGCGTTCACGCGGGTCCGCTCGCACCGACCGGACGCCCGGCTGATCCTGGTGCCGCACGAGCCGGTGCCGTCGCACCTCGACGCGATCGACCGGCGGGCCGGGCGGCTCGGGCTCCCGCGCCCGGTCCGGCTGGGCGCGGCGGACGGTCCCGTCCCCCTCCTGCTGGTCGATCGGGTCGGCCTGCTCGCCAAGCTCTACGGTGCCGGGGCGATGGCGTACGTGGGGGGCGGGTTCCATCGGGCGGGGCTCCACTCCGTGCTCGAGCCGGCGGCGTGGGGCATTCCGGTGGCGTTCGGTCCCCGCTGGCGGGAGAGCCGGGACGCCCGCCTCCTGGTCGAGGCGGGGGGGGCCGAAGCGCTGGAGGAGTCGGTGGAGGCGAGGGCGGCGGAGCGGCTGGCGGTGCTGTGGGAAGCGTGGCTCGTCGACGAGCGACGCCGGGCGGCCCAGGGACGGGCCGCCCGGCGGGTGGTCCTGGAAGGGGCGGGCGCGGCCGATCGGAACGCCGCGCTGGTGGAGCGGATGGTGGCCCGCGCCTAACGCGCGGCGGCGGTGTCGCCCGGCTCCCCCCGGACCACCCCCTCGACGGTGATCGCACGGGGCACCACCAGGCCGAGGGTGAGACCGGTGATCAGCACGTCGCTCCAGCGGCTCCGCACCCGGATCCGCACGTCGGTCACCTCCCGTCCCCCGACCAACTGACCCGCCAGCGCCTTCTCCAGCGAGGGCGACGACACCGGTACCAGCCCCCACAGCAGGAACAACGCCCGCGAGGTCACCCGGAAGGGGGTCCCGCCGGGCTGCTGCCCCGCCGGGGACGCGAGCGTGGCCCGGACGCCCAAGGCGGTGGCGTCGAAGGTGTGGGCGCAGCCGGCGAGCAGGGCCGCGACCACCAGCGCCGCGGCCGCCCGACGCGGGAGGGGACCGATCCGCCTCACAACCCAGGCACCCGGAAGGCGTAGTGGGCGCCGAAGCCGATCGACTGGGGCTTGAGGTCGTCGGCGCTCACCCAGTCGTAGATCGCATGGAGGCCCAGCCCGCTCAGGGTGTTGAAGTCGACGCCGAGGCTGAAGCCGAAGTTGGTCTCGGTCTCCGCATCGCCCAGGTCGCCGTCGACCCGGACGATGTCGAGCCGGGGCGCCACCCAGGGCCGGATGGCGAGCGCGGGGTTGGGGATGCTCACCCCGACGCCCACGCCCAGCGGCACGTGGAGGGTGTTCACGTCGCCGAGCAGCGTCTCCCGGGACCAGAAGCCCACCCCGCCCTGGAGGGTGACGGACACCGGCACCAGCGGGCCGCCGAACACCTTGAGGTTGGCCGTCCCGCCCACCGAGGTGACGTTGTCGCCGTCCCCCTTCGGGTTGAACTGCGCCAGCGACGCGGTGAGGCCCAGCGGCCCCAGCCCCACCATCCCCCGCACGCCGTAGGCGGTGCCGTCGCCGAGGTCGTCGTTGGGGAACGCGACGTCGATCCCGATGCCGATACCGCTCGGGACGCCGCCATTGTAGACCGGGATGCCGAGGACCTGCGCCGAGGCTGGGTTGGCCGCGCACGCCAGGGCCAGGGCGCCGAACAGTCCGACGAGTTGCCGCGTCATCTGCTCCTCCGTTGGGCTGTGGGAACCGGGGCGCCCCAAGCTATCCCGGCGCCGGCCGGCAAGTCAATCGGGCGGGGCCGGGTCGTGGGGCCCGGACGCGACAGCGCCCGACCGGGGCTCCGATCGGGCGCTGCGTCGGTGCGGGGGACGCCGGGGGCGTCAGCGCACGTAGACGAAGCTCACCCCCACGCCCTCGATGTCGCCGATGCCGCCGCTCACCCGGACCGACCAGTTGGGCTCGAAGCGGATGTCGACGCCGAGGCCGAGGCCGAACTGCACGTCGTCGTCCTCCCCGCCCAGGGTGGGCACCAGCACGGGGTGGAGGTAGGGCACGAACGAGGTGCGGGAGCCCTCGAGCAGGATCCGGCGCCCGACCGAGAGGCCCACCGGCACCAGGAAGGTGTCGTCGATGTCCTCGCCCAGGAGGCCGCCGAAGCCGACCGTCAGGGCGCCGTCGAAGGGGAACTCCTCGGTGTGGTTGATCACCCGGGTGCGGAAGTTGCCGCCGATGGCGATCGCGGTGACGTCGCCCTCGAAGTCGGCGAAGCCGGCCCGGACCCCGAAGTCGTGGGGGCCGCTGCCGTAGCTGTAGAAGCCCTCGAGGGCGAAGCTCACGCCCTCGCCCGGATCCGAGAAGGAGCCTCCCAGCTCGTAGGTGGTGAAGGCGCGGTAGGGCGCCTTGAAGATCGGGGTACCAGTCTCCTGCGCCTGGGCCGCCCCCGCCGCGATCATCGTCATCGCCACTGCCCAATAAAGACTACGCCGCATAGCTGTCTCCTTGAACGTGTTCCGCGACGACCCGAACCATGTTGTCGATCACCTGCAGGAACCCACCCCGCACCGTGAAGCGGTTGGCCTCGCCGCCCCGCCTCACGACCAGCGCGCCCTCGCCCAGGAGCGTCATGAAGGGGGCGTGGTTCGGCAGGATGCCGACCTCCCCGTCGAAGGCCGGCGCCACCACCGCGTCGGCCTCCCCGTCGAACACCGCCGCCTCGGGCGAGATGACCGTGACGTGCATCAGGCGCTCCCCAGCTTCTTCGCCTTCTCGACCGCCTCCTCGATGCCGCCGACCATGTAGAACGCCTGCTCGGGCAGGTGGTCGAACTCGCCGGAGAGCACCCGCTCGAAGCTCTCGATCGTGTCCTCCAGCTTGACGTACTTACCCGGGATACCCGTGAACTGCTCCGCCACGAAGAACGGCTGGGAGAGGAAGCGCTGGATCCGGCGCGCCCGGGCCACCACCAGCTTGTCCTCCTCGCTGAGCTCGTCCATGCCGAGGATGGCGATGATGTCCTGGAGCGCCTTGTAGCGCTGCAGGGTCCGCTGCACCCCGATCGCGGCGTTGTAATGCCGCTCGCCCACGAACTGCGGGTCGAGGATCCGGCTGGAGCTGTCCAGCGGATCGACCGCCGGGTAGATGCCCAGCTCGGCGATCGACCGGGAGAGCACCACCGTGGCGTCGAGGTGGGCGAAGGCCGTGGCCGGCGCCGGGTCGGTCAGGTCGTCGGCCGGGACGTAGATCGCCTGCACCGAGGTGATCGAGCCCTTCTTGGTGGAGGTGATCCGCTCCTGCAGCTCGCCCATCTCGGTGGCCAGGGTCGGCTGGTAGCCCACCGCGCTCGGCATCCGGCCGAGGAGCGCCGAGACCTCGGACCCCGCCTGGGTGAAGCGGAAGATGTTGTCGATGAAGACCAGCACGTCCTGGCCCTCGACGTCGCGGAAGTACTCCGCCACGGTGAGCCCGGTGAGCCCCACCCGGAGGCGCGCCCCCGGCGGCTCGTTCATCTGGCCGTAGATGAGGGCGCAGGAGCCGATGACCCCGCTCTCCTTCATCTCGATGTAGAGATCGTTGCCCTCGCGGGTCCGCTCGCCCACGCCGCAGAAGACCGACTTGCCGCCATGCCCCTTCGCGACGTTGTTGATGAGCTCCATGATGACGACCGTCTTGCCCACCCCGGCGCCGCCGAAGAGGCCGATCTTGCCGCCCTTCACGAACGGCGCGATCAGGTCGATCACCTTGATGCCGGTCTCGAAGATCTCGGTCTTGGGCTCGAGCTCGGTGAACCGGGGGCTCTCCCGGTGGATCGGCCACCGCTCCACGTCGGCCGGGATCGCCGGGCCGCCGTCCACCGGCTCGCCCAGCACGTTGAGGATCCGCCCCAGCGCCGCGGGACCCACCGGCACCGAGATCGACCGCCCGGTGTCGATCGCCTTCATCCCCCGCACCACGCCGTCGGTGCTGCTCATCGCCACCGCCCGCACATGGTTCTGCCCGATGTGCTGCTGCACCTCGGCCACCAGCCGGACCGGCACCGGCCCGCTGCTGTCCTCGATGACGAGCGCGTTGTAGATCTCCGGGAGGTGGCCCGGCTCGAACTCGACGTCGATCACCGGGCCGATAACCTGGATCACCCGGCCGACGCCCTGCCCGGTGGGCGTCCCCCGCTGCGTGACTGGTGCCGTTGCGGTAGCCATCTATTCAGTCCTCGTCGTTCCGGCGGACCCTCGCCCGCCTCGTCTCCCGGGGCGGATCCGCCGATCCGCCCCGCCTCGCTGCCGCCGCCCTACCCCTGCAGCGCCGCGGCGCCGCCCACGATCTCGCTGATCTCCTGGGTGATCTGCGCCTGACGCTGGCGGTTGTAGCTGCGCTTCAGGATCTCGAGAATCTCCCCGGCGTTGTCGGTGGCGTTCTTCATCGCCGTCCGCCGGGCGCCCTGCTCGGCCGCCGCCGTCTCCACCAGCCCCCGATACACCATGTTCCGGACGTAGAGCGGGAGCAGCCGCGCCAGGATCACGTCGGGCCCCGGCGCCAGGATGTAGTCGGGGCGCCGGGCCCGCCTCGCCGGCGGCTCGACCGGCAGGACCCGCAGCGTGGTGGGTGGGGTGCTGAGCGCGCTCACGAACCGGGCGTAGACCAGCTCCACCGCCGCGAGCCGCCCCGCCTCGTACGCGGGGATCAGCTCCGCCACCAGCTCGGCCGCGTGCTGCGCCGTCGGCCGGTCGCCGATGTCGAGCCGCTGGGTCGCCAGGGGACGGCCCAGGTACTTGAAGAACCCGATCCCCTTCTTGCCGACCACGTGCAGGTCGACCGCGTACCCCTCCCGCTCCAACGCCTCGATCCGCCGCCGCGCCTCCTTGATGAGGTTCGCGTTGAACCCGCCGGCGAGGCCCCGGTTCGAGGTGAGCAGGATGAGCGCCACCCGGTCCGGCCCCCCCTGGGCCGGCGCCGCCGGCCGGCGGAGCAGCGGGAAGCGCTCGGCCAGCTCCGGCGTGACCAGGTCGGCGATCACCTGGGCCAGCGCCGCCGCATAGGGCCGCGCCGCCACCACCCGATCCTGCGCGCGCTTGAGCTTGGACGTGGCCACCATCTCCATCGTCCGCGTGATCTTGCGCGTGCTCTCGATCGAGCGGATCCGCCGCTTCAGCGCTCTCGGCTTCGCCATGACGCCGTCACTCGGGCCGGAAGAGCGGCTTGAACGCCGCGATCGCCGCCTTCAGGCGGTTCGTCAGGTCGTCGTCGAGCGCCTTCTTGGTCCGGATGTCCTCGAGGATCTTCGGCTGCTGCAGCTCGAGGTACTCCAGGAACTGCCGCTCCCAGGCCCGCACCTGCTCCACCGGCACGTCGTCCAGGTGGCCGTTGGTGACCGCGTAGATGATCGCCACCTGCCGCTCCACCGGCACCGGCTGGTACTGCGGCTGCTTGAGGATCTCCACCGTCCGGGCACCCCGGGCCAGCTGCCGCTGGGTGGCCGGGTCGAGCTCGGAGCCGAATTGCGCGAACGCCTCCAGCTCGCGGTACTGCGCCAGGTCGAGCCGGAGCCGCCCCGCCACCTGCTTCATCGCCTTGATCTGGGCGTTGCCGCCCACCCGGCTCACGCTGATGCCCACGTCGATCGCGGGCCGGACATTGGCATAGAACAGGTCGGTGTTGAGGTAGATCTGCCCGTCGGTGATCGAGATGACGTTGGTCGGGATGTACGCCGAGACGTCGCCCGCCTGGGTCTCGATGATCGGGAGCGCGGTGAGCGACCCGCCCGGCTTCTTGATCCGGGGGTCGAGCTTCACCACGTTCGGGTCCTCGGAGATCTTGGCCGCCCGCTCCAGCAGCCGGCTGTGCAGGTAGAAGACGTCGCCCGGGTACGCCTCCCGCCCCGGCGGCCGCCGCAGGATCAGCGAGAGCTGCCGATACGCCGCGGCCTGCTTGGAGAGGTCGTCGTAGACGCAGAGCGTGGCCCGCCCCTCCTCGTACATGAAATGCTCGGCGATGGCGCAGCCGGCGTAGGGCGCGATGTACTGCAGCGGGGCCGGATCGGACGCGGCGGCCACGACCACGATGGTGTAGTCCATCGCCCCGGCCTCCCGCAGCTTCTCCACCACCGCCGCCACCGTCGAGCGCTTCTGGCCGATGGCGACGTAGACGCAGATCACGCCCTGGCCCTTCTGGTTGATGATCGTGTCGATGGCGATCGCGGTCTTGCCGGTGCCCCGGTCGCCGATGATGAGCTCCCGCTGCCCCCGCCCGATCGGGATCATCGCGTCGATCGCCTTGATGCCGGTCTGGAGCGGCTCCTTCACCGGCTGCCGCACGATGATGCCCGGCGCGATCATCTCCACCAGCCGGGTGTGGGTCGTGGCGATCGGCCCCCGGCCGTCCACCGGCCGGCCCAGCGCGTCCACCACCCGGCCCAACATCGCCTCGCCCACCGGCACCTCGAGCACCCGCCCGGTGGTGCGGACCTCGTCGCCCTCCTTGAGCTTGAGGTAGTCGCCCAGCACCGCGGCGCCGACGTTGTCCTCCTCCAGGTTCAGCACCAGGCCGGTCACCGTCTCGCCGGTCTCCGACGCGGTGAACTCCAGCATCTCGCCCGCCAGCGCCGAGCTCAGCCCGTAGATCCGGGCGATGCCGTCCTTCACCTCGAGCACCGTCCCGACCTCCTTGACGTCCACGGAGGCCAGGTCAGCCGCCTCGATCTCCTTGAGCAGGATCTCCTTGAACTCGCCCGGGCGCAGAGTGGATTGCGTGGCCATAAATACCGGTGGCTAGGAATGGTTCGAATCGGGTCCAAACGAGCTTGTGAAAATAATCACAATATCGGTCTCCGGGCAAGAACCGTCCCCAACCGCCTCCCGGCGCCACACGCCGGGCCCCGGTCCCCGCGAAGTCACCCTACTACCCCAGACGACTCCGCGTATTCCCCGGGACGAAGCCGGCCAGGACCCCTCGCGGCCCCAGCCGCGCCAGCTCCCCCACGGACACCCCGGCGATCCGCCGGGTCGTCACTCGCAGATGCGCGGGCGAAGCGAAGCCGAGGAGCCCCGCCACCTGGGCCACGCCGTACGCCGGATTGCGGAGCAGCTGCGCCGCCCGGGCTACCCACGTCAAGTCGATGACCCGCTTGAGATTGGGCGCTCCCCCGGCGGCGAACTGGCGGGAGAGGTGCTCCCGGCTCATGCCGAGCCGTTCGGCGAGCGCTTCGGTCCGCAGGGGCGGACCGATCCGATCCAGCAGGATCTCCCAGACCTCGAGTTGGAGCGGGTCGGAAAGCCGCAGCGCCCGAGGGGCGTCCGCAAGCTCCGCCCGGAACACGGCGCTGGCCGCATGCCGCCGGACGATCTCGCCCACGACGCCGTCGTCCAGCCCCTCGACGGCCACGGCACCGATCCCCTCCCGCCGGCAGAGGAGCAGGAGCTCACCGTCGTCGGGACGGAAGGCGGCGTAGGCTACTACCGGGATCCCGGGGTAGCGCCGCCGGATCGCCGGGAGGTCGGTCAGCACCACCCCCCGGGGGGCCAGGACGATCGCGTCGACCAGGTGGCGATCAAGCGCCCGCAGGATGGCCGTCGGCGTGCGGCAGGCCAGCACCCGGGGCCCGTCGCGCGGCAGGGTGCGGCGAAGCGACTGGAGCGCCCCCCGACTCTCGAGGAGCGCCGCGACCACCGCCGTCACGGCTCAGCCCGCGGCGGACCCGGGCGGGACCATCGACGCCGGGGGAGTGCGGCGGGGGCGGCCGGCGCCCACCGCGACCAGGGTGCGCACCATCTCCCCGGCGCGCTTCAGCACCCCCCGGGCGTTCTCGTAGCTCAGCGCCTGGAGCGCCTCCTCGTAGCTGAGCCAGCGACACTCGGTGATCCCCTCGTCCATCTGGGGACAGGCCTCGCCGTCCGGCGACTCGAAGAGGAAGAAGTGGCAGTACTTGTGGATCTGGCGGCCGCGGAAGCGGAAATGCCAGTCGATCACCCGGATCGGACCTTGGATGATCAGGTTGGTGAGCCCGGTCTCCTCGGCGGTCTCGCGGAGCGCGGCCTGGGCCGGCGTCTCCGACTCCTCGAGGTGGCCCTTCGGGAAGCCCCAGTTGTCGTAGGAGTCGCGGATCAGCAGGTAGCGGCAGCTCCGGTCGGCCTCGCGTCGGAACACGATGCCGCCGGCGCTCACCTCGAGCTGGGGCCGCCGCTTTCCCATCAGAACACCGAGATCTTGATGTACTTCTTGGGATCCTGCTGGAAATCGGTCATGAGCTGCCGGAACTGCGACATGGCGCGGGTCGTCTCCAGGTACAGCGCCGAGTCGCTGGCGAGCAGCCCGAGCGTGCCCCGCCCCGAGTCGATCCGGGTGAGGAGCGAGTCGGTCAGGCGGAGGACCCGGACCAGGCTGGCCTCGTTCTGCCGCAGCGCGCCCGCGAGGGCCCGGAGGTCGGCCGCGGCCTGCCGCAGGTCCTCGGTGGTGGCGCGGGCGCCCTGGACGATGTCCCGCACCTCGCCGCTTCCCGTGGCGGTGTCGATGCGCGCCAGGGTGTTGCGGATGCTGATCGAGGCCCGGGCGAACGCGTCCGAGGTGGTCGCCACGTTGGCGCCGATCCGGTCGAGCCGGCGGGTCTGGCTCTCGGCGAAGGCGACCAGCCGGTTCGAGATGGCGGCGAAGTCGAGGATGCTCTGCTTGAGCTCCATGACCGCGGCGCTGTCGAACACCCCCTGGATCCGGCGGGTCACTTCGGCCACGTCGCCGGCGATACGGCTCGCCTGGGCGGTGAGCTGCCCCACGTCGGGGAGGGTGGCGCCGGGCCAGCGGTCGTCGCCGGGGGCCGCGGCCTCGAGCAGCGCGAGCCGCAAGTTGGGGTCGGATTGCGGCGCGTCGGCCGATTCGATCGTGGCGGCCCACTCGCCGAACAGACTCGACGCCGCCGCGATGACCGCCGGGCGGGCCGGGAGCTCGACCCCACGATCGATCCGGAGGTCGGCCTCCACCCAGTCGTCGTCCGCCAGGCGGATCGCCTCCACCCGACCGACCCGCACCCCGCGGAAGGTGACCGGGTTCCCCACCGCGAGACCGCCCACCGTCCGGAACCGGGCGGTGTGGATGCCCTGCTGCCGCCCGATCTCGGCGTCGCCCAGCCAGATGGCGCCGCCCACCACCAGGCCGAGGGCGAGCAGCACCGCCAGGCCCACGGCGAATTCGTTGCCTCGTTTCACCTCGCGCTCGGCCGCACGGCCGCCTCCATCGCCGGCTCCTCGTCGGGCCGGCCCTCGATGAACTGCCGCACGACGGGATCCCGGCTCGCCCAGACCTCGTCGACCGTCCCCACCTGCCGCACCACGCCGTCGTGCAGCATCGCCACCCGGGTCCCCACCGTGAGGCAGGAGCGCAGATCGTGGGTGACGACCACGCCGGTGACGCCCAGCTCCCGGCGGGCGCGGACCATCAACCGGTCGATCACCGCCGACGTCACCGGGTCGAGCCCGGCGGTCGGCTCGTCATAGAGAATGTAGCGCGGCCGGAGCGCGATGGCCCGGGCGATCCCCACCCGCTTCCGCATCCCCCCGGAAAGCTCCGCGGGATACTTCCCCTCCGCGCCGGCGAGATCCACCAGCTCGAGGCTCTCGCCCACCCGGCGGCGGATGGTGGCCTCGTCGAGCCCCTGGCGGCGCAGCCCCAGCGCCAGGTTCTCCGCCACGGTGAGCGAGTCGAAGAGCGCGGCGAACTGGAAGACGTAGCCGATCGTGCGGCGGAGCTCCGCCAGCGCCTCACGGTCGAGCTCGTGCACCACCCGGCCGTCCACCACGACCCGCCCGGCGTCGGGCTCGATCAGGCCCACGACGTGCTTGAGCGCCACGCTCTTCCCCGACCCGGAGTACCCCAGGACGACCGTGGTCTCGCCGTCGGGGATGGCGAGGGTGAAGCCGCGCAGGACCTGCTTCGGTCCGAACGCCTTGTGGACCCCCTGGAACTCGATCATCGCCGCCCGCGGGAGGCCGCGGTCACAGGAGCACCATCGCCCAGAAGGCGTCCAGGACCAGGATCGCCTCGCACCCCAGGACCACGGCGCGGGTGGCCGCGCGGCCCACCCCCTCGGCGCCACCCCGGGCGGAGAGCCCCACCAGGCATCCCGCCAGCGTCACCGCCACGCCGAAGCTCGCCGCCTTCACCAGGCCGAACCAGATGTCCTTGAAGCGATAGAACAGCTTGAGCCCCTTCAGGAACTCCGGCGTGGAGAGGTCGAGGAGGTTGATCGCGGTGAGCCAGCCCGAGACCAGCCCGACCGCCACGGCGAAGGCGGTCACCACGGGGAACATCAGCCCGCCGGCGAGGACCCGCGGCACCGTGAGATAGGCGTGTCGATCGTAGGCCAGCGTCTCCAGCGCGTCCACCTGCTCGGTCACCTTCATGGTCCCGAGCTCGGCCGCGATGTTGGCGCCCACCCGTCCGGCGAGCGCGAGCCCGGTCAACACCGGCCCCAGCTCCATCATGATCGTCTTGCCGACGAGCGCCCCGACGAAGTAGAGCGGCACCGCGCCGGTGAAGATGTAGGACGACAGGAGCGCGAGGACGATGCCGGTGAAGACGGCGATGAAGACGGCGATCGGGACCGAGTCGACCCCGAGCCGCCGCATCTGCGCCACCAATTGGGGCGCCCAGCTCCGCCGATCGGCGAGGGCGCGGCCGGCCTCCAGGACCACGCGGCCGACCCGCGACACCGGCTCCGGTCGGAGGTAGCGGCGAAGCGCCGTAGAGGCTTCCACCAGCTGAACTTACGGGAAAAACGGGGGGAGGGCAACCGAGCGGCGGGGGCGAGCCGCGTGGCCGCCCCCCG
>DATLZT010000262.1:0-13810 GCA_035573835.1 Gemmatimonadales bacterium
CCGGGCGGGCGGGCGGGCGCGCCGGGCGGCGCTACTCCGGCGTCGTGAAGATCCGGCCCCAACGCACCGCGGTGAGGATCGGGAGCGGTTTCCAGGAGTCGGGGTCGTAGCTGAAGTAAACCAGCAGCGGCCGCCCGCGCACGCTCCGGCGGGAGAGGAACCCCCAGTAGCGGCTGTCGAACGAGTTGTCGCGGTTGTCGCCCATCATGAAGAACGAATCGGGCGGCACCACGAGAGGGCCCCAGTCCTGGAGATCGGGGTTGTAGGTGGCGGTGTCGCGCCCCACCAGGTAGCGGAGCTGCCACTCCCGCATCACCGAGCGCTGCAGAGGATCCTCCGACTTGGCCGGGTCGGTGTGGATCACGTACGGCTCGTGCACCGGCTTCCCGTTCCGGTAGAGCATCCCCTCCTTCATCTCCAGGGTGTCGCCCGGCATCCCGACGAGCCGCTTCACCACCTTGAGCCCGCGCTCCGTCTTCGAGTCGAAGACCAGGACGTCCCCCAGCCGCGGCTCCCGCACGGCGGGGAGGCGGGCGCCGACCAGCGGCACCTCCGCGCCGTAGAGCGCCTTGTTGACGAACAGGAAGTCCCCGACCAGCAGGGTGTTCTCCATGCTCCCCGAGGGGATGCGGAAGGCCTCGATCAGGAAGGTCCGGAGGAAGAGCCAGACCACCACCGCGACGGAGATGGACTTGACCCAGTCCCAGACCCAGGCCGCGAAGGAGCGCGGCGCCTCGGCCGGCGCCTCGGCCGGCGGCTTGGCGGGGACATCGGGGGCGTTGCTCACGGTGGTCTTGGACACTGCTCGACTCTCGGCTATGGGCGACGACGACTCACCCGGGATGATCGAGGGGCCGCGGAGCGGTGTCAACGGCCGCTCCCCCGCCCCGCTCACTCCACCCAGTCGGCGACGAAGATGTTCGTCTCGCCCCGCTGCCGCGCGTTGCGGTTGGAGGCGAAGACCAGCTTGCGGCCGTCGGGGCTGAACATCGGGAAGCCGTCGAACTCCGGGCTGGTGGTGACCTTCTCGAGCCCGCCGCCGTCGAGGTTGACCAGGTAGAGGTCGAAGTTCCGGTTCCGCGGGTCGGGGTGGTTGGACGCGAAGATGATCCGCTTCCCGTCCGGGTGGAAGAAGGGCGCGAAGTTCGCGGCGCCGAGCCGGGTGACCTGCCGAGCCCCGCTGCCGTCGGCGTTGGCCACCCAGATCTCGAGCCGCGACGGCCGGACCAGCCGCTGGGAGAGGAGGCGCAGGTAGTCCGCCGTGTCCGCCGCGGTCTCCGGATAGGCGGCGCGCCAGACGATCATCCGCCCGTCGGGGGAGAAGAACGCCCCGCCGTCGTAGCCCACCCGGTGCGTCACCCGCCGGACGTCGGTCCCGTCCACGTTCATCGTGTAGAGCTCGATGTCGCCGTCGCGGGTGCTGGTGAAGATCACCCGCCGCCCGTCGGGCGAGACGGTGGCCTCGGCGTCGTAGGCGTCGTTGCGGGTGAGGCGGCGCAGCTCCGAGCCGTCGGCGCGGGCGCTGTAGATCTCGAAATGCCCCAGCGGCCAGACGTACCCCTGCGACCGGTCGACCGGCGGCGGGCAGGCCGGCGAGTGCTCGAACGTCGAGCTGTAGAGGATGCGGCGGTCGTCGTCGTAGAAGTACCCGCAGGTGGTCCGGCCCAGCCCGTTCGACACCCGGCGGAGGCCGCTCCCGTCGACGTTGATGACGTACTGCTGGTCGCACCCCGAGGCGACGTCCTCCTGCCGCTGGAAGATGAGCTCCTGGCCGGAGCGGGAGAAATACGCCTCGGCGTTGTTGCCGCCGAAGGTGAGCTGCCGGATGTTGCGGAGGTGCCGCTCCCCGGGCTCGGGCTCGACGAAGACGGTCGAGGGACCGCTCCCGCCCGCGGCCGCCGGCGGGGACGCGGATGACGGCGCGGACGCAGGCGCGGACGCAGGCGCCGGCGCGCGGGAGCAGGCGAGCGCCGCGGCACCGAGCGCGAGGACGACGTATCGGATGGTTCCCTCCCGGGCGCGAAGCCCACGGACAAACGAAGGCGAAAAATAGCGTCGCCCCCGGATCGGGAGGATGGGGTCCGTAGAACTACGGAGCGAGGTCAGAGCGCATCGAGGGCGGCCACCACCGCCGCCGCGTGCCCCTTCGGCCTCACCCGCTCGAACACCCGCGCGATCCGACCCGCCTCGTCGATGATGAACGTGGTGCGGAGGATCCCCTGGTACGTCCGGCCGTACATCGACTTCTCGCCCCAGGCGCCGTAGGCCTCGGCCACCCGGTGGTCCTCGTCGGCCAGGAGCCGAAACGGCAGGCCGTGCTTGCGGCGGAACCGCTGGTGCGAGGCGACGCCGTCGGGCGAGACGCCGAGCACCACCGCGCCCCGGGCGGTCACGGCCTCCCAGCGGTCGCGCAGCTCGCACGCCTCGGTGGTGCAGCCCGGGGTGTCGTCCTTGGGATAGAAGTAGAGCACCACCCGCTTCCCCCGGAGGTCGCGGAGCGAGACCGTGCCGCCGTCGTCCGCGGGCAGGGTGAAATCGGGTGCCGGATCGCCGGGTCGGAGCTTGGCCATGGCGAGTCGATGCCGGCGCTCAGTCGTCCACGAGACGCATCTCGACGGCGAGCGGCGCGGCCACCCGGGCGATCGGGTGGAGTCCGCCCTTCCGCAGCTCGCGGTCGAGGAGGTTCCAGGTCACGACGCCGTCCTCCGAGGCGGGCTCGAGCAGGTAGGCGGCGAAGACGCCGAGCCGCTGGTCGGTCGGCACGTAGAACCAGCCCGGCCCGGCCTCGACCTCCGCCGGCCGCCAGCGGCCCTCCACCTGCACGGTGCGATGGCCCTCGAAGAGGGGGAGGACGACCAGGCTGTCGACCGCGAACCGTTCGGCCGGGCCGCTCCACCGACCGCCCAGGCGATGCACCACCACGCCGTGCCGGCGGAGCAGCGCGGCCACGTGGGCGAGCCGCGGCGGGAGGAGATAGGCCGCCGGGATCCGCTCCCGGCGGGCCGGGGCGAAC
Organism: Gemmatimonadales bacterium; assembly: GCA_035573835.1. Classification (GTDB taxonomy): domain Bacteria; phylum Gemmatimonadota; class Gemmatimonadetes; order Gemmatimonadales; family GWC2-71-9; genus DATLZT01. The sequence continues at coordinate 3,014 of DATLZT010000262.1, forward strand.
CGGTCGTAGACCGGCATCCGGATCGCACGGAAGACGCCGGTCCGCTCCCGGCGGGCGAAGGGGCCCGCCCCGTCCCCGGCGGGCCGGGTGAGCTCCGCCACGACGTCCTGCACCGTGGGGGCGGCGTACGCCGAGCGCACCGTGACCGAGTCGGGACGCCAGCGATCGGAGGCGGCCACCGCCGCCCGGATCGCCTGCCGTTCCTCCGCGGCGAGGCCCAGGATCTCGCGGACGAAGTCGTAGGTAACCCGGATGCGCCGCTCGAACGGGTCGTTGCTGTAGGCCTCGCTCAGGATCGCGAGCCGGCCGCGCATGCCGACCCAGTTGGTGCCGAAGCGCGGGCGCGGGTCGTAGGTCTCCCACCCCTGAACCAGCGAGTCCGGCTCCTGGTTGCGGAAGTTGCCGTACCAGAACGTCTCCCACCGGTGCCGCTCCCGCATCCGCCGCCGCACGGCGGGCAGGAAGCGATCGCGCACGTAGTCGTTCGCCGCCGGGCTGTTGGGGTTGAGCCCCGGGGAGAAGGTGAGCGCGTACCCGTGATAGCTGCCGTTGGTGGTGTGGAGGTCGATGAAGAGATCCGGGTCCCAGGCGTCGAGCAGGGCCAGGGCGCCGCGGGTCTCCGGCGCCTCGAGCTTCACGTAGTCGCGGTTGAGGTCGAGCCCCTGGCCGTTGCCCCGCTCGCCCAACACCGCCGGCCCGTTCTGTCCGGGGCGGTTCCGCTCGGCCGGGCCCCAGTGCTCGTTGCCGTCGGCGTTGTAGATCGGCACCGCGAGCAGGATGACGCTGTCGAGGAGCGGCCGGAGCGGGCCCAGGGTGAGGTCGCGGAGCAGCATCTGCACCGCCTCCTTCCCCTCCACCTCGCCCGCGTGGATGTTGCCCTGGAGATAGACGATCGGCTTGCCGCTCCGGTGCGCGGCGGCGGGGCCGTCCACCATCGGCCGCGCCGCGAGCACCACCGGCACCGGGCGCCCCTCCACGCCGGTCGCCAGGGTCCAGATCCGGAGATCGGCCCCGCGGCGCTGGAGCGAGTCGAGGAACCGGAGCACGTCGGCGTGGGATGACGTCTCGCGATGGCCGGTGCGTTCGGGGGTGGTGAGCTGGGCGGCGAGCGGCGCGGCGGCGAGCGTGGCGCCGAGGACCAGGACGGGGATGCGCATGGGAGGGGAATATACCGGCCGCCGGGCGGGGGAGAAGCGGCGGCCCAGCGGCGTGGGCGTCACTCGGCGCCCGGGGCCGCGGCCCCCGTCACGATCCGCACCTGGATCACGTCCGGCACCATGTCCTCGACGGTGAACCGCACCGCCGGGATGAGCACCCGTCCGCCGCGGATGGGCACCGTGAGGTCCGGCGTGCCCGCGAAGCGGGCCCAGGCGGATGCGAGCGGCGCCTCCCCCACCACGGCGGCCGGGTCGGCGGCGAGGCGCGTGAGGAGCGGCACCACCCGGCGCTCGTCGGCGAGGGTGGCCACCAGCACCCGGACCATGAGGTAGCCCAGCAGGTGGGGGTCGGTGGGCCGCGAGCGGGCCATCATGGCGAGCTTCTCCGCCTCCCCCACCGCCACCAGCGGGAACCGCCCGACGACCGGCGCGAGCGCCCGCCGCGCCTCCCACTCCGCCAGGCCCTCGGCCAGGTACACGTTCGGCCCGACCAGCGTCGCCTCCTCCCCGCGGACCCGGACCGGACCGCCCGGCGGCGGCACGGCGCGGCGGGCCCGCTCGTGGAGGATGTGCTCCCACTCGTGCACCATGGTGCCGACGGCGAAGAGCGGGAAGTAGCTCGGGTCGAGGAGGATCGCGTCCTCGGGATCGAGGAAGCCGCCGAAGCTCTCCCGCGCGTGGCGGTCGACGCTGCTGATCCGATAGGTGCCGTCGGCGGTGACCACCACCGCGCTATCGCCCGGCGACGGGAGCCGGCGGAGCACCGTGGCCATCCCGGCCGCGCCGTGGCGCTCGAGCCAGGCCCGCGCCGCGGCATTGTCCGGCCGCACCAGCACCTCGAGCAGGTCGCCCGTGACGCCGACTCGCTGGGCGCCCTCCGGGTAGCCGAAGGGGTGGATCCGGATCTCCGGGGGCGAGCGGTCCCGCAGCGCGGGCCACCGCGCCGTCACCAGCCCGGCCACGGTGCGGGGCCCGTCGCTCCGGCCGAGCCACGGCTCCAGGAGCAGGAAGCGCATCACCTGCTCGTACCAGCCGAGCGCCTGGGCGTAGCCGTCGAGGAGCCGCTCCACCGCCGTCGCCGACGCCGGCTCCCGCCGGCGCATCTCGGTGAGCGCGTTGCCGTAGGCGACCGAGTCGTCCCGACCCGTCACGAAGAGCCGGTAGAGCGCGAGCGGGACCGGCTCGGCCTCCGCCGGGAGCTCGGGGGGGACGAGCCGCGCCGCCATGAGCGCGGGAAACGCATCCCGCCACTCGAGCGGCGGCCCCTTCCGCCGGGCCCGGTGGAGCGCGGCGTCGTGCAGATCCACCAGCCACTCGCCGCCGGGACGGAAGAGCAGGTCGAAGCGGAGCCGCAGCGCGTCGTCCCGCAGGCCCGTGCGGATCGCCTCGAGGGTGCGGCGCCCGGCGTCCCTGAGCTCGGCCCGGCGGTAGAGGCCCATGGCGCGGAGGAGCCCGACATGGACCAGCGAGTCGGGGGCGAGGGGCGCGACTCCCGCCCGCCGGGCGGCCCCGCGATACTCGGCCACGACCGAGTCGGGGGTAAGCCCGGCCGCCCGGGCCGCACCGAGCCAGCGGCCGGGCAGCCGCAGCTCGGTGCCCCCGTGCCCCACGAGCAACTGCCGCAGCGAGAAGCGGGGAAGCTCCGCGTAGTACTCCTGCCCCTCCCGGAGCCGGGCCGCGTGCCATTCGTGCCGCAGCTCGCCGCCGACGTAGACCCGCCCGTGGATCTCGTCACCGGCGAGCGTGCCGGCGAACCGCGCCTCCGGCCCGATCCGGGCATGGAACTCGATGGCGCCGCGGGGATCGATCCGGGCCCGGGTGAGCTCCACCCCGGCGGGATCGTCGGCCAGCCGGAGCCGCCCGCGCAGCTCGCCCCCCGGCGCCTCCTCGAGCCGGAGCTCGCCCCGGATCTCGTCATGGGAGGGACCACGCAGCACCACGGTCCAGCGGCCGGCCGCCTGCCCGTTCGCCGGGGCCCAGGGCAGCGCGAGCAGCGCCAGCAGCACGCCCAAGCGTCGCATCATCCGACATGGTATCTTGGGTGGCCCCCCTCCCGCGAGGCCTCATGACCGACCGACCGCCGCGCCCCGGCCCGCTGCGTGACGCGCTGGGCGACCTCTGCTTCCGGGGCCGCGACCTGTCCGAGTACCTCTGGCAGGTGCCCGACGACCCCGGCGTCCGGGGCGAGCTGCGCCAGATCCTCGCCCGCATCCGGGACGAGGCGGCGAAAGGAGGTCGGCGGGAGATGGGGCGCATCGTCGAGGAGCTGGAGACGGCGCTCGCCGCCACGCCGAGCCCCCAGCAGGTGGACATCCTCCAGGACGGCTTCGACCGCCTCACCAAGCTCTGGCAGGCGGCGAAGTCGGGACTCCTCTGAGCGGGGGTGATTACCGCGGCCCCGTCGCCGCGCCGGCCGCGGCCGCCGCCTCCTCCGGCCGCGGCGCGTCACGCTCGACCACGGTGGCGTTGACCGCCGCGCCCTCGAACAGCCGCTCCTGCCCGCCCACCACGACCTGCTCCCCGGCATCCACGCCGCTCCGGACCTCGACGAAGCCGGGGACCCGCACCCCGAGGCCGACCTGCCGGCGGGTCGCCTTCCCCTCGGCCACGACCCAGACGAAGTTGGCTCCCTGCAGCGGGAGGATCGCGTCCTCCGGGACGATCACGGCGTCGGGCCGGATCTCGGTGGCGAGCCGGGCCTCGATGAACATCCCGGGCTGGAGCTCCCGCCGGCCGTTCGGCACCTGCGCCTTCACCAGGATGGTGCGGGCGGGGAGCTCGACCACCGGATCGACGAAGTCCACCGTCCCGGAGAACTCCTCGCCGGGGAGCGCGGCGACCCGGAACGTCACCCGCTGCCCGGTCCGCAGCGCCCTGGCGTACCGCTCCGGCACGTGGAAGGTGGCGCGCTGGGGATTGACCGTCTGCAGCGTGACGAGCGGGGTGTTGGTCGTCACGTAGTCGCCCAGGCTCACCAGGCGGCGTCCCACCACCCCGGCGAACGGCGCCCGCACCACGCTCCGCTCCACCCGGAGCCGGAGCAGCTCGACCTGGGCGCGGGTGCTCCGCTCCTCGGCCTCGGCCCGCTCGAGGTCCGCCGCGGAGGAGGCGTCCTGCTCCAGGAGCTGGCGGGTGCGGCGGAGCGCCTGGTTGGCCAGGTCCCACTCCGCCTCGGCCCGGGCGAGCTGGGCCTTCGCCTCGGCGTCGTCGATCCGGAAGAGCGGCGCCCCGCGCGGGACCTCGGCTCCCTCCCGGACCAGGATCGCCACCAGCCGGCCTTCCACCTCGGGGCGGAGCTCGATCGATTGCATCGCCTCGATCTGGCCGGTGGCCGCGATCGCGTCCACGACCGTGTCGCGCCGCGCCGTCACCACCTCGACGGGCATGGCGGGCGGACCGCCGGCCCCGGCGCCGGGGCCGCCGCGGCCGCCGCCCGGCTGGTCGGATTCGGCCTGGTCGCAGGCGGCGAGCAGGACGCCGCCCAACAGGAAGAGCAGTGTCGGTCTCACGGGACGTCCTCGTCGGGGAAGAGCCGGCGGCCCAGGATCGCCTCCAGCCCGGCCAATGCCAATCGGGTCGCGTAGCGCGCCTGCACCAGGTCGGCCTCCGCCTCGGTGAGGCGGAGCTGCGCCTCGAGCACGTCGAGCACCGTGGTGGCGCCCGCCCGGTACCGCGTCTCCTGGACCCGGAAGTTCTCCCGCGCGGCGGCCACCGCGGCGGTCTGCAGCTCCACCGTGGCGCGGGCGGTGGTGTAGGCGTCGTAGGCCTCGGTCACGTCACGGCGCACGGCCCGCTCGAGATCCTCCCGGATCGCGCGGAAGACGTCGCGGTTCACCCGGGCCTGGCTCACCGCGATCTCCCGCGCCCCCTGGTTCCAGACCGGCAGGCTCACGGTGAGCGTCACCGAGGAGACGTTGCGCGCCCCGGGGAAGAACCGGTTGTCGAAGCGGGCGTGGCCCGCGGCGAGCGTCACCTCCGGGAGGTAGCCGCCCCGCTCGGCCCGGAGCTGGGCCTCCGCCGCCCGCTCGTTGGCGCGGGCCGCCTGGTAGGTCGGCCCCTGCGCCACCGCGGCGGCCACCGCCTCCGGCAGGGAGAGCGGCAGCTCGGGGGCGGGGGCGGTGTCGGCCGGCACCGCGTCGACGGCCCGGTCCTCGCCGATCCGGCGGCCGAGCTGGAGCCGGGCCACCCGCAAGGCGGATTCCTGGTTGAGCAGCGCGGCCCGGGCCCGGACCAGCTCGAGCACGAGCTGGAGCGAGTCGCTCTGGACCGCGGCGCCGGAGAGCACCCGCGCCCGCGCCACGCCGAGTTGTTCCTCGGCCCGGCGCACCCGCTCCCGCGCCACCCGCGCCAGCTCCTGGCCCGCCAGCACCGCGTTGTAGTCGCGCTCGGTCTCCAGCGCGGTGAGGAACCGCTGCTCCAGCTCCCCCGCCTCCGCGCTCGCCAGCTCGGCCGAGCTCCGGCCCAGCTCCACGAACTTGCGGGCGCTGAAGAGCTCATAGCCGGCGGTGAGCCGCCCCGTGACCGCGGTCGACTGGAGGCTCCCGGTGCCGATGTTGAAGAACTCGGTCGAGTACTTGGTGGCGTCGACGCTGGCCGTGATCGACGGCAGCAGGAACGCCAGCCGCGCCGCCCGCCGGCTCCACTCCGCGTTGTCGATCCGGCCGAGGGCCCGGACGTAGTCCGGGTCCACCCGCGCGGCGCGGCGGAGCGCCTCGGCCAGCGTCACCCGCGGCAGGGTGTCGCCGGGCGTGGCCGAGGGCGGTGCCGGCGCCGGCCGGGCCACCTGGAGGACCGCCAGGAGCGCGAGGATCACTCCGCACCTCCCGCGCGCGGCTCGACGCCGGCGCCGGCCGGGGCCAGGGCGGGGCGGCGCCGGCCCACCCGGGCCCGCAGCCGGTCGAAGACCACGTAGACCACCGGCACCACGTAGAGCGTGAGGATGGTCGAGTAGAGGATCCCCCCCACGATCGCGTAGCCCAGGGGGCGGCGGCTGATCGACCCGGCGCCCAGGCCGAGGGCGATCGGCAGCGCGCCCATGATGGTGGAGACCGAGGTCATGAGGATCGGCCGGAGCCGGATGCGGCCCGCCTCCAGCACCGCCTCGATCGTGTCGTTGCCCCGCTCCTTGAGCTGGTTGGCGTACTCGACCAGCAGGATCGAGTTCTTGGTCACCAGCCCGATCAACAGGATCATCCCGATCTGGCTGTAGAGGTTGAGGGTCGACCCGAAGAGCCACAGGGTGACCAGCGCCCCGGTCACCGCCAGCGGCACCGCGAGCAGCACCGTGAAGGGGTGCACCAGCGACTCGAACTGGGACGCCAGCACCATGAACACCACCAGGAGCGCGAGCCCGAAGGCGAAGTAGAGCGAGGCGCCGCTCTCCTCCAGCTCCCGGCTCTCGCCCGCGAGGGCGGTGCTGCTCCCCCGCGGGAGGAGCTCCCGCGAGAGCGCCCGGAGCGAATCGAGCGCCTGGCCCAGGGTGAAGCCGGGGGCCAGGTTGGCGGTGATGGTGGCGGAGCGGACCCGGTTGAAGTGGTTGAGCTGCCGGGGCCCCACCCCCTCCTCCACCCGGGTCACGGCGTCGAGCTTCACCAGGCTGCCGTCCCGGCCCCGGACGTAGAGGCCGCTCACGTCGCTCGGCGTGGCCCGCTCCTCGGGCGAGAGCTGGACCATGACGTCGTAGAGCTTGTTGTTGCGGGTGAACGTGCTCACCCGGCGTCCGCCCAGCATGGTCTGGAGCGTCGCCGCCACGTCGCGCACCGGCACCCCCAGGTCCTCGGCCCGGTCGCGGTCGAAGCGCACCGTGAGCTCGGGCTTGTTCACCCGCAGGTCGGTGTCGACGTTCACCAGCCCCGGGATCCGGCGGGCCCGCTTCACCAACGTGTCCACCCCCTTCGCCAGCAGGTCGAAGTCCGGGTGGCGCACCACGAACTGCACCGGACTCGAGAACCCGCCGAAGGCGGGCGGGTTGTTGGCGAACGCGAAGACGCCGGGAATGGCGAAGTACTGGGGCTGCACCTCGGCGATCACGTCCTGCACGCTGCGCTCCCGCTCGCCCCAGTCGGTGAGCCGGGCGAAGACGATGCCGCGGCTCGGGCTCCCCAGGAAGCCGCCGGTGATGCTGAAGAAGTTCTCGACGTCCTCGGTCCGGCCCAGGATCTCCTCGACCCGACGCTGGTAGCCGTCGGTGTACTCGAGGGTGGAGCCCTCGGGCGCCACGATGATGTTGACGAAGTAGCCCCGGTCCTCCGGCGGCACGAACTCCCGCTCGAGCGAGACGAAGACGATCCCCGCCAACACGGTGGACGCCACCGCGCCGGCGATCACCAGCGGCCGGCGGCGCACCGCCCAGGCGAGGGTCCGGCGGTAGCCGCGGGCCAGCCCCTCGAACCCGCGCTCCAGCGCCTGGTAGAGCCGGCCGTGCCGGGGCGGCACCCGGAGGATCCGGGAGCAGAGCATCGGCGTGAGGGTGAGGGCCACGAAGCCCGAGATCACCACCGAGCCGGCCACCGCGATCCCGAACTCGTTGAACAGCCGGCCGGTGTTGCCCTTGAGGAAGGCGAGCGGGGTGAAGACCGCCACCAGCGAGATCGTGGTGGCGATCACCGCGAAGGCGATCTCCCGGGTGCCGTTGATCGCGGCGGTCATCGGGTCCTCGCCCAGCTCCTCCTGGTGCCGGTAGGCGTTCTCCAGCACGATGATGGCGTCGTCCACCACGATGCCGATGGCCAGCGTGAGGGCGAGCAGGGTGAGGTTGTTGATCGAGAACCCGAGGAAGTACATCACCGCGAACGTCGAGACGATCGACGCCGGGATCGCGAAGGCCGGGATGATGGTGGCCCGCAGGTTCCGGAGGAAGAGGAAGATGATGACGACCACCAGGATCGCCGCCACCACCAGGGTCTCCTCCGCCTCCTGGATCGACCGCTTCACGAAGACCGACTGGTCGAAGGCCTGCTCGATCCGGACCCCGGGCGGGAGCGCCTCCTGGATCGCGGGGAGCTCGGCCCGGATCGCGTCGGCCACGTCGATCAGGTTGGCCTTCGACTGGCGCACCACGCCGATCGCCACCGCCGGCGTCCCCTTGTAGCGGAGCGCGCTCCGCTCGTCCTCCGGCCCCAGCTCGACCCGGCCCAGGTCGCGGAGCTTCACCAGCTGCCCCGAGGCGTTGGAGACGGTGAGCTCGGCGAACTCCTCGGGCGTCTTGAGCTCGCCCAGCGAGCGGACGGTGAACTCGCGCCGCTCCGACTCGATCCGGCCCGCCGGGATCTCCACGTTGCGGCTCCGGATCGCGTTCTCGACGTCCTGCACCGTGAGGCCGCGCGCCGCCAGCTCCGAGGCGTCGAGCCAGACCCGCATCGAGTAGCGCCGCTCCCCCGCGATGAACGCCCGGCCCACGCCCGGGAGGCTCTGGAGCCGGGTCTTCACGATCCGGTCGGCGATGTCGGAGAGCTGGAGGAGGTCGTAATTGTCGCCCGAGAGCGCGAGCCAGAAGAAGGGCGAGGCGTCCGCCTCCTGCTTCGCGATGATCGGCTCCTCGATGTCCTGGGGCAGCCGGCCCCGCACCCGCGAGACCATGTCCCGCACGTCCTGCGCGGCGTCCTCGACCTTGCGGTCCAGGGTGAACTCGAGGGTGATGTTGCTCACCTGCTCGGCGCTCGAGCTGGTGAGGGTCCGGAGCCCCTGGACCGTGCTGAGCTCCTCCTCCAGGATGTCGGTCACCGCCGACTCGACCACCTGCGGGTTGGCGCCCGGCAGCACGGTGGACACGGAGATGATCGGGGGATCGACGTCGGGAAACTCCCGGACCGAGAGCTCCCGGTAGCCGATGACGCCGAACAGCACCAGCGCGGCGCTCAGCATGCTGGCGAGCACCGGGCGCCGGATCGAGATATCGGAAAGCCTCATGTCGCCGCGTCCATCCCGACCGGGTCGGGGCCTCGGGAATGCGTCACGCCGGCCGGTGCCCGCGGGTCGGTGCCCGCGGGTCGGCCTGGGATCGGGACTCGGGAAAGCTACACGATCGCCAACACCTACGGATGGCAAGGGGGAAGAGTTGCGGAGGCCCGAGGCCGGAAGCCGCCCCGGGACGCGCCGGCGGGACCCTACCGCGGACCCCGTCGGACCCCTACCATTCGGCCATGGCCCTCAAGCTCAGCTCCCGCCAGCAGGCGCAGCTCGCCTTCCTGCAAACCGTGCCCCCCAAGCTGGAGCGGGCGCATACCGTGATCGAGCAAATGGCGATCCTCCAGGCCGACGAGCTCACGGTGCGCAACTTCGCCCGGATGCTCGACGAGCTGAAGGTTCAGGCGGCCGGATTGGGACTGACCGGGATCGCCGACACCGCCGGGATCATGGCTACCATGGCCCGACGGGGCGGCGGGGTGCAGATGAAAGTACGGGGCCTCAGGGAGCTGCTTGGGAGTATGCGGACCAACTACGAGGGCGCGCTCAAGTTGGCTTCGACCCCGGAGCAGGCCGAGGGTGGGGCCGAGCCTCCTTCGTCCTGACGGCGCGGCGGCGGCCGACGTCGCGGCGGCCGGCGGCGAGTCAGGAGTTGCTCGACGGCTCCGGCTCCCAGACCGGCAGCCCCCGCTTCCGGGCCCACCTGTCGATCCACTCGCCGGCGGTGAGCACCACCATGGCGTTCACCAGGCCGCCGATGAGCAGGGTCACGAAGGTGAGGGCGCCGAGGATGAGCGCGGCGCCGATCCCGGCGAAGATGACTCCGAAGGTTTCCATCGTACGTAGTCCCTGGGCGGGAGGTCCGGGCGGTAGGTTAGCCGGTCTCCCGCCGGTTTGGCAAGCTCAGTTCCACATCCCGACGAGGACTCTCCATGCGCATCGCCCGTTCGCTCCTCCTCTTGGCCCTTGCCGCGGTGCCCGCCGGTCGGGCCGTGGCCCAGAGCGCCGATCGCGACAAGCCGGTCGCCGGGGGCGGCAACCTCCCGGCCGGCTGGACGGCCCGACCGGACGGTCGGGGCTCGCTGGCCAACGTGAAGCTGGTGACCATGCCGCCCGGCTACCACGTCACCCTGGGTCCGGCGGCCATCTTCTGGCGCGAGGAGGACAAGGTGACCGGCCGGTTCCACACCCTCGCCACCTTCACCCAGACCCAGGCGCCGGCGCACCCGGAGGGGTATGGACTGTTCTTCAACGGCAAGGACCTGAACGGGCCGAACCAGCACTACGTCTACTTCCTGGTCCGGGGCGACGGGACCTTCCTCATCAAGCGCCGCGACGGCGACAAGACCACCAACATCACCAACGGCTGGACCGCCCACCCCGCCATCAACAAGGCCGACGGCACGGGCAAGGCGACCAACAAGCTCGAGATCGACGGCAAGGCCAGCGCCGACAAGATCCGCTTCTTCGTGAACGGCAAGGTGGTCTACGAGGCCGAACCATCCGCCATGGAGATGGACGGCATCGTGGGCTTCCGGGTGAACCACAACCTCGACGTGCACATCGAGGGGTTCGATATCCACCGGATGTGACGAGTCCGACGTGACGAAGCGGCGCAGCCGGCGGAAGCCGGCTGCGCCGCTTCGTGATGCTTCGCTTCGCTCCGGGTAGCGGCCGGCCGAGCCGCCACCCGATGGCGCCCCTCCTTCCTCCGGTGCTACGCTCCGCTCAGTCC